>NZ_JADEXU010000134.1 GCF_015206895.1 Nostoc sp. LEGE 12450 | reverse complement strand
CCCCTGCCCCTCTTCACCCCATCTTTAACTTTCGATCTAAATAGGTGGACTTTTAAGAATATTATGAAAGTCTATTTGTCGCTGCTAGTATTCAACAGCTAGGAGCGTACAATAAATGTAAATAAGTACATGTAGGGATCATGTAGTGATCTTGGGCAATTACGACCTGTAATTACTCATAATCACTGATTTATCGGCAAAACTTCTAGAGCCATTGTCTAGTCAGTTATATGAAAAATGCGATTTAAAACTTAAAGCTGTTACTTTGGTGCTATTTCGGGGAACTATGTAAATGTCCCATTGAAGATTTTTCAGGGAATTAGCCCAAATGATGAATATAACTACTTTACAAAGCTTTAGACAAAACCAATTCAGAGTATATCAAACCTATGAATATGCAAGAGAAAACTACCGAAGCGGAAAACACACGAGCCGATAAGGTAGAAATTGCCGTCCGCCTGGACTCCGAGTTACTAGAGCAAATTCAGCATCTCACCAATGACCCAAGTAAAGTGATTGAGGTAGCAATTCGCCAGTGGTTGCGTGGTGAAATCCTCAGAGATGACGAACTGACACGTACCCCTGTGCGTACTCCCGTTCCTCCTCGCGGTGAATGGAACGATTAATGCCATCAGTCATCTGTTAATGCAAGTTAAAAAAGGTGAAGTTTGCCAAGCTGGATTTCAGAACACCGAGAAATACGCAATAAAAGCAAAAAAGCTGTAAAAATTTATATATAAATTTTAGCAGCTTTAGTAAAATTACGGTCGGATATCCTTTGTCTATCCAACTCAATTAATGACTATTACTGCCAATTCCCAATTGCCGAATGTATTTTCCCAAAATCTGGAATCTATTACCAGTAAAACTGATGGCTTATTGCCAACTCTAGGAGCCGAGTTGGTGTATACGCAAGATGGGGCAGGGCGCTATCTGACCTTTCATTGGCAGCACAGCGAACTCCTGGGGTTAAATACCGAAAAAATAGTTGACGAGCTGAACCAGACGCAAACCTTTGCCCCTGTGGATAAGGTTAATTATGTGGAACGATTGCACCGAATTTTGACAAGTTTGGTGCCAGAAAGGTTCCAGTGTTGGTTTAGCTACCATCAGGAATTATTTGAGTTGGACTTAGTGATTAGTCCGATTATGCCGAGTTTGGGAACAACTGCCACTACAGTTTTAGTTATGGGACGCTTAGTGCAAGCGACACTCAACAAAAAACAAGCGCGTGTGGCATCCAAAACGCCCACACAAATAGAGTTGGCTTTACGTTCACAGCAACATCAAAAACTGGTAAATCGAATTACCAGAAATATTCGCCGGACATTGGATTTAGATATTATTTGGCAGCAAACAGTTGACAGTTTGGGAAAAGCACTGCGGCTAGAGCGCTGTATTATTTGTCCTTATCAGCCCTCTAGCTCAAAAGTAAAAGTGAAGGCTGAGTATCGCCAGCCAGAACTCAGATCAATGCTAGGCTTGGAAATAGATGTAGCTTCTGAGCCTGCCTTTGCTCAGGCTTTGACAACCCTAGAACCATTTGTAATGGAAGTGCCTGGATGCACAGAGTCTGGGCGACAGAAAACTTTGGTGGTTGCGACTTGCTATCAAGACCAAGCCAATGGATTGGTTGCCTTGAATTGGCAAGATGAATGCTATACATTAACAGAATCGGAATTAGAGCTAGCAAAAGAAGCAGCAGATCAATTGGGAACTGCGATCGCACATGCTACTTTATATGAAGAATTAGAAGTAGCTCGTCAAAAAGCCGAAGAAGCTTCCCGTCTCAAAAGCGAGTTTCTGGCTAATGTATCCCATGAAATTCGTACTCCCCTCAATGGCATGATTGGCTTCTTAAAGCTGATTTTGGAAGGGATGGCAGATGACCCAGAAGAACAAAACCAATTTTTGGCAGAAGCGCACAACTTATCGATACATCTCCTAAATATCATCAACGACATTTTGGACATTGCCAAAATCGAAGCTGGTAAAATGGAGCTAGCTTACGCTCCAGTTAAGCTAAATGAGCTATTTAGTGATGTAGAAAGTTTTATGCGTCCCCAAGCAGAAATGAGAAACCTCAGCTTTCGGATGCAAATGCCTGCTACCTCGGATGAAATTATTGTCCAAAGCAACTACCAACGCTTGCTCCAAGTGATGCTGAATTTGCTAGGTAATGCCATCAAATTTACCCATGAAGGCGGTGTCACCGTCAGCGCCGATTTAGTACTCAAAAAATCGAAGCTTCAAGACCAGCAATTTCCTGGCATGGTAAGAGTCCGTGTGGCAGATACAGGCATCGGTGTTTCCCTAGACAAACAAGATAAACTGTTTCAATTATTCTCTCAGGTGGATGGCTCACGCACTCGCCAGTATGGTGGCACAGGTTTAGGACTGGCAATATCCCAGAAGCTAGTTGAAGCAATGGGCGGCGAGGTACATTTTTATAGTCTAGGTGAAGGACTTGGTTCAACAGTGACATTTACAGTGCCACTATATCAACAACCAGTCATGGTTTCTTCTAGTGATAGCGACTCAACAGACAGTGCTGTTAGCGATAGCGGGGCGTTTAGCTCGTTATGAGTTAGTCATTGGTCATCTGGAGCATCACCAATAATGGGTTTGGAGTTTTAAAATTTAAAGTTTCTTAGTAATTATTATTCAATAAATAACAAAATTGGGCATAGGAGATTGGAAATAATTCCGTCCCTAGACCACAAAATTGTATAATTATGGGCTGGGTTGAAGAACAAAACACAACAAACGCCTAAATGTTGGTTTTTGCTCCGTTTTACTCAAAATTTACAAAAAATAGATTTTTGGCTCCTTTTTACGGTGACGTGTACTTGGAGAATGAAATCCTGTCTTCCGTCTGACTGCAAAGCAGAACCTAAAAGCTAAAGTAAAGTAGGAGGCTCACACGAAAACTTTGTTCAGACAACATGGAAAATAAGATTTTGGATAATAGTTAACGAGTAATAGCGTATAGGGCACAGGAATCATTATTATTCAATGCCCCATGCCCCATGCTCCATGCCCCATTCCCAATGCCCACCATTAACTTAGCAGGTCTAAAACTATGGAACTCACAATTGACAACGTTGAAACAGTCTTAGATGAAATGCGCCCTTATCTCATGTCTGATGGCGGCAATGTGGAACTCGTAGAACTCGATGGGCCTGTCGTAAAGCTGCGCCTGCAAGGTGCTTGTGGTTCTTGTCCCAGTTCTGCAATGACCCTGAGAATGGGTATTGAGCGCCGCCTAAAAGAAATGATTCCTGAAATTGCGGAAATTGAACAAGTGGTGTAAAAGTTAGGAGTTAGGAGTTAGGAGTTATGAGTTTTGAATCAACTCCTAACTCCTCATTCTTAACTCCTAACTATTCCTATGTCCCATCCTCTCTACATCGCTTTTATCTGGCATCAACATCAGCCTCTGTACAAATCTCCTGGTAGTGCCCTATCTCCCAGTCAGCAGTACCGCCTACCTTGGGTACGTTTACACGGGACTAAAGATTATTTAGATTTGGTATTGCTCTTAGAGCGGTATCCTAAGTTACACCAAACTGTGAATTTAGTTCCATCGCTGATATTACAACTAGAAGATTATATTGCTGGGACTGCTTTTGACCCTTACCTCACAGCCTGCTTGACACCGGATGAAAAACTCAGCCAGGAACAGAGGGAATTCATTATCCAACACTTTTTTGATGCCAATCACCATACGTTGATTGACCCACATCCCCGCTATAGCCAGTTGTATCAGCAAAGGCAGGAGAAGGGGCAAGCCTGGTGTTTAGCAAATTGGGAATTACCAGATTATGGTGATTTGCTAGCTTGGCACAATTTAGCTTGGATCGATCCGCTGTTTTGGGATGACCCGGAAATTGCTACTTGGTTAAAACAGGGTCGCAATTTTAGTTTAAGCGATCGCCAGCGCATTTATTCCAAACAGCGAGAAATCCTCAGTCGCATTATCCCCCAACACCGCAAAATGCAGGAGGCTGGTCAACTAGAAGTTACCACTACGCCTTACACCCACCCGATTTTACCCTTACTAGCTGATACTAACTCCGGCCGGGTAGCTGTGCCCAATATGACGCTACCTAAGCAGCGCTTTCAGTGGGAAGAAGATATTCCCCGTCACTTGCGGAAAGCTTGGAACTTTTATAAAGATCGCTTTGGACAGATACCTCGTGGTTTGTGGCCTTCAGAACAGTCAGTAAGCCCGACGATACTTCCACACATTATTAACCAAGGGTTTAAGTGGATATGCTCAGATGAAGCCGTCTTAGGGTGGACGCTGAAACACTTTTTTCATCGGGATGGGGCGGGGAATGTGCAGCAACCAGAACTGTTGTACCGACCCTATCGGCTGCAAACCGCAGAGGGCGATTTGTCAATTGTGTTTCGTGACCACAGATTATCAGATTTGATTGGCTTTACCTACAGTGCGATGCCAGCAAAAAAGGCAGCAGCAGACTTAGTGGGACATTTACAAGCGATCGCCAAAATGCAAAGAGACAGTCAAAGCGATCAACCTTGGCTAGTTACCATTGCCTTGGATGGGGAGAATTGCTGGGAATTTTATCCCGAAGATGGCAAACCCTTCTTAGAAGCTTTGTATCAAAGTTTGAGCGATGAACCCCACCTCAAACTTGTCACCGTCTCCGAATTTCTCGAAGAATTTCCAGCCACAGCCACCATTCCCGGAGGACAACTACATAGTGGTTCTTGGGTGGATGGCAGTTTCACCACTTGGATTGGCGATCGCGCCAAAAATCGGGCTTGGGATTATTTGACAGAAGCAAGGGAAATGCTCGCAAGTCATCCCGAAGCAACGGAAGAAAACAATCCA
The DNA here is from genome assembly GCF_015206895.1 of Nostoc sp. LEGE 12450. Classification (GTDB taxonomy): domain Bacteria; phylum Cyanobacteriota; class Cyanobacteriia; order Cyanobacteriales; family Nostocaceae; genus Nostoc. The sequence continues at coordinate 18,127 of NZ_JADEXU010000134.1, read as the reverse complement.
GAAGCATGGGAAGCATTGTATGCCGCAGAGGGTTCAGACTGGTTTTGGTGGTTTGGTGCAGGACACTCCTCAAATCAAGATGCCATCTTTGACCAGTTATTTCGAGAACACTTGTTTGGCATTTACAAGGCATTAAATGAACCTGTACCGCCTTATCTCAAGCAACCAGTGGAAATCCACGAAGCACAAGGAAGCCACACGCCACAAGGGTTTATCCATCCTGTTATCGATGGTAAGGGTGATGAGCAAGATTGGGACAAAGCTGGACGCATAGAAATCGGCGGGGCGCGGGGGACGATGCACAATAGCAGTGTCATCCAGCGACTTTGGTATGGGGTAGATCACCTCAATTTCTATGTGCGGCTGGACTTTAAAGGTGGCGTTGCACCAGGAAAGGATTTTCCTACAGAGTTGAATTTGCTGTGGTTTTACCCAGAAAAAACAATGGTTAATAGCCCAGTTCCCTTGGCAGATGTACCAGATGCAGCCCCACTTAATTACCTTTTCCACCATCTTCTAGAAGTTAACTTGCTGACGCAATCGATTCAGTTTCGGGAAGCTGGAGACAATTATCAATGGCATCCCCGTTTCAGCCGCGCTCAAGTAGCTTTAAATAGTTGTTTAGAGTTGGCTGTGCCGTGGGCAGATTTGCAGGTTCCGCCAGATTATCCCCTGCGTCTGATTTTGGTGCTTGCAGATGAAGGGCGTTTTTGCAACTACTTGCCAGAAAATGCTTTGATTCCTATTGAAGTGCCTTAGAATTCAATACCCTTGGTTTTATAGCCATTCTCATTTGAATGAATAGTGGCGTACAGATGTACGCCACTACGAGGATATATCTTTCATCTATGGCTACTCTACGAGTTCTCCAGAGGAGTACCGCAGATACTGTGTGTACTTTTGCGTAAGTCCTAACAAGAATAATGATGATTTAGCAAAGTTCCAGTAATATTACTGTTATCAAGAAATATTTGTCGTAAGATTAGAGACATTTCAGAGCAGATATTCTATACTAATGAATCGCTTTTCTCAGAAAATAACGAATTCTCAAGAGAGCATTTCACAGCAAACTCAACTTGGTCAGATGTGTGCTTCTAAGAAGCTATTCCGCGATCGCTATGAAATATTGCAAGTTCTAGGTAAAGGTGGTTTTGGCATCACTTTTTTAGCCAAAAATGCCGTATTACCTGGACATCCTCTATGCGTCATTAAACAGCTTTGCCCGAAAGTGACTAGTCCCCAAAGTTGGCAAAAGGCATGTGCGCGTTTTGAAAAAGAAGCAAGAACTTTAGGTCAACTCGGTAGTCATTCGCAAATTCCCATGCTGCTAGACTACTTTCAGGCGAATGAGGAGTTTTTTTTAATTCAAGAATACGTACCGGGTTTGACTTTAGCCCAAGAAGTGCGGCGAGGTGGGCCCAAAAGTGAAGCCTCCGTAAAACAGTTTTTACAGGAATTATTACCAGTATTACAGTATCTTCATAAACATCATGTGATTCATCGGGATATTAAGCCCCAGAATTTATTGCGGTGTGAGTATGACAAGCGGGTAGTGCTGATTGATTTTGGTGCAGTCAAAGAGCAAGTAGTTGATGCTTGTGAAAACTCTACCAATCAAGTTGTAAATACCAACTTTATTGGAACTAGGGGATTTGCGCCACCAGAACAGTATTCTCTTCGCCCAGTTTATGCCAGTGATATTTATGCACTGGGTGTAACTTGTATTTATATGTTGACTGGTAAAAGTCCTTTAGAATTTGATTACCACCCAAATACTGGTGAGATATGCTGGCAAAAAGAAGTAAATATTACCGATAGTTTCGCCAAAACTTTAGGGAAAATGGTAAAGATTACATTAGATGATCGGTTTAAGACTGTCGATGAAGTAATAAAAGCTTTAAGTTATGAAAGCTATTTGCCTACTTTAGCTAACTGTCTAACTACCCAAAAATTAAATAATAAAAGTATTACACAATACGAAAACTCTAACGAAACTCCTGATGTATATATGCCACCAGTCGCCAGAACTGCTAATGCTATTCGGAAATGGAGAGCTAGGCTTAAGTAAGCAAGGTTACAAAATTAAGTTAGAACATATTTTAAAAGTTGTTTGTGATGTATCAAATAGTTGTAGCTTCTGCTAAATATCTATTAAAAAGGGGGATTAGGGGGATCTGAAAGTGTCTAAAATCACAGCAAAATCCTTTTCAAAGAACCTTTTATTGCCTAAAGTATCAAATTAACAATTATCATGAGCAATTGAAAATATCAAAAACAAATCTAGTAACCATTGCAACTACATTTCATCGTCAGTGATGGTTAATTAATCAGTATTTTACTTAATACTTAGTCAATTTGTGCTTGTCAATATACAAGCAAAATTACTAGGGGTAGCAGTTCAGAGAAATATTTCTATTCAGATTATTATATAATCGGAAGAATAATTAATTTTATGGCTCTCGTAGTTTTCCACAGAAGAGGAAGACTGACTACTATTTACAAACGCTAACTATATTAAGTAATTCCCCAATCCCCAGAACAGGGTTTTCTACCACAAGTAAGCGAGAGTCAATTTTCTTAAGGGACAGTTCGGGGCAAACTTAGCCTAAGTTGTTATGCAGTCGCGCCTGTCAGATCATGATCTGCTGCTTGAATCCCGATTGCCTAAATCCCCTGAATTCCAATGGAAAGAAGTTTTGCCAAAGTTGTAGCACCCCATTGGTGTCACTTTTAAGAAATCGCTTCCGTGTCATCCGAGTCCTTTCAGATGAGGGGGGATTTGGCAGAACCTATCTATCAGAAGATGTCGATAAACTCAATGAACGCTGTGTTATCAAGCAATTAGCTCCTAAGTTCCAAGGAACTTGGTCGCAAAAAAAGGCGATGGAGTTGTTTGCTGAAGAAGCACAGCGACTACAAGACCTTGGGGAACATCCCCAAATTCCGACTTTAATAGCTTACTTTGAGCAAGACGGCTGCTTGTATTTAGTGCAGCAGTTTATCAATGGCGATAATTTGTTAAAGGAGTTGCAACAGCGCAAGGGGTATAACGCTAGGGATATTCAATCTATTTTGCTAGATTTATTGCCCATCCTGAAATTTATCCACGATCGCAAAGTCATTCATCGGGATATCAAGCCAGAAAATATTATCCGCCATAAAAGTGATGGGCGATTAAGTCTGATTGATTTTGGTTCCTCAAAGCAATTCACCGCAAAAGTTCAGCACAAATCTGGCACATCCATTGGTTCACATGGTTATTCTCCCTTAGAACAAATTAGAGATGGTAAAGCTTTCCCTGCCAGTGATTTGTTCGGTTTAGGCGCTACCTGCTTTCATCTGCTAACGGGAACTTCCCCCTTTCAGTTGTGGATGGAATCGGGGTACGCCTGGGTGAGTAATTGGCGGGAATATTTGCGGAGTCCATTAAATGCTGAGTTGGATTTTGTCATCGACAAACTTTTAAAAAAAGACATCCATGAACGTTACCAGTCAGCCGATGAAGTTCTCAAAGACTTAACTCCAAAACAACTCCTCGCCCTACCACCAGCCGGGAAGTCATCTGGAAAAATCCCCGCGACTCAAGCCCCATCTTTACCAAAAAGTTATCCCTTACTGAGAACTTTAATTTTGGTAAGTGCTTTTATTCTGTTGTTCGGATTCCAAGAATCTTGGTATAAACATTTTCGGCGGATTCAAACCAGTTTAGTTTCTAGGTTGAGTCAGCATAATAATTCTGGCAAAGATGACCTGCTTTTAGGTCAACCACCAAAGATTACTTTGGGTAGGGTTTCCTTAGCTAACACCCTTCAAGGAGATGAAAACTCGGTTTTATCCGTCGCCATCAGCCCTGATGGTAAAACCATTGCCAGCAGTGGAGGCGATGGCACAATCAAACTTTTGAATCTCGCCACCGGAAAAGAAATATCTTCACTCAACGCCTATTCTCAGCAGGTGAATACGGTAGTAATTAGCCCAGATGGGAAAACTCTGGTAAGTGCCAGTGATGACAGCACTATTAAAATTTGGAATTTAGCAACAGGAAAGCAAATTCGCACTCTTACAGGGCATTCTGACTCTGTTCGTGCCCTAGCGATCAGCGCTGATAGCGAGACTTTGGTGAGTGGTAGTGATGACAACACCATCAAAATCTGGGATTTAGCTACAGGAGAGCAAATTCGGACACTGGTAGGGCATACATTCTGGGTTCGATCGGTAGCCATCAGTCCCGATAGCGTGATTCTTGCTAGTGGCAGTTTTGACAAGACGATCAAAATCTGGAATCTGACAAAAGGGTACTCAATCCGCACACTAGAGGGAAATTATCAAACAGTAACAGCTGTAGCTATTAGCCCAGATGGAAAAATTTTAGCCAGTGCTAGCCGCGATCGCACCATTAAACTTTGGGATCTACTGACGGGAAAAGAAATTCGCACACTGGCGGGACACGCCAACACAGTCACAACCGTAGCCTTCAGTGCCGATGGAAAAATTATTGCCAGTGGTAGCCGCGATCGCGCCATCAAACTCTGGAATTCGGCCACAGGAGAAGAAATTCTCACATTAACAGGGCATACAAACACTGTGACATCCGTAGCCTTCAGTCCTGATAGTAAAACCCTTGTCAGTGGTAGTGAAGACAACACCATTAAGATTTGGCGGTTGTCTCAGTAAAAATTTCTCCCCTACTAGAATGTCCCTCTCCGGCTCGGAAAGGGACAGATTTTGCGTAGTAAAATCAGGCAGAGGTTTTCATACAACCTAAATCAATAATTTTTGGTTAAACCCAATATCTCTCTTTTGGTCTGGGGAAAGGTTAAAGGGCAATGGGGAAAGGGAAATTCAAACCCTTTCCCTTTCCCCTTTCCCCCTTAACCGAAAACTATTGCAACCTAAATTATCAGAAGATAGTCAATCTATATTTACCGCGTTCCTGTGGATTTTTGGAACTGACAACTACATAGTAAGTGTCATCTTCAGGCAACCTAGCTCGGTCAATTAAAGCGCTGTAGGTGCCAGCTTTATCTTTCTCTCTATCTATAGCGATCGTCTGTCCTTTTGAATTTAGCAAAGCTACGTAAGGAGAAAATTCTTCATCAACACTATCTACACGAATACTTACAAGCTGATTTTTTCTTCCTTGGAAATTAGAAACATTGTAAGCCCCTCCATTTTGTTTTAGGGTTGAGCTATTGGCGCTTAGTTGGCCTGCTTCATCTAAGGTATAGCTAGCTCTGTCATTCCTCAAAGCCAAACTATAGCGACCGATTTCACCTGTATCTCGGCTAGTAACTGCAATTTTGTAAATGCCATTCTTAGGCAACCGCGCAAAAATGAAGGCATCATCGCCATCACTGCTTTTTTCCAAAGTGCCTTTTTTGACAATGATATTATTATCAGGATCGTGCAGAAATAACAAAGGATTTAAACTCAAGTTATTTGATCTGCGTGTATCTTTACTACCAACAAGCCTAATTTGAACTAGTTGATTTTCTCTACCTTCAAACTCATAGAAATGAAAATATCTACCTTGAGATTGAAAGTCACTCTTGCTCAGAATACCCAATGCGACATCTACAAAGTTAATCTCTTTATAAGTAGGTGTTACAGGTGCAGAAACTGCCGGACGCTCGATATTTTGGTTGCCACTTCTAGCTACATTTGAACTTGGCTTGCGTCTCCCAGAGCCAGCATTAGAACGATTGGTATTTGAATTAGAAGCCCTGACTCCAGACGATCTAGATGCACTACTATTGGAACGATTAGAATTTGAGTTAGAAGTCCTACGTCTAGATGGTCTAGAAGTAGAGTCATCATTTGAAGCGTCCGAGGTTGGCTGGGAAGTTTCTGTATTAGAAGATACAGGACGAGTTTGCTGTATTGGCGACTCAATAGATGTTTTCTTTTTTGGAGATATTGATGCTTGAGAAGCAGGAAGTTGCTCAATTCCTTTTTTTACTGCTTCTGGTTGTCTCTCATCTGGTGATTTAGCAATTATGAAGCCTTGAGAATGTTGAGGTTTCCCCAAAGCATTTATAGGTAGCACATTGCTCGCGATCAACAAACTACTACCCAAAGAACAAATTAAAATGCGGCTTAATTTGTGGCGATAGTTTTTGGTTTCTAGTAGCATAATTACGCTCCTAATTTTGCGGATGATTTCGTATTTAACAGATAGACAAATTTGAAGTCAAAAAATTTATATTCCTATTGAGACTCATAATACACTGTGGTGGAAGTTTGCCTACCATATCAAACAAGAGGATTTTGCTCTAAGTCTTGTTTGATATGGTAGCAGCTGTACTAGAGTGAATATTAATTTTGTAAGTATATACTGAGCTACAAGCTGAAATTGGTGCTTTTCGGATTTTTGCCGAGATATATTTTGTCAAACTGAGCCAGATGCTACTAAGTAAGTGGGCGTAAATAATTGGCGGGATAAGGCAATAGGCAAATAAGCAATAGGTAATAGGCAATAGGCAATAGGTAATAGGTAATAGGCAATAGGTAATAGGTAATAGGCAATAGGTAATAGGTAATAGGTAATAGGCAATAGGCAATAGGTAATAGGCAATAGGTAATAGGCAATAAGGGTTTTAGCTTAGTTTGATTTTATTGTGCCAACTTACTTAGACTACTGAATCGAGAAGGCATATTTGTGCCAATACTGCTCGTTTAAGGGGGAAAAGGAGTGGAAGGGTTGATATATAAGATTTTTCCCCTTTAACATGAGTCCCTTTACCCCAAAACCCGACAAGTATTGATATTTGTGCCCCTTGAGAAAAATCGCACATCGCGCTAGTCTTCATTGACGTAACTGCACGCTGTAACATTAGGCGATGACAAATCAACTCTCTCCGAAAATTCCCTCTTGTACTTGGAGCCGTCCCATCGGTTTAGGCTGGGATAAACCTTATACTGTCCGCTACGCAAGTAATATCGATGATGGGCCTTGGCATGGTATGCCTTTAGGTGGCTTTGGTGCAGGTTGCATCGGTCGTTCTTCACGAGGAGATTTTAACCTGTGGCACATCGACGGCGGTGAGCATACCTTCAAAAACGTCCCCGCTTGTCAATTCAGTGTATTTGAATCCAATGGCACATCTACCCAAGCCTACGCTTTATCTACCCAAGGACCCGATGATGGCACTCTCAAAGCTTGGCAGTGGTATCCAACGCTTCCCAGTACAGAGGGGACGGGTAATTATCACGCCCTATACCCACGTAGCTGGTTTGTGTACGAAAATGTATTCCAAGCACAGTTGACTTGTGAGCAATTTTCCCCAGTTTGGGCAGGTAATTATCAAGAAACTAGCTACCCCGTAGCAATATTCCTCTGGAATGCCCACAACCCCACAAATGCACCAATCACTCTCAGCATTATGCTCACTTGGCAAAATATGGTGGGCTGGTTTACAAATGCCCTCAAATCTCCCGAAGTGCGGGTGCGTGATGATGGTAGTCCGGTTTATGAATACCAACCACGTTGGGGCGAAAGTCAAGGAAACTATAACCAAATAGTTGAAAATACACAACAGTTTGGCTGTCTTTTAAGTCGGGTTGGTAGTGATGCTTTGCAAGAAGGTGATGGAACTTGGTGTATTGCAACACTGAAACATCCCCAAGTGGAAGTATTTCACCACACTCGCTGGAATGCTGAAGGAACTGGTGATGAGGTGTGGCAAAGTTTTGCGAAAGATGGTTCTTTGTCCAATTATATAGATGCTAATCCAGTCGGAGAAGGTGAACAGTTAGGAGCTGCGATGGCTACGCCGGCCGCAGGCATCGCACTTCGTTTCACTCTCCAACCAGGCGAAACTCTTGAAATCCCCTTTGTCCTCGCTTGGGATTTACCCATTACAGAATTTGCCGCCGGAGTCAACTATTATCGCAGATATACAGACTTTTTTGATAGAAGTGGAAATAATGCTTGGGCGATCGCATCCACTGCCCTACAAGAATACCAAACCTGGCGATCGCAAATTCAAACTTGGCAACAACCCATTCTCGACCGGGAAGATTTGCCCAACTGGTTTAAAATGGCTCTATTTAATGAGCTTTATGACCTCACTAGCGGCGGTACTCTCTGGAGTGCAGCATCAGAACTTGACCCCATCGGTCAGTTTGCGGTGCTGGAGTGCCTAGATTATCGTTGGTATGAAAGTCTAGATGTGCGATTATATGGCTCTTTTGCCCTACTGATGCTGTTTCCCGAACTGGAGAAGTCGGTGATTCGGGCATTTGCACGGGCGATTCCTCAAGGTGATGATACACCTCGAATCATCGGTTATTACATGACAATCAAAACTGAAAGCCCAATTGCAGTTCGCAAAGTCGTCGGTGCAACACCCCACGATTTAGGCGCACCCAATGAACACGTTTGGGAAAAAACCAACTACACCAGCTATCAAGACTGCAATTTATGGAAAGATTTGGGTAGTGATTTTGTCTTGCAAGTATACCGGGATTTTCTGCTCACGGGTGCTGACGATGTAGAATTCTTGGCAGATTGCTGGAGTGCGATCGTTCAAACCCTCGACTACCTGAAAACCTTTGACCTTGATGGCGATGGGATTCCTGAAAATTCTGGTGCGCCCGATCAAACCTTTGATGATTGGCGCTTACAGGGTGTTAGCGCCTATTGTGGTGGGTTGTGGTTGGCGGCATTAGAGGCTGCGATCGCAATTAGCGATATTTTATTAACTTACCAGACAGGTAACACAGCAGAGTTGGCAGCGCAAAAGTCTACTTATGAAGCTTGGTTGGCACAATCTCTTCCTATTTACCAAGAAAAACTTTGGAATGGGCAATATTACCAACTTGATAGTCAAAGTGGTTCTGATGTGGTAATGGCGGATCAGTTGTGCGGACAATTCTACGCCCGACTATTGGACTTACCTGATATTGTACCCAGCGATCGCGCCCTTTCTGCCCTAAAAACTGTTTATGATGCGTGCTTTTTAAAATTCTGCAATGGAGAGTTTGGTGCTGCGAATGGTGTTCGTCCTGACGGTTCACCAGAAAACCCTAAAGCTACTCATCCCCTAGAAGTTTGGACTGGGATAAACTTTGGGCTAGCGGCTTTTCTTGTGCAAATGGGAATGAAAGATGAAGCGTTGAGGTTAACACAGGCTGTAGTCGAGCAAATTTATGAAAATGGGCTGCAATTTCGCACTCCTGAAGCTATCACCGCAGCTGGTACTTTCCGCGCTAGCACCTACTTACGGGCAATGGCAATCTGGGGAATTTACTTAGTTATTAATTGATTAGCTATCAAAACGGTTCTCATACCTGCGGGTTCGCTGAAAGCGTTCTTGTAAGAGTAGCCGCTACGCGTCTATGGATGCAATACACTTTGGCCTCTCTCCAAACCTCTTTCTTAACAGGAGAGAGGCTTTGAATCTTACTCCCCTTCCCTTCAAGGAGAAGGGACTGGGGTTTAGGTCTGTATTCCATGCAATTGAGAACCGCTATAGTATATGCGTTGCCAGAATTAGCCTGTCTTTATCTGAGAAAGCAGAGTTTAAATTTGTGATTTTATTTTCCGAGTGTTTCCGGAAACAAAGGAAAATTTTAGTAATGTTAAGAGTTGAAGTAGTGAGAACTCTAGACTACTCTATGCCGATTATATCTTTGTTCTAGACCGAGGTATTATTGTTGAGCAAAGCACTCATCACAAAGTCAAGGAAATTGATGGTTTTTACTAGCATTTAGCCCAAGTGTCACAGCATCCATAATCTCTAATTGATAAATCTTTTAAAGATAAAGACATAGATAAGTTACTGTTGAATAAAGTTGACAATATTATACTTTCTAATATTTTACAGATTTAATATATTGCATATTTTTATTCAAAGCATATTACTACAGATATTTTACTTTATTCAACTGATAATAATTAAAACTATAACAATCCGCTTTGATTTTTGTTCGCGCAGCGTGGCATAGCCATATTTACTTGCATTCTTAGGCAATAAGCAATAAAAAAGAGCTTTTTAAAAATAAAATATGAGTGCTGTAGGCTAGCTATTATTAATAGCTGATAATCATGAAATATTCACGATTGGTTTACAGCAATTTTATTTTAGATGCGTTGAATTTGTAGTTCTTGTAAGCCAAGAAACATCAGAATAATAAATATTATTATCTAATTGAACTTATTAAGGCAATATGTTCAAAGCTATGGCTACGAACGGTTTTATTCTTTAGCAGTTACTATTTTTAGAAGTTGTTTTACATCATAGTTAATGGTAGTATTTTCTAGAGACTCGACAATAATAAAGGGTTTAAATTGAGATTGTGTGGGGGGTCAGACCCCTCATAAATTAGCAAGGGAGGACAAAATTAAAAGTTGCACAATAGGCAAGTACGTATCGAAATACATTCAGTAAATTTAACTTAAAAATCTACTAATTTTGTAGATGACATTAATGGCAAAAAATAGTATATATACGAATGACGTTGTTAAAGCTCTAGGATAAATAAATTTTTTCCACTACTCAAAAAAATATGAAAACTTGCCGGAAATTGCTTAATTAAGCAGTAGTAAGAAATACAGGCGTTTTAACAGAGAAAATTGATTGAATTAAAATTCGATAAAGTTTCAGAGGATAAAACTGCATCTACCAAGAGCTACGCCTAGACTTTTGTCCTAGCAGTCAAATGAGAAGACAAAAGATAAATTTTTACCTTTCAGTTACTAACAAGCAAAAGCTACAGTTTCCTCAATTCATCAGATGGAATCTGGATAATTAGGAATGAGCGGCCAACAAACTTGCTTAAAAACTTGATTGTTTTTAATCAAAGGTTAGTTCATGAAAATAATCATCAGGTCAAATGCAGTCGAAACCTCAAGCCAAGGGGACAGTTCAGCAATGAATCTATATAATTTGTATCCCTACTACAAGCTAGCTCTTGCCCAAACTAGTTTACTAGGGGAGTTATCAGCCAGAATTACTAAAACTCTGCTTAATAGCGCCAAGGTAAAGCTCAAACAGCAGAGAACTTTCAGTCTGTATCTTTACCGCTCAAAGCTGCGGGAGCTAATCAGAGCTTGGGAAAGTTATGTACGCATCTGTTGATAGATGGATTTTTAGCCTTCGTCAACATCCAACACCGCCAAATTGCTGATAATTTCCCGAAAGCGATTTAACAACTGCAAAAAGATTAATGCAGTTTGTAAACCTCAATTGAAACGACAACAATCGCAGAAACTGAACTAGTTTACTTCATCCAAAATAATTAAACACTATGATGAATCAAGACATTGCTGGTATTAGTAGTAACTTAGATACAACAGTAAAGGCTCAACAATTTGATAAAGTAGTTGAAGCGATTATTGCTGGAAAGTACTCCTGGGCATGTGTTTTAATGCTACGTTTTGCTGGTTATAATCCTCTCCATTACATTCCGTACCGTACCTACAACCGATTGCTGAAAGAAAACTCTCAAACCAACAGAACAAAACAGCAGCAAAGTGAAAATCTAAAAATGCTGAAACATGCTAATGATTCAAGACCTGCTTATCTTGAAGTAGTGGGAAAGCAAAAAACAGAAATCCGTGGCGTTAGTTTAGACCAGAAATTGGGATAAACAATTAACAAATATTAATCAAGGAAATCGCCATTAATTCAAGATATGTCCTTGAAAGGCTATCGAGCCAATTAAAAAATAATTTGGAATCAAGAAATTCTGCCCTAGAGTTGATTGAGTATCTGAAAACCTACCATGCTAATTTAAAATTGATTGCATGGTAGGTTTTCTATCGCAGTGATTAATTTAATTAATATTTTTTTGCAAAAATCTGCCAAAATGGCAAATATATACTGACGACATTGGTAAACTAATAAGAACGGTAATTTCAACCACAATAGAGGTGATTGGCAGCAAGCAAGTTAATTTAAAAACATAAAATCAATGATTAGTTCTGACTATGAAATAAATCAAACTGATTACAAAAGTAGTCAGTATTTCATGGAGTAAATAACTCCTATCCCAAGGCGAATGATGCAACCGTTGCTAATGGTGGTTCTTTTTCTGAGGAAGTCTGAGCAAAGAATTTGGGGAGGTGGATTCCCCCAATCCAAATTTTACACAACTTTCATTGACTGCAGACGATGTGAGTAATGCTTAGAAAACTTTCTATCTTGTGATTGGTGTTGCTTTATTTAATAAAGCAAACGCTTAACACCAATAACAGGGACAGAAACAGGAAAGTTATGGTGAAATCGTTGTCTTGGCTGGTGGAACTAGTAGGTCATACGCTTCTCTTTCAACTATTGTAATCCTAGTCCTCCCAACCTGGATTATCTCTGCTTTCTAAATTTTCAATTTATATAATAAATACTGGAAGTTCAAAACTTGAAGAGCTTCCAGTCTTTTTATGTATAAATAAAAATAGGGTGAGCAATTTGCCCACCCTATTTTTTGTAGAGAATGGTTAATCCAACAATGAATTAAACCTTGGCTAATTCTGGGCTAGGACGCTTGCTGTTACGAATTGATGTAATAGCCTCAGCATAATCTTTAGCATTAAATACAGCTGAACCAGCAACAACTGCATTAGCTCCTGCTTCTAAAACTTGCCAAGTATTATTTGCCTTCAGCCCTCCATCCACTTCAATCCAAGGGTCAAGACCGCGTTCATCACACATTTGACGCAGCTTGCGGATTTTGGGTAACACACCAGGGATAAAGCTTTGACCACCAAAACCAGGGTTGACGCTCATAATCAGTACTAAATCGCACAAATCTAGAACGTATTCAATTAGCTCTAGAGGGCTACCAGGATTAAGTACAACTCCAGCTTTCTTACCAAGCTCTTTAATTTGCCCCAAGGTACGGTGCAGATGTGGAGAAGCATTATGTTCGCAGTGTACGGAGATAATATCAGCACCCGCTTTAGCGAATCCTTCTACATACTTTTCTGGCTCCACAATCATCAAGTGGACATCCAGGGGCTTGGTTGTAACCGGACGAATCGCCTCCACAATCAGAGGGCCTATCGTAATATTAGGTACAAAGCGACCGTCCATTACATCAACATGAATCCAATCTGCTCCGGCTGCGTCTACGGCGCGAATTTCGTCACCAAGACGACTAAAATCGGCTGATAGGATAGATGGAGAAATTACAATGGGCTTTTGAGATAGGTTTTGGGTCATGGCTAGTGGGTTTTTAAGCGTCCTCGTCTGTAAGCATTGTAACAAAACATTGAGCAAGACTCATAACTTTGATCCCGGCCTTTTTAGAGGAGTAGAGAGCAGAGGGAGAATAATAACTCCTAACTTTGACCAATGACTAATGACCAATGACTAATGGCAAATAACAAATGACTAAAAAACTAACCTGGATAATTTGGGGATTAAGTGCTTCTTGTCTGAGTGCGCCGGTAATTGCTTCGGCTTTAGAATCTGCTTTGGGAACTAACGGTATTGATGCTTTAAAGCTACACCAAGCTCCTTATAATTTAATTGGTCGTAAGATTGCTATTGGTCAAGTGGAAATTGGTCGGCCGGGAATGTTTGGGTGGGATAAGGCGGTGTCTAAAAATCGCGCCATCTCTTTAGCGGGAGTATTCTTACGCAATGGGCCAGCTAAGTCTAATAGCGGTGTTGACCCTCACGCCTACAATGTTGCTGGTGTAATGGTAAGTAAAGACAAAGCTTTGCCGGGAATTGCTCCGGGAGCGAGATTGTATTCGTCTGCGGTGGGTTCCACTAAAAGCATGGGTCAGCCAGAAGAGTGTTTATCGGCCCAGCACATAGCGCTACAAAATGGTGGCGATGTCCGTGCCATTAATTTTAGCTTTGGTGAACCTCTCAGTCGTGACCCTAGACCAGAGGCTATTTTAGACGGCAATGCTTTACTAACTTTATGTGTTGACTGGTCTAGCCGTGTTCATGATGTTTTGTATGCGATCGCAGGTAATCAAGGTAAAGGTGGTATTCCTATTCCTACAGATAATTTTAACGGAATGAATGTGGCTTTTTCATCCCGTCGTGGGGGAGTTTTTAACAAAGTAGATGTGGCTAATCTGGCGGGTGCTAACCAAGGAGTCAGTGGCAGGCTAGCTGGAAGAGAATTTAATCTTGGTGGCCGCCGCGCTATCAGTTTAGTTGCTCCTGGGAATAATATTCCTTTACTCAATCCAGATGGCAAATTGAACAAGGTTACAGGTACTAGTTTTGCAGCGCCTCAAGTTACGGCTACCGTTGCTCTATTACAAGAATTTGCTGACCGACAGATACGTACAAAACAACCCCACTGGAGCATTGATTCTCGGCATCATCAAGTAATGAAAGCAGTACTGCTGAATTCAGCAGACAAAATCCAAGATAGTGGCGATGGCTTACGGTTGGGAATGAGCCGGACACTAATTGATAAACAAAATCAAAACTGGCTAGATTCTGATGCTTATAAAGATCCAAAGATTCCCTTGGATGCTCAAATGGGAGCGGGTCATTTAAATACATTTCGCGCTTATCAGCAATTGAGTGCTGGTCAATGGCAGCCATCAGCTGCGGTTCCGGCTATTGGTTGGGATTATCGCAAAGTGGATGTTGGAGCATCTGTTGACTATGTGTTAGCAAAACCGTTAAAGCAGGGAAGTTTTGTTGCTGTCACCCTAAGCTGGGATCGATTGGTAGAACTCAATGATAAAAATACAAATCAACAATATGATGTGGGCGAAAATTTTCGCGATCGCGGTTTGAATAATCTCGACCTATACTTAGTAAAAGCTGATGCCCAATCAGATGCTGGTGCTGTTTGCTCCTCAATCAGCCAAATCGATAATGTAGAACATATTTTCTGCCCCATTCCTGCTACTGGCAATTACAAAATTCGCATCCAATTTCGTCAAAAGCTCAATGAAGCAACTCAACCCTATAGTTTAGCTTGGTGGAGTGTACCTACCAATTAAAATAGGTCAACACAATTTTAATTTATTTGAACAACACTCTGCTATCGGGGCGCATAGGCGTGCGTCCCTATGAAAGTTCTGTATTTCATGTAACTAAAAATGTTATTCTATCTTAGGACTTGCAAAACAATAGCCGAAACAAGTTTTTTCTGTTAGGGATATTTGATGAATTACCCCTAACGCCTGTAGTTTCGCGTAAATCCTATCTATATTTATAAAAACCCAATAGAAGTGGTTATTTTATATTAGGTAGTCTACAATACTGTTATTGATAAATAGAAGAAGTTCCTCAAAATTGGGATTTTTCATAATTCGTCTGCATAGCCGCCTCAAGTAAGAACTAGCAGCTTTAATGAGTTGTCTTTAATTCCTCTGAGCTATTAACTTGCTGTTACAAAAACTGTAACAGTCTCATTTTCTATTGGATCAAATGCAATAGTAAATCATTGACACAGTGTCTGCGTCAACCATGATCACAGATCGGGAATCTTTGGCAAGTGAGGTAGCAGAATGAATCGGCAAAAGTTTAGTGATGCAAAAGAAAATTTTCTGCAAAGACGTTATGGTGTGAGTCTGGGCAGACGTTATGCTTTGGCAGCTGCAAGTGTTGTTCTATTCAGTGTATTAGGTTGTTCTCAAGTCGAGAGTAACAAAAGTGTCCTCGCCCAATCTAGTTTGCCTCAGCCAGAAACTCCATTGCAAAAAAAAACAGTCAACACTGATACAAGAATAGTTGAGTCTAGCAATAAGTTTGGCTTCAAACTATTTTCAGAAGTTCTGAAAGAGGATCGAGGTGAGAATAATATTTTTATCTCACCTTCGAGTGTCGCGATCGCTCTTGCCATGACCTACAACGGCGCTAGTGGCTCTACTCAACAAGCAATGGCAAAAACCCTAGAATTACAGGGAATGAATCTACCAGAAATCAACTCTTCTTACGCGGCGGCATTAAAGCAGCTTTTAGAAAATCCAGATGCGAAAGTACAACTGAGTATTGCTAACTCGCTTTGGGCAAATCAAGATGTTAGCTTTGCACCAGACTTTCTCAAGAGAACCCAGGATTTCTATCAAGCTAAAATCAGCAATTTAGACTTTAAAGATGCCGCCGTATCTAATATTATAAATAACTGGGTAAAAGAAAATACTAAGGGCAAAATTACTAAAATAGTTGAAAGTATTGAACCTAATCAAGTGTTGTTTCTGATTAATGCCATATATTTTAAAGGTAATTGGAGTAACGAATTTGACAAAAGTCAAACTGCTCAATACCCTTTTTACATCACATCTGGTAAACGAAAACAACACCCAATGATGTCACAAGAAGGTGACTACAGGTACTATGAGAGCGAAGAATTTCAAGCGGTTAGTTTACCTTATGGTAAAGATGGTAAAGTTAGTTTTTACATCTTCCTACCCAAACAAAACTCTAACCTCAAAACCTTCTATCAAAACTTGAATGTTGAGAACTGGGAAAAATGGATGACTCAGTTCAAGAAACAAGAAGGATTTATTCGCCTACCCCGCTTCAAAACAGAATATGATATTACACTCAATGATGCCTTGAAAAGTTTAGGAATGGAAGAGGCTTTCAGCAGTAAAGCAAATTTTTCTGGCATGGGTAAAAATTTTGCCATTAGCCAAGTTAAGCATAAAACTTTTGTCGAAGTGAACGAAGAAGGAACCGAAGCGGCTGCGGCTACTTCAGTGGGAATAGTCGCAACATCTTTGAGAGATGAACCAGAACCATTCCGAATGATTGTTGACCGTCCCTTCTTCTGCGCCATTAGGGATAATCAGACGGGAAACGTTTTGTTTATGGGTTCCATCATTGAGCCACAATGAGGAGGCAGTAAACCTCCTGCCTCCTTAAGGTAATGTCGCTTCAGAAATACTCAAAGTGTTGTTAGCGTTTGCTTTCGAGGACTCGTTTACTGCAACGGGTGCAGTTACTTCCCCCGTGCCGCTATCGTTTGCCTCGCCACCAAGACGCAAGGCACTTAAAGCGGTTTTAATGACAACAGCGGTGGGTACTGCCACAATTACACCCAACAGTCCGCCAATTCTTGCCCCTGTTAAAACTGAAATTAAAATCCAAACTGGATTTAAACCCGTAAAACTGCCTAAAATTCGGGGGGCAATTAAGTTTTCGAGAATTTGCTGTACGATTACTGCTGCTATCAAAACTCTCACACCCATTGAGAAATCTTGCAGTGCTACCAATAGTGTAGTCAGAGCAATGCCCACAGAACCACCAAAGGGGACGAGAGCCATTAGACCAATAGTTAGCCCAAATAGCAGTCCAAATGGTACTTTCAGCCACAAAAAGGTAGGAATGAGGGCTGAGGCCATACAGGTAGATAAAATCAACTGGGTGATGAAGAAATTTTGAAAGCTTAGGCGGACTGTTTGGGAGAAAGGAGCGCGAAATTTAGAGGGTAGCCATTCTACTAAACTTTCCCAGAGTTCACTTCCATGCTGTAAAAGGTAGAAAGTCAAAACCATCGTCAAGAGGATATCTAGCAGACTAGTGACTGTAACTACCGCCAGATTTAAAACTTGTCCAGCGATCGCTTGTAATTGTCCTTTGACGCGATCGTTGATTTGTACTACCAGAGCATCGAGGTTAATCGGTAAACCAAAAGTCTCCGCTTTTTCGTTTAATATCATTAGCTGAGAGCGTCCAGAGTCGATCAACTCTGGCAACCGAGCCACCAATTGTTGAGCTTGGGTAAGGGCTAACGGAACAAGCGTCACACCCAACGCCAATAAAATCGATAAAGCCAAGAGAAATACTAGGATAGCAACTTGCTCTCGTTTAGCACCATGATGTTCCATCCAACTCACAGGGTAGTTGAGCAGAAATGCTAAGACTGAGGCTCCCACTAAAATGACTATGAGAGAATGGAAATAATTGAAAAATACCGAAAGTGCCCAACCATTTAGAACTAGCAGTGGAACGAATAACGCGATCGCCCCGATTCGCGCTATTGGTGTGAATGTTTGCCACCAGTCGAGTAGCTTGCGTGTCTGCATTTTGAGCTAATTGCGGGATAGAACTAAGTTAAATCTTTCTTTACAGCTTATTATCTCTAACTATATGAGTCTTATTCATCCTTCTAGCTTAGGAGTTATACTAACCCCAATGAAGAATTTTGAATCAAAAGAGGACAGTGAGTGGAAAGCAGGGGAGCAGGGGAGCAGGGG
>NZ_JADEXU010000381.1 GCF_015206895.1 Nostoc sp. LEGE 12450 | reverse complement strand
CTAGTGTGGTAAAACTTACTAGAGAAGACGACTCTCTAAATTAGCCAAATAACCCTTGGGATCTCTGCGAAATCGATATTGTTCAATTCTGGCTTTATGGTGTTTTTTCAGTTGAGAGCGTAATTCGAGCCAAGTATGAATATCAACTTGTGCTAAATCAGATGCGGTAAAAGAATGAAGTTTAGTAGCGATCGCACAGGCAAGTTTGACAGAACCACGAATAACAAGGGATGAGGGGGCAACCTTACGACCGGTACAACGACGTTGATGATGACGTAGCATACCAAAAGCATGTTCTAAGTCATTATTAGTTCTGGGAAAATCTTCAATTTCGTAACAATGAAAAAGTCCAGACCAGTAGCTATGAGTGGTTTTTATAAAGTTATCGATTGCAGTGTTTAGCGTACCAGCTTTCTGCTTTTGTTGGGACATTTCTGTTAACAGTTGTTGATAACTTTGTTTGACCCCAGCAGCATTAAGACCTATTTTATTATTAAGAATATCACTAGCTTTATCAACCCACTGATATGCAACCCTCACAGGTAAAAATAAAGATGCAGTCGCAGATAAACCCTTAGCTATCAGGTGTTTTAGGTTGACTAAGGGTGGGGTTAAAGCACTTTTTTTTCCATCCGTTCTAAGCTTTGCTCTATCAATGTCAAATTTTCTTGTAACTTTAATCCAGATGCCTCTAACGGTGGATGACCATCATTGGTTATAGAACTACGCACTGCCGAGCAATAATCTTCAATAATAGTTGCCATTTCCTGAGTTTCATTGGTAATACTACGTTCAATGTCTCGTAGTCCTCTAACCTTTTTTTTTAATTCCTTTTTTGCATTTCGATCCGCCTCATATATGGGTTTAATTGCTTCCTTCAGGTAATGATAGTGACACAGACCATGAGCAATACTAGGTAATGCTAGTTTAACAGCTTTACGAATTGATTGTTGTCCATCACTAACAACGCCATCAATTGGTACATTTAGGGTATTAGTTACTTCTAATAATAACGCCACCAAATCTTCATTTCTTGATGATAATAAGGTTTTAGCAAGTATTATTTCTCCTGATATGCAATCTCGAATGACCCATAATACCTCATGTCCAATTTCTGGCTGCATTCCATCGATCGCTAATATCACCCGTCCTTGATTAGCCACTATTGCTTTTAACCTTTTATGATCTTTTAGCCATAAAGAAAGTAACTCGTCATATCTGTCAATTAGGTACGTAACCGTTCGTTGACTGATACATATACCCTTTAATTCAAGGTGAGTGTGTATTTGAGGAACACTTCTATGTTCCTGGTAGCGTAATGCTCCTATATAAGCAATCACATCCAAACCAAATTCGTTCTGTGGTAGAGCGAGTGACCCTTCTTTTTCTGGTCGATATACTTTTTTATACCGCAGACATGAATTATTTTGACATCGACGAATTTTTAGCTGTAGTTCTACTACTCCATTTAATGTTCTTATATGTCGAGGATTATTGTATTCATTCCACATTGCTTCCCCGCACGAGGGGCATCTTTTTTGAACACAATCAAGTACTTCAAATGATGTTGCCTCTGGTTTTAGACTTTTTCTTGCCAAGTTCTTGCACCATTATTTCCCTACAAGGTTAAGATTACAGGATTTCCACTCTTCTCTAGTAAGTTTTGCCACGCTAG
>NZ_JADEXU010000133.1 GCF_015206895.1 Nostoc sp. LEGE 12450 | reverse complement strand
CGTGAGATGAGTGAGCAGGGGAGCAGGGGGACTAGGGGACAAGGGGACAAGAGGTGAGAACTTGAAACAAGTCTTTCTCCTTGTCCCCAAGTCCTCTTCCCAATTCCCAATTCCCCAGATAAATTATTCTGGCTGGCTACAATACTTATTCATCTGATTGACTAACGTATCTGACTGTTTGCCAAGAGTTGTAGCTGTTGTCAGTGCTGAGTCAATTTCGGTCCTAGCCTTTTGGATTTTTTCTCTACCCGATTCTGAGGCTTCTGCTGTCTTGGTTGCACCAAGCGCTCTACCGGCTTTGGCGATCGCTTGACTAAGATTCTGAAAAATATTGACAAAACCGCTTTGGAATTCTTTTAGCTTGGGATCTTTTAAATTCAGTTCCTTAATCGATTTAGTCACAAATTCTAAATCTTTAGACAGTTGTATGCTGGTGATGACTTGCCTTCCTTTATTGTTATCAATCAGAGAAGTTCCGGCATTTACAACTCGAATCAGTCGCTGGCACTGAGAAACTTTATTTTCGCTGCAACTGGTAACGAACAAAGCGATGCTCAGGCTAACAGGAGCAATAACAGTATATTTATGTAAAACAGACATTAACACCCCAACAGCAATAAAACCCAAAATATAGTATCTAATATTACGGGCAATGGGCAGAGAGAATAGTGGATGAGTCTTTAAACTCCACTTCTGTGCCCATGCCCCAATACTTGTCGAGTTTTGGGGAAAAGGGTAAGGGGAAAGGGGAAAGAAAAAACCTTTAACCTTTACCCTTTAACCTTTTCCCCAAAACCAATGCCGAGTTAAAAATGGTTAACCGAGCAGTATTGGCCCATGCCCCAATCTCAAATTACCAATCTATGGGCAAACCTAACTGGTCTAAAGTAGCACCATCTTGCAAAAGTGGCTGAATATTGCCGTCTATTTGAATTCGACCACCAGACAGCACCAAAGCGCGTTGCGTAACTCTACCTAACCAATTTAGGTCATGGGAAGCAATTAACATCACCTGCACTGGTAACTTTAACAACACCTGCGCTAAATGTCGTCGCCATGCTGGATCGAGACCGTTAGTCGGCTCATCCAAAATTAGAATTGTCGGGTCTAAGGCTAAAATTGAGGCTAGGGCAGCAAGGCGTTTTTGTCCACCAGAAAGTTCGTGAGCGGAACGATTAGCGTAGGCTTCTAGTCCGAAATCAGCTAATAACTGCCGGGCGCGATCGCTAGCCTCTGCTGGTGACATTCCGTAGTTGCGTGGGCCAAAGGTAATATCTTCTAAGATGGTGGGCATAAATAGTTGGTCGTTGGCATCTTGAAAGCTAAAGCCAATTTGACGACGTATTTGGGGTAGAGTTTTAGGCTCTAAGGGGATGCCATTAATGATAATTTTCCCCGTTTGGGGTTGTTTTAAGCCGATTAGGTTCTCTAGCAAGGTGCTTTTTCCAGAACCAGTTGCTCCCATCAAGGCGACGCGATCGCCTTTATTCAAAGTAAAAGAAATTTCTTGTAATACTGGCTCCTGGCGAGAATAGGCATAGACCAAGTTTTCAACTTCAACGACAGTTGCGTAGGGGTTATGGGTTGGTGGTTGGGGATTAGATGTTAAAGATTTCAAGATTCACAAACTCAATATTGCGGAGTGAGAATTGGGTTAAATTTTGTAAGAAGTTAGGGTTACAGTAGCAGCGATCGCACAAGCTAGTAATACGGCAAAACGCTCTTTCGGTCTGAGAGGAGAATCGATGGGCAATTGCCCGTTGTAACCGCGAGCTACCATTGCCCCATAGACTCGTTCTGCCCTATCCAGACTGCGGAGATACAAGGCTCCAATCATGGCAGCACTGGCGTAGCGCAACCATCCCGCAGTTCCATTCAGACCACGTAATTGAGCGCTGCGCTGCATCCGCGTTACTTCTGAGAGCAAAATTTCCATATATTGCCCAGCTAACAACAAGTTTTCCTTTAAAGGTGCTGGTACGGGTAAGCCTTTCAGGGCTATACCAAAGCTGTGGGGCGGTAAGGTTAACAAAAAACTATTCATAGTAACTAGACAAACCAGCGAACGAAGCAGTAAAAAGCTGGCTCTTTCCCATCCCAAAGGCAAGGCTAGCAATGACAAAAAAATCAATTCTGTACCGAGTAATCCTCCCAAGTGGCGAATTGATACGCGCAACAGCCAAGCCCACAAAAGTGCGATCGCGGCATATACACCTAAGCAATACCAAGCATGATATTTTAGTAACGCTGCTCCCACCACAATTACTAGAGACAGCTGCAAACGTAATGGCAAAGAAAGTTTAAGCATTCTTCGGTTTCACCACCTTGGCAATCCCAAAGGCCACAGCAAAGCAAACTGTAGCTCCCACAAGTCCAGCGATACTAGTGCCAATTGGCCCTAAACCCTCAATACTATAGTCAGCTAAGGGAGTTGGCACAATTACCCTGACTTTACTGGCTAAATCAATGAAACCTGTATTTTCAGCGACTTTTTCCAAACCATCAGGCCAGGCTGAGGCAAAGAGTGACAGCACTCCTGCAATCAAGAAAATGGTGACAATAGGCACTGACCACCCGCGAAATTCCTGCTGTTCTCCTGGTAACAAATCTGGTCGGGCTGTAGCTAAATAAGTCAGCACACCCCCAGTAATTATCCCTTCGCCAATGCCAATCAAAATATGTACGCCAGTCATAGCTGGTAAAACTATGGCTACAGGTGCAGTACCAGAGAGGGCTAACTCAATGGCACAAGCTATAGCAGCTACCACTACGCTTACAGCAGCAGCTATACCAGCAGCTAAGGGTAAGCGCCCTTTAGATCCCCCCAACAGCCGTTGTAAGGTTTGGGTTAAAACCCAGCCTACCCAAACACCAACTACTCCCATATTGAAAATGTTTGCTCCCAAGGCTGTAATGCCACCATCAGCAAATAGCACAGCTTGAATAATTAAAACTGTGGCAATACACAACGTCCCTGCCCACGGACTACCCAAAACGATCGCAGCTAAGGTTCCTCCTAATAAGTGACCACTAGTACCTCCAGCTACCGGAAAATTGATCATCTGGGCGGCAAAAATGAAGGCAGTGGTTAATCCCAGTATGGGCGCACGACGGATACCAAAAGCTTCTTGCGATCGCTCGAAGGCAATAAAAAGTGCTGCTACACTGGCTAAACCAGTAGCCCCTGCCACCGGAACAGAAACAAATCCATCAGGAATGTGCATGATCTACCCTGTATTTTTTAGATGTTTATTTACTCAATACCAACAATAAATAAAGGCACTAAATTAATAACAAACAAAATTTTCACCTTTTTTGCAATGCCCTGTTGGGGGATTTTATGCTGTTACTTTTGAGAGATTTACAATCCAATGGCTGCTAAATAGTATACTTAATTTACACGAATATTAATTTTTGTTAATTTTATTTTTATATATGTCGATAAATTTTTGGAAAAGTGCAAATCTCTTGACTTTCAGAAGCTAATATGTATCCGATCGGGGCATTCTGAATGCCAAGAAGCTTGCTAGTATTGTGCTTTTTATCTATGAAGCTGCTACACGAACATCTTGGATTTTGAATTGCTTTACGGCTCTTACGAGCGCTATTTAAAGCGGTCTTCATTAGATTTTAACTACATTTTTCATGGCAACGCAGCATTGCTGTGCCTTGAAAATATCTAACTGTATAGCTAAATTGTCTTGATAGTTAGCTGAATTCAATAATAACTCAGGATTCAGAATTCAATTAGTTCTTAATTTGTAGTCATTACTTTTTTGTTGACCACCAACTTTAAAATTTGGTAAACTAGTACTTTTTTTAAACTTATAGTTATTAACCAACTATGATTTTAGATTAATATATTAGTTATACTAATATAAACAAGTCTTTACATAGTCTCGCTCAACTGTATATTTGCTGACTTCGCTGACTTAATGGTACAGTATTGATTAATTTTTTGGATAAAAAATTGTGTAAGCGTTGATACTTAACACAAAATAGTGGTTAAACTTAAAATTCAGTTTAAGAAGGCAAAAGGTTTAATTTAGAAGGGGTTTGAATCCCCTCCTAAATAGGATGAAACTTAGCTAGCGCGTCACTAACGTTAAATAATCACAACGAGGGATTTGAGATTTTGATTTTTGTTCTTAGATTTTAGAACGAACTTAAATCTCAAACGTCAAATCTACAAATCCATTTGTATAAGGTCCAGCAATGAGAGTTATTTTCAAAGGTGCATTTTATTTTTACAAAAAAATTATCTCGTTGCTACCTGCATCTACTGATCCTTGTGTACAGATTGTAGATACTAGTTCTGCCTCACAACACAAGCCCTGGTATAATTATTGGCAAGCTGGCCTCCCACCTTCCTGGCTTCACCCTTTGCTGATTTTGATGTGGTTGCTCATCGGCATTAGCTTACGCCTAACCAACTTGACAGCAAAGTCTCCTTGGACTGATGAGTTTTCCACCTTGGTGTTTAGCTTGGGTAACAATTTTTTATCAGTACCCCTAGATCAAGCGATCGCACCTGATATCTTATTACAACCACTGCAACCAAACCCAGCAGCTAGTATTGGTGATGTCATTCATAACTTAGCTACACAAGATAGTCATCCACCTCTGTATTTTGTGCTGGCTCACCTGTGGATGAAATTATTTCCTAGCGAAGGGGGATTAGTATCGCTATTTGCAGCGCGATCGCTACCTGCTATATTCGGCGCTGCCTCAATCCCGTGTGTTTATGTATTAGGTAAAGTAGCATTTCGTTCGCGATTAGTGGGACACTTGGCTGCTGCCACGATCGCAGTATCACCCTACGCCGTATTTTTAGCACAAGAAGCACGTCATTATACTTTGGCAATGTTATGGGTGATTGGTTCTCTCACCTGCTTAGTAATTGCCACACGTCATATTCAAAACCGCACACCTTTACCTATATGGGTAGCACTTTCCTGGGTAGCAATTAATGCTTTAGGTATTGCTACTCATTATTTTTTCACATTCACCCTCTACACAGAAGCCGTAGTTTTGATTTCTCTTGCTTGGCTTCAATTGCAAACTAGCACCAAATTTTCTCTCCTCTTCTCTCCTACCTGGCGGCGCATTTATGCCGTTGCGGTAGGTACTTTGGTGGCGGGTTTAATTTGGATACCAATCTTGTTAGAGAACAAAAATCGTGGGATTTTGACCGAGTGGATTCGAGGTTCGCGCGTTGGACTAGATTGGTTAAGCCCAATTTTTCAAGCTTTAGGAACATTGATTGCAATGATTTCCCTGTTACCAGTTGAATCTTCACAGCTATTAGTGGTGATTCCTTCTGGAATAGTAATGCTGACTTTCTTTATTTGGGCAGTACCAATTTTGCTGCGTGGGATCAAAATTCAACTACAGCATCCAGAAAACCGGATTATGATTCAGGTGTTTATTGGAGTTGCAGTCAGTGCGATCGCTTTATTTTTGATCTTTACGTACTTTTTGGGTATTGACCTGACCAGAGGCGCTAGATATAACTTTGTTTACTATCCTGCGATCGTTGTCTTGCTAGGTGCAAGTCTTGCAGTTTGTTGGCATCCTCCCCAAGAATTGATAGAAAGAGAACAAGGGAAAAATGGCATAGAAAGCATAGGTAAATGGGGAATAAACGGTAAAAAAGCCGTGATGTTAATTTGGCTGATGGGATTTTTTAGTGCAGTCACAGTAATCTGCAATCTCGGCTATCAAAAATATTATCGCCCTGACCTGTTTGTGCAACTCATCCAACAAATATCCCCAGTACCAGTTCTGATTGCCACTACTCACAAAAGTTATATACACGCTGGGGAAATGATGGGGGTAGCTAGAGAGTTGAAACTTGCCAATTCGCCCCAAAATTCTTTGTTTCTCCTTGCCCATCAATATCAAGATCCGAATACTTCCACCATTGCTCTAGAAAATACCTTAAAGACGCTACCACGACCTTTTGACTTGTGGTCGGTAAACTTTCATGCCCCAGTAACAGAAGCCGTCAAAACATGCGTCGCTGATACCAAATCTTTGCCAAGCGTAGACGGCTACGAATATGAACTTTATCATTGCCAATAAGAAGCAGGGAGCAGGGGACAAGGGGACAAGAGGTGAGAACTTGAAACAAATCTTTCCCCTTGTCCCCAATTCTCCTTGTCCCCAAGTCCTCTTCCCAATTCCCAATTCCCAACGTAGATGCATCTTGTGGAAGTTCCTCAAAAATCGATATCCATAGGAGACTAGAGAAAGAAGAACAAAATAAATATATGTGATACGTTTTCAAGCACTGAAGGCTGTAACTACTTTAAGGAGGATTTATGCGTGCAGTACTTATGGCAGGGGGTTCGGGAACGCGGCTTCGCCCGTTAACTTGCGATCTGCCCAAAC
Source organism: Nostoc sp. LEGE 12450 (assembly GCF_015206895.1). Taxonomy (GTDB): domain Bacteria; phylum Cyanobacteriota; class Cyanobacteriia; order Cyanobacteriales; family Nostocaceae; genus Nostoc. The sequence goes on along the minus strand of NZ_JADEXU010000133.1, from coordinate 17,051 downwards.
CGATGGTGCCAATCCTAAATCGACCAATTGCCGAACATATTATCAATCTTCTGAAGAGACATCAAATTACAGAAGTTATTGCGACATTGCATTATTTACCTGATGTCTTGCGAGACTATTTTCAAGATGGCAGCGATTTTGGTGTTCAGATGACTTATGCCGTCGAAGAAGATCAGCCTTTGGGTACAGCAGGCTGTGTGAAAAACATTGCCGAACTTCTGGATGAAACTTTTTTAGTCATTAGCGGTGATAGCATAACAGATTTTGACCTCACGGCTGCGATCGCATTTCACAAACAAAATAAGTCGAAAGCTACTTTGATTTTAACCAGGGTTCCCAACCCAATTGAGTTTGGGGTGGTGATTACCGATGAGGAAAGACGAATTCGGCGATTTTTAGAAAAACCCTCTAGTAGTGAAATTTTTTCCGATACCGTCAACACTGGCACTTACATTCTCGAACCAGAAGTTTTAGAATATCTGCCAGCAAACATTGAATGCGACTTTTCCAAAGACTTATTCCCCTTACTGCTAGCAAAAGATGAGCCAATGTATGGTTACATCGCTCAAGGTTATTGGTGCGATGTTGGTCACTTAGATGCCTATCGGGAAGCTCAATATGATGCATTAGATCGAAAGGTAAATCTCGATTTTGCCTACAAAGAAGTTTCTCATGAGTTATGGGTAGGCCAAAATACTTACATCGATCATACGGCTGTGATTGAAACCCCAGCAGTGATTGGTGATAATTGCCGCATCGGTGCAAGAGTACAAATTGAAGCCGGGACTGTAATTGGCGATAATGTCACTATTGGCGCTGATGCTAATCTCAAACGCCCCATAGTGTGGAATGGGGCATTTATTGGCGATGAAGCACATCTTTCTGCCTGTGTGATTTCCCGTGGCGCTCGTGTAGACCGCCGCGCCCATGTATTAGAAGCTGCTGTTGTGGGTTCGCTCTCCACGGTGGGAGAAGAAGCCCAAATTAGCCCAGGTGTGCGCGTTTGGCCAAGTAAAAAGATTGAGTCAGGGGCAGTTTTAAACATTAACTTGATTTGGGGCAACACCGCTCAACGAAATTTATTTGGGCAACGTGGTGTGCAAGGATTAGCGAATATTGACATCACCCCAGAATTCGCCGTGAAATTGGGATCTGCTTACGGTTCTACCTTGAAACCTGGTTCTAAGGTAACGGTTTCCCGTGACCAGCGTAATGTCTCTCGGATGGTGACGCGATCGCTCATTGCAGGTTTAATGTCAGTAGGTATTGATATTCAAAATCTCGATGCTACAGCTATCCCCATTGCCCGCACGGTTATACCCACAATGTCGGTAGTTGGTGGTATCCATGTGCGAGTCCACCCCGATCGCCCTGACTACATTCTGATTGAATTCATGGATGCTAAGGGCATTAATATCTCCAAAGCCCTAGAAAAGAAAATCGAAGGTGCTTACTTCAAAGAAGATATGCGGCGGGCGCTAATTCATGAAATTGGCGATGTATCTTATCCTAGCCAAGTCATGGATCGGTACTGCACTGCTTTTGAGAAACTTTTGCATGTTCACACACTCCGCAATAGTCGGGCAAAAGTGGTGATTGATTATGTTTATGCAGTATCAGGGGCAGTTTTACCCCAAATGTTGGATAAATTTGGTGCTGATGCAGTAGTACTTAACGCCAGTGTCAATAAATCGGCGATGTCAATCACCGATCGCGAAGGACTGCTAACTCAGTTAGGTCATGTAGTGGAGGCATTGAAAGCTAACTTTGGCGTGCAAGTCTCAGCTAATGGAGAACAGCTGATTTTAGTTGATGAATCAGGCTATCCAATTCGTGGGGAAACTTTAACAGCACTGATGGTAGACATGATTCTGACGGCTAACCCCAGAGGAACAGTAGTAGTGCCGGTTCATGCTTCTAGTGCTATTGAACAAGTCGCCCGTCGTCATGATGGCAGGGTAATTCGCACCAAAGCCAACCCTACAGCTTTAATGGAAGCTTGTCAAAAAAATCCGAATGTGGTGTTGGGAGGTAGTGGAGAGACTGGTTTTATTTTCCCGCAACTGCATCCGGGATTTGATTCTATGTTCTGTATTGCAAAGATCATTGAGATGTTGACTATACAGGAGCGATCGCTGGCTGCTGCGCGGTCAGAATTGCCCCGTGTAATTCACAAAACTTATACAGTCCGTTGTCCGTGGACAGCCAAGGGTGCTTTGATGCGTTACTTAGTGGAAACTCACCCAGCCCAAAACTTAGAACTCATTGATGGAGTGAAAATTTGTCAACCTTATGATGATAGTTGGTTGTTAGTTTTACCAGATGCCAGCGAACCACTGGTGCATCTGTATGCAAATAGCAACGATCGCGAATGGGTAGATGAGACTGTCAGAAATTACCGTACCCGTGTTCAGAGTTTTGTGGAAAGACAACAAGAATATCAACCAGCCGAAGTGTAATTCGTAATTCGTAATTCGTAATTCGTAATTCGTAATTCGTAATTCGTAATTGAATTTTTTAATTACGAATTACGTTAGCGAATCCGCAAGCATGATTACAATAAATAACGAATTTTGGCGAGATGGGTTCAAAATTATCATTGAGAACATTCTGGTAAATTTCTAGCAGCGTAGTTGCAATCAAAATAAATTAAAGCTTCCCTAGTAGAGGTGAATGCTCTAGTTGTAGTGTATGAGTCACTGTTTTGGCTTGCCTCAGATGACCAAACTTTTAAATAGTAATGGCTATTATCATCGCTAGACCATAATTCATAACGATAATCACCTCCTGAACCCTGACTAGTTAAATAGTCAGCTAGCGCTTTATTTGATGCAGACAACAAGCTCAATACAGTTAAAACAGGAATTACAGCTATTTTTATTATTTGGATTAATTTCATAAATGCACACAAAATTTACTCTCTCTAGCTTCTTTTAGCAATGTAGCTTTTGAAACTAGTAATTCCCTTGAATATTGTGTAAGGATATCGTAAGGCATTTACAAGAAGTCGGTTTTTAGTCTACTCCTCAATACAGACAGTTTAGGTAAGACCAAAACACTTGTAGAGACGGCGATTTATCGCGTCTCGAAAACCCAAAATTTTTGCCAGTAGCCATTAAGTGAACCGTATTGGCCTACTCCCGATTGAGTTGGAATGAACCGCCGCCCGCTTTTCCGGTTTATTCCCTGAAATCCTTTACAAAACTTAACTTAGGCTAAATGATAAAAACTATCAATAAATCTGGTACTATATCTCCAAGCTTATTGAGAGAGATATTCATTAAGCTAAGAATATATTTCAATAAGCAAGACCAATAAGTATCCTTGCGTAAATTATTGCGTTCCAAATTCATATACCAGGTGGCAATATGTCAAAAAAAATCGGTCTGTTTTATGGTACTCAAACTGGCAACACTGAATCTGATGCTGAAAAAATTCGGGATGAGTTTGGTGGTGATGTTGTAACATTACATCCCATTTACGAGGTAGATACTACCACTTTTGATGAGTATGAATTACTGATTATTGGCTCTCCAACTTGGGATATTGGTCAACTTCAGAGCGATTGGGAAAGCTTTTTCTCCGATCTCGATGAAATAGATTTTAGTGGTAAGTTAGTTGCCTATTTTGGTGATGGAGATCAATATGGCTATGCCGATAACTTTCAGGATGCAATGGGAATTCTGGAAGAAAAAATTTCCCAGCGCGGCGGTAAAACTGTTGGCTACTGGTCAACTGAGGGTTATGAATTTGAGAATTCTAGAGCCTTGAAAAATGGCAAGTTTGTTGGTTTGGCACTTGATGAAGGTAGTCAATCCGAGCTCACAGACGAGCGAATTAAAACTTGGGTTGCTCAGTTGAAAACAGAATTTAGTTTGTAGAAATTAGGGTAGCACAGTTAGCTGTGCTACCCTACGATAATTTAGAAATTATAGGTAATTTATGTCTGATTCATTTGATGTTTTGTGGTTAAATGCCAGTCCTATTTTGAAGCGTTTTGATAAACCATTACTTGATTACTTATCTGGGTATATGAGAATCGCCCAGTGGGAATACCAGCAAACTAAAGATGAAGCCAGTTCCATAGATCAAGCTGTGGAGTTGCTGCATAACTTTTTAGAATGGCGCGATCGCCCCGTACATTTAGCGGGACATGGGATGAGTGGTGCGATCGCTTTAACCTATGCTCGGCGATTTCCCCAAAAAGTGCGATCGCTAACTCTCCTGGCTGTAGCAGCTCAACCTGCAAACAATTGGCAAGCTCACTATTACTTTCAACGACAACTTTTTAGTATCAGCCGTGAGCTAGTTTTAGCAAGCACCGTTCGCAGTCTTTTTGGAAATCAACCACCTCATACCACTAAGAAGTTAGTAGCTGCCTTAGATAAAGATTTAGAACAATCTCCCTCGCAACACTCTTTGTTTAAGTTGGTTTATTTACCCAAGGGTGGAGTTTCTATGCCAATGATGGTATGTGGTAGCAAGAGCGATCCGGTAGTCAACCCAACTGTATTACATGACTGGTTGAATTGGTTGAAGCCAGAAGATAAACTCTGGGAATGCCCACAAGGGTATCATTTTTTTCACTACTTCTATCCTCAACAGGTTGGTGAAGAGATTTTGAGTTTTTGGAAACGCCACCCTTCGCATTTACTAGAAGCATCTGCACTATCTTTTAGTACTTCTACAAACTAAGTTAAGACTAGAGAGATTCTATGTGAGGCTGCGCTTGATTCACGTAGGGGCAATTCAGGAATTGCTCCTACAGCCTATAGTTTTTGATAACTCTTATAAGCACATCTTGAAACAGAAATGGTATTAGATCCTCTCTACACAAACTTAAAATCCATTAGCTTACACCCCGATTTTTAGAATTAGCAACTTGGGTTTGGTAATGCCGCCATTTTTCCTGTTGACGCGCTCTTTTCTCCTCGGTGAGGCTACCAAAACAATAGGCACAGGAGATACCCTGCTCATATTTTGGAGATATTTTATCTTCTTCAGAAATCGGATACCCACAACAGAAGCACAACTCATAACTTCCTTCCTCCAACCCATGACTGACAGCTACCCGCTCGTCAAAGACAAAACATTCACCTTGCCATAAACTTTCTTGTGCCGGAACTTCTTTCAGATACTTGAGAATGCCGCCTTTGAGATGATAAACTTCTGCAAAACCTTGGGCAAGCATGAAAGATGAAGCCTTTTCACAGCGAATGCCACCTGTACAAAACAAGGCAACCTTTTTGTGTTTAGTTGGGTCGAGGTTTTGTACCACATAATCGGGAAATTCTCGGAATGAGCCAGTTTGGGGATTTTCTGCTCCTTGAAAAGTACCGATATTCACCTCATAATCATTGCGAGTGTCAATCACAGTTACTTCTGGATCGCAAATCAAATCATTCCATTCTTGGGGACTGACATAAGTGCCAACTTTCTCAGTTGGGTCAATTTCAGGCAACCCCAAAGTGACAATTTCTGACTTCAACCGCACCTTCATCCGCTCAAAAGGTGGAGTTTCAGTATAGGACTCTTTGTATTCTAGGTCTGCTAAACGGGGGTCACTACGCAGAAACCAGAGAACAGAATCAATCGCCTGACGCGAACCCGCAATTGTACCGTTAATGCCTTCTTGTGCCAACAAAATTGTCCCTTTGACACCTTGCGCTTGGCAGTAAGACAACAGAGGATCTCGTTTCTGGGCAAAATCTGGCAGCTTGACAAATTTATACAATGCTGCAACAACTTGAGTGTTTTCTGAATTCATCCCTTTAGTAACAGAATAATATAAGTTACAATAGCAACCTCAAACGAAGTTGCCTGCTATTTTAATTTTATGGGGGTTTAGCTCAGTTGGTAGAGCGCCTGCTTTGCAAGCAGGATGTCAGCGGTTCGAGTCCGCTAACCTCCATTGGATATAATTTATCTCAAGTGCGATCGCTAGTAATACCCAAATAAAACACACCTCAATCAAAATATCTTTATCTAGTACGGAATGGGGTTTTGGTGATTTTTAAGCAAAAAGTTAAGGGATAGGTAAGTTAGTATTACATCCAATTGCCTCATTTTCAAAGCCGTACTTAGTTAGAAAAATCTCTAGATAATGAAGTTAACTGTTACCTGACAGAACTTAGGTAATTTTGAGGTTCAAAAATAGCGGTTGAATTTGTTAGCAATGACAGCAGCTTTAACTAAATCTTCCGCAACAATATTCCTGTTTTGGAGTTATAACCTACGTCCCACACTTCAATCGGTAGTATTAACACTTGATTTACTGGTTACAAAAAGTGGAAAGATGAGGCGATAAAGTGTTGCGACAATAAATGTTTTAGTTGGTATCATCCAGAGGCAGTAAATCAAAGTTTGGCTTATATATATTTTTAGGGGGTTGTTTGAAAAAGCGTCCATTGGGGTTAGTGGCAATTGTTGCCTACAAATCATTTGCTGCCTTGCTACTTATGGTTACTTCCATTGCTTTATTATTGACATTAAAAAATTATCAGACTCTAGAGGCTTTCTCAGAAAATTATGTTTTAGAAGGTAAATCGATAATTATTGATTGGATTTTAAAGAAAGTTATCAACTTAAATCCTAGAACTTTGGCATTTAGCGGCATCGGAGCAGGAGTTTATGCTATTATTACCACTATTGAAGCCGTTGGTTTATGGTACGAAAAGCGTTGGGCCCATGTATTAGTATTGGGACTTGTTGGTATCAGTATTCCACCAGAAGTTTATGAATTAATTCGGGGAATATCTCTGATAAAAATATTCATCTTTTTGTTAAATCTAGCTGTATTTGGATATTTACTCAGAAATTTCCCTAAACATCCAAAGTGAGATTTTCTTCGATATTTAGGATCTATCTTTGAAAAGTTTCTTATTGCTGAGTCTTGATTAAAAAGTGGTACTTATGAATCTTTTCACTCAGTACGTTGTACAATCGCTAGAAACAAAATCTGGAGAGCGACTTGCCTAGATCGATTCAGTCTACTCAACCACCACTGAAATTTATTACTCAACGGTTTAACCCGTTGGTACTCCAGATTGTTCGGTGGTTACTGCCGATCGCACTACGGTTTCGCACTCGCCCTTGGCTAACGGCTGGGATTGTCGGTATTGAAGCCAAGAATGTTGAGGTATTAGCTGAACTTTATCAACAATTCCAGGCTGGGAAAATTCGCTTTTTGTTAGCATTCCGTCACCCAGAGGTGGAAGATCCTCTGTGTATGCTGTATTTGCTTTCCCGCATTGTGCCACGAGTTGCCCGTGAGGAAGGTATTGTACTGCAATCCGTTGTTCACAGTTATTTTCTCTACGATCGGGGTATGACGGTTTGGGCTGGAAATTGGCTAGGTTGGTTATTTTCACGGGTGGGAGGTGTGCCGGTTCATCGCGGTAGGCGACTAGATCGGCAAGCAATCCAAACTGCACGGGAGTTATTTGCTAATGGCGAACTACCGATCGCAGTAGCACCAGAAGGCGGTACTAATGGTCATAGTGGTATTGTTAGCCCACTGGAACCAGGCGTTGCTCAAATGGGGTTCTGGTGTGTAGAAGATTTACAAAAAGCCAATCGCACTGAAACTGTGATTATTGTGCCGATCGCTATTCAGTATCGCTACGTCGAGCCACCTTGGTCTAAACTGGATTGGCTGTTGAATAAGTTGGAAGCTGATAGCGGCTTGGCAGTTAAGGAAATTGATCGGGGCACTCAAGAAGAGATTTACTATCAACGCCTCTGTAGGTTAGCTGAATATCTCATTACTGAGATGGAAGAATTTTATCGCCGCTTCTATCATCAAGACATCCCAAAAACCAGCTCAACTGATGAATCTGCTAGCCCAAATCAAGTATTAATTGCCCGACTTCATCGCTTGCTGGATAAGGCTTTACAAGTTACTGAGCAATATTTTGGAGTTCAGGCACAGGGTAATTTTATTGACCGTTGTCGCCGCTTGGAAGAGGCTGGTTGGAATTACATTTACCGGGAAGATTTGCCAGATATCAATGCTTTACCACCCTTTAAACGCGGTTTGGCTGACTGGATTGCTGAAGAAGCAGACTTGCGGATGCGACACATGCGGATAGTGGAAAGTTTTGTTGCAGTCACAGCTACTTATATTCAAGAAAAACCGACAGCAGAACGGTTTGCAGAAACAGCGCTACTTGTATTCGATATGCTTTCTCGAATTCAAGATACAACACTTCCAGGGCGACCTCGCTTAGGTTTGCGCCAGGCACATATCACTGTGGGAGAGCCAATTTCAGTTACTGAACGCTTTCGCAATTCTCAGGGCGATCGCTATGCAGCTAGACAAGGTGTAAGCGATTTGACAAAAGATTTGCAAATTGCTTTAGAGAAGATGATTAGCTAGGCGTAATTGAAGCAGGCAGGAGGCAGAAGGCAGGAGGCAGGAGGCAGGAGGCAGGAGGCAGAAGAAGCAAATCAGTAGGGATTCGACCCCTACTGATAGCGCAGCGTAAAGCCTGCGGCATAGCAACTCTTAGAGACGCTACGCGAACGCTTAGAGCGAGTCTGCGAGAGTCTTTAGAGCCACTGAACTCTCGTAAGAAAGCGGGAAGCTAACGCAACAGTGTTCTTGCCTTAAACCCTTGCTCCAGATGGTTGCGGCAGGAAACAAATAGCGCCGGGCAGTTTTCCTCCCTCCTGCCTCCTGCCTCCTGCCCTCTGCCTCCTACCTATAGTGATTTCAATTCCCAATTGGTAGTGTTATCTCAAACTCAGAACCTTGTCCAAAAGTAGAATTTACTTTCAAAGTACCTTCATGTTTTTCAACTATAATTTGTCGAGCGATAGCTAATCCTAATCCTGTACCTTTACCTACAAGTTTAGTTGTAAATAAATGCTCGAAAATGCGATTTTTGATATCATCATTCATGCCAATACCGTTATCAGAAATTTGAATTTTGACGTGAGTATCATTATGTATTGATGTTGTAATAGTGATACAGTTAGGATTGACTGTAATTTCTTCAAAGCTATATCCTTGATTTGATTCTTCTAACGCATCAATAGCATTTGCCAGCAAATTCATAAATACCTGATTAAGTTGTCCAGGAAAGCATTCTACTTCGGGAATATTTCCGTAGTTAGTGATGACTTCAATTGCCGGATGTTTTTCGTTAGCCTTGAGGCGATGTTTCAAAATTAAAATAGTGCTATCAATACCTTCGTGGATGTTAAAGGGAACTTTGTAATCCTTATCTGCCCGCGAGAAAGTTCGCAAACTAGTGCTGATATTTTTAATGCGATCGCACCCGACATTCATCGACTCAATCATTTTAGGCATATCTTCCAAGAGATAATCAATCTCAATCTCCTGGGCATGTTGTTCAATTTCTGTTGGAGATACCCCAGAACGGTACAATTGCAAATGCTCAATGATATCTTCTAATCCTAGCCTTGCTTCGTTGACATTTCCTGCGATAAACCCAATTGGGTTATTGATTTCGTGGGCGACACCTGCGACTAAGTTCCCCAGAGCAGACATTTTTTCACTTTGGACAATTTGTAATTGAGCTTTTTGTAAATCTTCGATGGCTTGTTCTAGTTGTTGAGATTTTTGCTGGACGACAGCTTCGGCAGCTTTGCGATCGCTAATGTCTACAATTAAACCATCCCAAACAATTGAACCATCATCTTGTCGCTCTGGACGAGATGCCGCTTGCACCCATTTCATCGTTCCTGATGGCGTGATGATTCGCCATTCATGAACAAACGGTGTCAAGCTTTGAGCAGATTCCATCATTGCCTGATTGATACCTGCAATGTCATCAGGATGTTCAAGAAAACGAGGGTTTTCCTGGCCGCTGATTATTTCCTCTGCTGTCACTTCATAAAGGTTATAACAGCCAGAACTTATATAGGGCATAGAAACCAAATGTTCTGGTGTGACATAGAGTTGGTAAATTGCGCCAGGAACATTATCGGTAACTTTCTGAAAACGGGCTTCGCTTTGCTGAAGATTTGCGTATAGTCGAGCATTTTCGAGAGAAATTGCCGCTTGAGTGCAAAGAAAATTCAACACTAAAATGCGATCGCGAGTAAATACCCCACTTGTCAAATTATTTTCTAAGTATAAAATTCCGACTAAACGCCCCTGGCTGAGTATCGGTAAACACAGCACACTCTTGGGTTGATGTTGGCTGAAATAATCATCAATTATTGGTAAATGAGTTTTGAGATCGTCAACTACAACCACACTAGCTGTATTTTTGACATACTGAATCAGCGCAATGGGAACATTAGGAGTATTTTCGAGCGGTTCTGACTGTAAGCTTGTGCTATCAAGGCTAGTAATTGCGCGGATTTGCCATTTATCATCTTCAGGTAAAAGCAGCGCACATTTATCAGCACCAGCATTTTCGAGGATAATTTGGGTAAGTTGCTGTAAAAATTCATCGAGTTGAATTGTTGCAGAAAGAGTTTGTGACGCTCTGAGGATAGAGCTAAAGTCAAGGATGTTGTTGATGCTAATACCAGAAGAAGTTGCGGTATGAGTCAACGCGTGGACTGGGTTAGCAATTGTTGCTAAGGCTTCTAATGGATTTAGCGTTTGTACTACCTGTTGCAAAATTGGACGCAGCAATTCAAAGTAGCGTTTTTCTAAGTCATCCGTCTTGGCTTTGGCTCCCCACCGGGCATAGCAAGAATAAGCTGTCTGCATATAGGCTTGGGCAACTTTTTCTTTGTCCCAGTTGAGGTAAAATTTGGCAGCCAGTTCGTTAGCAAGGGCTTCATCTTGGAGGAAGCCGTTTTCCTTGGCTTTAGCGATCGCGCGATCGTAAAATTCAATTGCCATAGTGCGCTCGCTCAGGATAGCATACCGTTCGGCCTCTACTAAATCCCAACGGTGTTGATGGTTACAAGGAGCTAGTGCTGCCCATCTTTGCATTTTCTCTTGATTAGCCTCGACTTGGGCGAGAATCTGTTGCTGTTCTGACTCAGTTGCGGCTTTGTAAAGTGACAGATGAATCAAAGAATCATAGAAAAAATACAAAGCGACACCGAATTGGGCGATACCAGCATCTAAGTATTGCTTTGCCTGGGCAGACTGCTGGGCAGCTTCTTGATACTGCCCAAACAAATACCAGAGAATCGTTTGATTAACTTGCCAATGAAAAAATCCCGTTCGGTCTTGAGTTGCTTGATTAAGGGATAATCGTTGTTCGGCATTATAAATCGTTCCCGTCAAGCGATCGGGAGATTGGTTATGTCCGAGTAAATTGAGTACAGCTTGATAGCACATCTCCAGATGTTGCAGCGGCGATTCTTGCTTGATTGAATGAATACTCTGGCGATAGGCTGCCATCTCATTCGCTAACCCGGTTAATTCTCGCCCCGCAAAATAAGCATAATAACAATACCCTTGACCATTCAATCCTGTACTCTCCATGTCTCCAGTTTCCAGTCCATTCTGGTAGCCCTCTTGCAGATACACAAGTTGTTCGCGCAAAGGGTCTTTCCAATGACGGATAAAGTTGTAGACAATAAAGTAGGTTCTGCATTTAAAGGTTTTGGACTGCAATTCCAGCAGGTTTAACGCCAATTGTCCAAACTCATAACCAGCTTCCAGATTACCAAATACACCACAGAGGATGATGCCGTAGTCGCCATAAGCATAGACAGAAACAGGACAATTACCATATTTAATCGAAAATTCTACTTGCTTGAATATCAGTAGGGGCATTAAAACAGGTGTTGCCAGATAAGCAGCCGGAACCATTTTGCTCATGATTCTCATAGCTGCCAAGTAGTGAGCATCGCTCATAGTGGATAAATTGAGCAAATCGAGAGAGGAACGTCCTTCCCATAACCGCATAGTTGTTTGCGCTGCCTGTCCAATATCTGCCGGAGTTGGTTGTTGAGGAAACTCAATACCCAATAGCTGCAACACTTGCGAACCAATGTTCAGCGTTTTCAATGGAAGACCTTGCGATTTTGCTGCCATCATTCTGGTTATGTAGATGGGAATGCTGTCGAGCAAGGTATTAGCATGTTGCAACACAATTTTTACCCATTGCTCCATCTGCTCAAAATCGGTATTGAGATAAGTAGCTTCAGCCACCTCAACATATAGCGCTAGGGTCAAGTCATAGTGACTTTCCCAAGAATGACGCGACAATAAGCTAATTCCCACAGTGAAATACTCGACTGCTACTGTGTATGCAGTTGCAGATTTTGCCCTCCGTCCAGCAATCAGATTTAATTCTGCTAGTTCTTGCTGCTCTGAAGGTTGAGTGATTAAGGCACTACCCGCATTTAAATGAGTGACTATTTCAAATAGTCGTTCTTCCTGTTCCGAATCTGAGGAATTGCGTAACAATAACATCCCTATTTGGTAATGGGTGGCTTGCTTTTGGTCGTCTGGAATTAGGGAATAGGCAGCTTGTTGCACGCGATCGTGTAAGAATTTGTATACAGTATTTTGAGAACTTTGTTGAGTAAATATTTGTTCTTCTTGCCCGACAGAAAACTTATAAACTTCACTTTGAGGCAAAATCAAACCTTCTTGTAACCCATTCCACAAACAAGCTGCCGTTTCGATTTCTAACTGTTCAGAAACGATCGCCAATGTTGCTAAATCAAATTGATTGCCGATACAAGCCGCTAACTTGAGAACCTGTTGAGTTGATTCTGGCAGCCTCCGCAATTGAAACGCCATGAATTCCAAAACATCATCCGTCATAGCTTGTTGATTAATTTTGGCAATATCACATTGCCAACAGCCTTCTTCAAAATTGAAGGTAATCAACCCATCTTGGTGTAACGCTTTGAGAAACTGTGTAGCAAAAAATGGGTTTCCCTGAGTCTTTTGACAAACCAATTGCGAAAGGGGAAATGCTAATTCTTCTTTGCAGCCTAATGTATCAGCTACTAATTGATTCAATTTAACTTGACTCAGATTTTGTAGATTTATCAAGTTAATTATTGTACCCGTTTTCCCAATTTCGTCTAATGTTGATATTAACGGATGGGGCGGTGATACCTCATTATCTCTATAAGCACCAATTAGTAATAAATATCCAGAATCTGACTCATTCATTAGTAATTGGATCAATTTTAATGAAGCCAAATCTGCCCATTGCAAATCATCTATAAAAATAACTAATGGATGTTGTTTTGTCGTAAAAGTTTGAATGAAAACTTTCAATAATAAATTAAATCGATTTTGTGCTGCTTCTGCTGTTAACTCTGGTATCGGTGGTTGTTGACCAATAATTTTTTCTAATTCAGGAATAACTTCAATGAGAATCTGTCCATTGTCTCTTAATACTGCGAGAATATTTTTTCTCCATTGTTGCAGTTGTTGATCGGTTTCTGTTAATAACTGCACCATCAAATCACGTAAGGATTGCACAAAGGCAGATAGGGGGATATTTCGGTTAAACTGGTCAAATTTACCTTTAATAAAATAACCTCGTTGCCGAATAATCGGTTTATGAACTTCATTCACAACCGCAGTTTTACCAATGCCAGCAAACCCGGCGATTAACATCATTTCATGGCTTCCTAGAGAAACCCTCTCAAAAGCTTCTAGAAGTTGTTGGACGGCTGTTTCTCTACCGTATAATTTTTCTGGAATAATGAAGCGATCGCAAATATCCCGTTGCCCAATTTGAAAGCGCTCAATCTTACCCGTTTTGTTCAGTTGCCAAAGACAGTTTTCTAAATCATGTTTTAACCCCAAAGCGCTTTGATAACGCTCTTCAGCATTTTTCGCCATCAATTTTATGACAATATCGCCCAAGACTTGCGGTATTTCTTTCTCTTCTCCCCTCCTGCCTCCTGCCCCCTGCCCCCTGCCTCCTAATATTGGTGGTTGCTTGGCGATATGACAATGTACCAACTCCATTGGATCATCTGACTCAAAAGGCAATTGTCCTGTCAGGAGTTCAAAAAATGTCACACCCAAAGAATAAAAATCACTGCGGTAGTCTATGCCTCGGTTCATACGTCCGGTTTGTTCGGGAGATAAATAAGCAAGGGTTCCTTCTAAAACCTTGGGATTAATTGGAGTTTGGTTTTCTCTGGGAAGTAAAGAAGCAATACTAAAATCGATAATTTTTACTTGTTTTGTATGCGAGTTAATCAGAATATTTGCAGGTTTGATATCCTTGTGAATTACTCGTTCTTGATGGAGTTCATGAAGAATATTACTAAGTTGCAGAGCAATTGTGAAAAACTCCACCAGTTCTAGCGATCGGTTTTTAGTATATTTTTTGAGAGAAATTCCCCCAAAATCTTCCATTACCAGAGCATAACCATTACGATATGTTTCTAGACTATGGGGACGAACAATAGTAGAAATGTTTAAGTTTTTGGCAATGGTGTATTGGTTACGAAACTGTAATAGTTCGTTAAAAGTAGGAGATTCTACTTGCAAGATTTTAATGACAACAGGTTGTTTATCCACCATTCTAATGGCTCTATAGACTTCAGTTTTAGAGCCTTGATAGAGGATTTCTATTAATTTATAGCCACTAATTCTATAAACTTCAGGAATTGCCGTTGTCATGGTTATGCTCTCAATAATCAAGATTGCTTGTCAAAAATTTGACTTTTATTAGCACATATATAGTTATTATTCCCAAAATTAGGGTTTGCTTTTCAAGAATATAGAGATAAGCTGATACGCTTTTAGTTTTATATAAAACAATACCTTGGGTTAAGGCTTTGATCTTCCCTAAGCTACTTAAAACGGAGGGAAGTAGAGCAATCAAACCACTCAACGTCAAGACACCATGATGCAACTTGATTGATGATTAGCTTAGTGTTCTGAAAAGGATTGAAATTCCTCCTGAACAAAGCAACTAAAATTAAGAGATTCAACTTGGGACTTAAACCTTTACCTCAACTTCACTCAGCACGGACTAAACACCCCGCTATCCATGTACAGCAATCATGAACTGAAGGTTGGTTTTTGGACAACTGGTTCACCCGATTGGGTGAATGCGATCGCTGCATCCAGAACTACTCTGAAAGTAGAGGAGCTTTTTCTACTGTTAGTGATAACGCCAACAGCCAAAAAAGTCTCATAATGGCTATGATTGCCTTGAATATTATGTCAATTGCTTATATATCAAAGGATCAAAGAGTGGATGAAATTGTCAAATCACCAGATTTCCAGCCAGAGAAGATCGCTGTATGGGAAACAATTGCTGCCAATTTACCGGGGATGATTTTCCAAATTCTGCAACGGCAGGATGGCTCTGTGTTTATCCCTTATATTAGTTCTGGTTGTGAATATTTGTATGAATTAAAACCAGAAGCTGTACAGGCAGACTTTCAGGTGCTATACAAATTGATTCATCCACAGGATATAAAAGCTTTTACAGAATCTATTACTGTTTGTAGTGCCACTTTTAAACCTTGGCATTGGGAAGGTCGCATCATTACGCCTAGTGGCAAACTGAAGTGGATTCAAGGTACTTCGCAACCCGAACTACAAGAAGCAGGAGATTTTCTTTGGAATGGCTTAGTCATGGATATTACAGACCGAAAACAAGCCGAAAAAAAATTGCAAGAGAGCGAGGCTCGGTATAAAGCAATTTTGGATGCTATTCCCGATTTGATGTTTCGCATTAGCCGCGATGCCGAGTATCTCGATTTGAAAAATGAGGGAGCAAATATCACTCTTTCGAGAGAAGAAATAGTTGGGAAACGCGTGCAAGAGTTATTGCCTAGTGATGTTGCAGCAATTAGCCTGGAAGCGATCGCTAAAACTTTAGATTCTGGAACTTTGCAAACTTGCGAATATCAACTAGCAACGCCTTTGGGAGTCAGAGATTATGAGGCGCGGTTGGTAGTGAGTGGTGAAGATGAAGTACTAGCAATTGTCCGAGACATTACAGAACGCAAACAAGCAGAAGTAAGCTTACAAAATCTTGCTCAAAAATTTGCTAAAGCTTTTAGTTGCAGTCCTGATTCCATTACCATTAGTACGCTGCAAGAAGGGCGGTTCATCGAAGTTAACGACAGTTTTGTCGAACTCTCAGGTTATGAGCGAGATGAGGCGATTGGTAAAACTTCTTTTGAATTAAATCTTTGGGTACACGATCGCGATCGCCTAAATTTGTTACATCAGTTGCAAAGCACAGGAGTTGTTCGCAACTTGGAATTTGAATTTCGGCAAAAGTCTGGCAAGATAATTACAACGGTGCTTTCAGCCGAAATCATTGATTTAGATAATATTCCTTCGATCCTAGCAGTCCATCACGACATTACAGAACGCAAGCAAGTAGAAGCGCAATTTCGCCTATCAGCACAACGCGATCGCTTGTTGGCAGAAACTCTAGTGCGAATTCGGTCTTCCCTTAACTTAGAAGAAATTCTGCAAACCACCGTAACGGAAGTTAGGCAATTTCTGCAAGCAGATAGAGTTTTCATTGGTTTAAATAATGCCAAGTTAGGAGTCAGAACCCTTGCCGAATCAGTAGATCCCAAGTATCCATCAGTCTTAGGTTGGTCTACTAATGATGAAGCTTATTTACAAGAATTGAGAAACTTACTAAAAGATAATCTTGTGCGTGTTGTTGAAGACATTACACAAATAGCAGTATCTCCCAAAGTTAAAGCACACTATCAAAAATTCCAAACAAAGGCTAGCTTGGCAGTACCACTGATGCTAGGTAATGAATTATTTGGTGCGTTAATTGCCAATCAATGCTCAGGTTCGCGTCATTGGCAGCCAATAGAAGTTGATTTGCTACAACAGATGTCAGAACAAGTAGCGATCGCCATTCAGCAAAGCCAGATATACCAAAAACTCGCAGAACTTAACACCAATTTAGAACAACAAGTCGAAGAACGAACAGCACAGTTGCAGCAGAAAATGCAAGAATTTGAAAAACTGGATCGGATAAAAGATGTTGTTTTGCATACAGTTGCCCACGATTTACGAACTTCGGTGATGGGTAACTTAATGGTGTTAAAGAATTTGTTAAATCAGGGAATGGGGAGTGCGGAGCAGGGAGCAGGGAAGCAGGGAAGCAGGGGAGCAGGGGAGCAGGGGAGCAGGGGAGAAG
>NZ_JADEXU010000380.1 GCF_015206895.1 Nostoc sp. LEGE 12450 | reverse complement strand
GGGATAAATTTCTGTTGTGTTAATTCTGGACGGTTAAAATAACCCTGCGCTAACCCTGCACCACCGATGTGTAACTCTCCAGGTACACCGATGGGTACTGGTTGCAGATTTTGATCTAAGATATAAACTTGGGTATTGGCGATCGCACGACCAATCGGAACAGAAACATCTGGACTCAGGGATTTAGGGATTTGATAACAGCAAGTAAAAGTTGTATTTTCTGTTGGCCCGTAACCATTAATTAGTTGGCAATTTTCTACAGTTTGCAGAAATTTTTGGACATGGGAAACAGATAAAACATCACCACCTGCTAACAGTTGACGTAAGGGTTTGAAAGCATGAATATTTTCATCCACCATGAGATGAAATAAACCCGCAGTTAGCCAAAGAGTTGTAACTTGATATTGCTCAATAACTTTTCCTAATTCATCAATTGATGGGGTGTTAGAGGGGTAGATAACTAGTTTTCCACCGTTAAGTAAAGCTCCCCAAATTTCAAAAGTTGCAGCATCGAAGGCGATAGGAGCAACTTGTAAAAATACATCTTTTTCGGAAAAGCTTACGTAGTCAGTTTGTGTAACTAATCGCGCAACACTTCGATGGACAATGCTCACACCTTTGGGTTGACCTGTAGAACCAGAGGTGTACATTACATAAGCTAAGTTATCAGATGTGATGCTGTTAGTTGGGTTCTGTTGTATTTGTTGATCGATGATATCCCAGTTTGAGTCTAAGCAAATTACACTAGCTCTGGGAAGGCTGCGATCGCCTAGTTTATTAACTAGTTTTTCTTGAGTCAATATGACTGATAACTGAGTATCTTCAAGCATGAAGCTCAATCGCTCTTGAGGATATTCAGGGTCAAGTGGCACATAAGCACCACCCGCCTTGAGAATCCCCAATAGTCCCACGACCATTTCTAAGGAACGCTCGACACATATCCCCACCAGCACATCTGCGGACACTCCCAAAGAACGTAAGTAGTGCGCCAACTGGTTAGCACGGCTGTTCAATTCGCGGTATGTGAGATGTTGATTCTCGTACACCACTGCTAGAGCATCGGGTGTCAGCTCTACCTGCTCCTCAAACAACTGATGGATACATTTATCATGAGGATAGTTAGACTGGGTATCGTTCCATTCCACTAATAACTGCTGTTGCTCAAATTGTGTCAGCAGGGGCAATTGGGAAATCTGCTCGCTAGGATTAGCAACAATACCTTCTAGCAGTGTTACAAAATGACCCGTCATCCGTTCGATAGTGCTGCAAGAAAACAAGTCAGTGTTGTATTCCCACCCTCCCACTAGTCCAGTGGTAGTGTTTTCCATTGATAAAGTTAAATCAAACTTTGCCGTGGAACTTTCTATTGGCAAAGAACTGACAGTTAACCCAGTCAACTCTATTTCAGACATGGGAGCATTCTGGAGAGCAAACATCACCTGAAATAGTGGTGTATGACTCATGTCTCTTTCTGGTTGCAGAGTTTCTACCAGCATTTCAAAGGGCAAATCTTGATGAGCGTAGGCGGATAGTGCCATTTCCCGGATACGCGGGAGTAATTCGTTAAAACAGTAGTCACCTGATATCTCAGTCCGCATCACTAAAGTATTGACAAAAAAGCCAATTAACCCTTCTAGCTCGGTGCGATCGCGGTTAGCAATTGGTGTCCCCACCAAAATATCTGTTTG
>NZ_JADEXU010000132.1 GCF_015206895.1 Nostoc sp. LEGE 12450 | reverse complement strand
GTCTTTCCCCTTGTCCCCAATTCTCCTTGTCCCCAAGTCCTCTTTCCAATTCCCAATGCCCAATTCCCAATTCCCAATTCCCTCAAAATGATGAATAGTCTACTATTCCTGGGTAGCTGCTGCTTTGGGAAGCAATTGAGTTCTGGGATCTGGCATGAAATTGTATCTTAAGTACAATCCTCCCCAGACAAATAGGATAATTAACAATGCACCAATACCAAGGGGACTAGGAAGCCAGAAAACCGCTTCTATGTGGTTGAGTTGACCAGGCTGGAGTTTCCACACCAGTTGATTGCCATTTTTTTCTGGCTCAATGGCAGTTTCAGTTAGTTGAATGTTTTTGGCTCCCCAAGGAGTTTTCAAGCTAAATTCCAAGTCGAGAATTGAACCAGCATTAGCGAGAACATTACCTTTGCTGGCAATTAGAGCAAGCGATCGCAAATCCAAATCATAAATCAACCGATTTCGGACTAAAAGTAAAAAATAATTCTGCTCCAAGAGGACGTTTGATTCAATCTTTGGCAGTTCTGAGTCAGATTTGCTCTGCACAGCCTCAGAAGATTGATTTGTACGGGAATTAAAAAATTCGTTGAACTTCTCTTGCAATTCGCTACCACTACTAAAAGGAATTGTAACGATGATTTCTTCTTGGGAAACTCGCTGCGTTTTACCTTCTAATTGACGGGCGCGGCGTTCTATGCTGTTCAACCATTCGTATACAGAATCGCCACTAAAGCTGGTTAGCCGCTCTCCCAACTTAATATGCTGTACGAATTCACCACTATTTGAATTATCAAAGTTAAGCCCTAAATCGTACTTAACACAGCCAGTCAGTAACAGGGATGTTAACAGCACTAGCCACAATATAGGATTTCGCATCGGAAAGACGCGGTTAATTCGATTTCGACCATTCAGTGTCAATACAAAACTAAATGGTCTGATTAACCACAACAAAATCTTTCCGAAAATTGAAGAAGTTGAAACCATAAATCTCCCCAAAAGTCAACATGGTATCAGCCAGGGGTTCCTGAAAAATTCAACCAAACCAAGTACGAGATGGTTAAACCAATGGCAATTAGCGCCACCCAGATAAAGCGATTATCTCTGGTATTGACCTGACTGAGGTCAACAAATTCTGGCTCTGTAGGTTTTGGCTTCTGCGACACAGAAGATTTAGTGGGTTTAGCAGCTACAGAAATTTTGAGTTCATTCTCTTGTACTGTGCCCAAATCTGGGATTTGGGTCATCCATTCACTAGGTCTTTTCAGCTTTGGTGCTTTTAAGATGTAAACCATCTGTCGCGCTTGTTTGCTGATTTCAATATAGGGATGGCGTTTGAGTCTTTCGCAAACAGCGATCGCCTCATCCGTGCGTCCAGCCGCTTCATAAGCTGTCACCAGACAAATTTCTACTTCACCCCCAAAGCGAGAATTACGAGCTAACAGGGCGCTGGCCTTTTCTAAATTTTCTACAGCTTCGCGGTATCGCCCATTTTCAAAGGCAATTTTCCCAGTCTGGTAGAAGGTTTTAGCAATTTCTAAACTTTCTGCACTCACGTCTTATACAAAAATTAGCACTATTTTAATTTTGCCAATACCAGCAATCTTTTTGGAATCTTTTCAAAGATTGGCAATCTAAAAGTGGATAAACTTCTAAAATTTTAACTAAGTAGCCGAGACTATTTTCTGATTAAAAACTCTGGTATCAAATGCAGGTGAGCCAAATATGTTGAAAATCAAGCATTCGCAACTGAATTGGCTGCTAGCAGGTATGACTTTAGCAGTGATGGGTGTAAGCATTGGTCCAGCTTCCGCCCAGCGTGCGATCGCTGTTGATGGAGCTTATGGAGTTGTGCTATCGCCTGCTGTTGGTTCCTTTGTTTATGGTAGCCCGATTCCTACACATAAGCCTGTAGACCAAGCAACGGGAGTAATGCCACAACGCACTAGTTACCCCAATTATTCCTATCCCCAGATAAGGCAGAATGTGAGAAATTCCACCCTGATTAATCCGACAATTCGAGATTCAACCCTAGTTAATCCAGTGATTATAAATAATTCATGGCATCGTACACCATTTAGCGGTGGGCGATCACGTGTTTTCATTACCTATCCCCGATAGGAGGCAGGGGAAAATAATTTGTAAGTGTAATTTGGTGTAAATTAAAATTCGTTTTTAACTCGTGGACGAGTCTTTAATATTCACCTCTCCTGCTTCCCCTGCTCCCCCTGCCTCTACGACGTAAATTGTGAACCGAGAATCATCGTCCCAATCCCAACATCAGTAAAGATTTCTAGTAACAAGGCGTGAGGAATGCGACCATCGATGATGTGTGCTGCACGGACTCCTTGAGCAAGCGATCGCACACAACAACTAACTTTAGGAATCATCCCACCGCTGACTATACCATTAGCAATCAACTCGCGGGCTTCGCGGATATCTACTTTCGGAATTAAAGTAGATTGATCTTTGTAATCTTTTAAAATTCCACTGGTGTCAGTCAGTAAAATTAACTTTTCTGCTCCTAATGCCGCAGCGATTTCTCCAGCTACAGTATCAGCGTTAATGTTATAAGCTTGCCCTGTCTCGTCTGCGGCAACGCTAGACACTACCGGAATATAGCCATTGCTAGCGAGGGTGTCCAAAATCTTGATATTAACATTGCTGACTTCCCCCACAAAACCGATGCCTTCTTGACCTTGGGGACGGGCTGTAAATAGATTACCGTCTTTACCACAAAGTCCTACAGCCAATCCACCAGCTTGGTTAATTAGCGCGACAATTTCTTTGTTAACTCGACCAACTAAAACCATTTCCACCACATCCATTGTGGCGGCATCAGTGACTCGCAGACCATTCTTAAATTGTGGTTCGATTCCCAGCTTATCTAACCAACTGTTAATTTCTGGGCCACCGCCGTGTACTACTATTGGACGCAAGCCAACGCAGGATAAGAATACAATATCGCGGATAACTTTGTCTTTGAGTGTGCTATCTTTCATCGCTGCACCACCATATTTGACAACAACAGTGCGACCGGCGAATTGTTGAATATAAGGTAGTGCTTCACTGAGTACACGTACACGAGTGGCTTCAGTTTGTCTGATGTATTCAGAATCGTTGTCCGTCATGAGGAGCCTAACAGAGAGAGTTAAAACCTATTTCAGTCAGTGTAGAAGACTTTGTAACTCGTCACAATCTCTGATGCCAAAGTTGAGTATTTACAACAGATTTCAAATTAATGTTTTTAGCTAATGAGAAACTTGTGGTTTGAGAACGTTAGGAATTACCTCAACTATTCTGTTGGCAATGTCTTCGGGTGTTTCTCCTTCTTGCACGCTGATGTGCAAATCGGCTTGAGAGTAAAGTGGTGTTCGTTGTTCGAGGAGCGATCGCAATTTACCCTTGAGGTCAGCATCTTGCAAGAGTGGTCTGGTGGTATCCTCAGCTAAACGGCTGTAAATGAGTTCAACTGGCACATCTAGCCACACTATCAAGCCGTGGTGCAAGTAACCCCAATTTTCTCGCCGTAATACAATGCCCCCACCGGTTGCTATAGTTAATTTTGTAAAAGCACAAACTTGCGAAAGTACGTCACTTTCTATTTGGCGAAACCCTGCTTCACCTTCTTCGGCAAATAACTGATTGATAGATTTATCTGTTGCTTTGGCAATGACACCATCAAGATCCAAAAACCCATAACCCAGATGCTTTGCTAGTAAGGGCCCTACTGTCGTCTTACCAACGCCCATCATGCCAATTAAGTACAGGTTAACTCCTTGTAATAAACTGCCCACCAATCGCTTTGCTCCAATTATGAGTTGTCATCGTTCGCCCTTAGCATCTTTCCTTGGAAGGATATTTGAGCCAGGGATGCCTTAGAGCAAACTTCTCGCTGAGTCACAGTTTCCAATTATAAACCCATTGACTCATATATTTTTGCTTCCCTCTCAGTATTACCAGCAATTTTTGGCTTTCAATATAAAACGTAAGGTATTGCAAAAAGTAGAAACAGCTAGTTTTAATCCCTAATAGGGATTTTGATAAATTGCAATACCACGAACATAACGTAATTCAAACACTTTAAACTGATCGTTTCAATCCCTAATAAGGATTTTGATGAATTGCAATCGAATTACATCGCTGTAATTAAGGCTACTTGGGCATGTTTCAATCCCTAATAGGGATTTTGATGAATTGCAATTTTTTTAATGGCTACGCATCTTTATCTCGCGTATTGTTTCAATCCCTAATAGGGATTTTGATGAATTGCAATAGTTAAAGCTTACGAGTCTGATTATGTATATGGTTTCAATCCCTAATAGGGATTTTGATGAATTGCAATTACTAATTGCCTCGTCCCTACGAGCTTGTTTGTGTGTTTCAATCCCTAATAGGGATTTTGATGAATTGCAATCATGTTATCGGTGTGGTTTAGGTTTGGTTGTAATTGTTTCAATCCCTAATAGGGATTTTGATGAATTGCAATACTTTACATCGAAATAATTTAATAAGTGTTCAATAGTTTCAATCCCTAATAGGGATTTTGATGAATTGCAATCTTAAATCAATAGTGTGAGTGCCACCATACACACGTTTCAATCCCTAATAGGGATTTTGATGAATTGCAATGGAGTGGTGGAAATGGTGGGGGTGGCAATCCTCCTGTTTCAATCCCTAATAGGGATTTTGATGAATTGCAATTTGGCATATGTTTGAGATAGTAATGATTAAATCTAGTTTCAATCCCTAATAGGGATTTTGATGAATTGCAATCCTACAAGCGTCTTTAGCTGTACTACCTGTTCCAATAAGTTTCAATCCCTAATAGGGATTTTGATGAATTGCAATTTCAGATATTACAGTTTGTACTGGACAGCAGTATGGAGTTTCAATCCCTAATAGGGATTTTGATGAATTGCAATATATGGATCTTTCACAATATCAAGCTCATCATTGGTTTCAATCCCTAATAGGGATTTTGATGAATTGCAATAAGACGGCTACATTCTCCAGTTAAGTATTGATAAGCAGTTTCAATCCCTAATAGGGATTTTGATGAATTGCAATGTCTTTGGTTTGGATTGGGTATCTTGCCCTGCTCGGCTAAGTTTCAATCCCTAATAGGGATTTTGATGAATTGCAATGTTGTTCTTCACTCATAAACCACCTCTAGCTCTATGTTTCAATCCCTAATAGGGATTTTGATGAATTGCAATTTGTGCATACTCTAGGTTATTGTCTGGTAGAGTTGTTTCAATCCCTAATAGGGATTTTGATGAATTGCAATTATGAGCGTAGATACCTCTGGAAGAATAATTCAAAAAGTTTCAATCCCTAATAGGGATTTTGATGAATTGCAATATAGACTACCCAGTTAAGGGTAGTTTCGTTTGGCTATTCTTGTTTCAATCCCTAATAGGGATTTTGATGAATTGCAATAAAAATCTACTCCTGATTTAGCAGAATAATGAATTGTTTCAATCCCTAATAGGGATTTTGATGAATTGCAATAACTGACAGTACCAAATTCATCTGAATTCTTGGTGTTTCAATCCCTAATAGGGATTTTGATGAATTGCAATATCCATAGATTTACTACATTTCCTAGCGTGGATGAAGTTTCAATCCCTAATAGGGATTTTGATGAATTGCAATGGAGGAGTAAGTACTCTTCCCACACTTACAAAAAACGTTTCAATCCCTAATAGGGATTTTGATGAATTGCAATTTTTTCCACTCATCAGGAACAGCTAACGCGCAATCAGTTTCAATCCCTAATAGGGATTTTGATGAATTGCAATTCGTGTCTTACGGAAACTTTATGAAGGCTCCGTAGTTCAAGTTTCAATCCCTAATAGGGATTTTGATGAATTGCAATTTAAATGAAATATCTAAACCCAAACGAAGAAGCTGTTTCAATCCCTAATAGGGATTTTGATGAATTGCAATGGCAGGAGCCTGAAACCCAAGCTGTATTTAGTTTTCAAGGTGCGGTTGCGCGGTTCAAGAGCAATCATAGCATTAGAGAATTCGTTTGGAAAGAGTGCCGGGACAGATTGAAAGCTGAAACCCATTTTTAACAAGCATTTCAGAGATTGCGCGGATGAAAATAGAGTGATTGGTGAGGTGAAATGCTTGCCGATGTTGGGATAGAAGCACTTTTTAGGGACTGTAGAATTTGTACACCTACCCTTTCGCGCATTTAACATACAGAAACCTAACGAAAAGGTGACTCAGCAAAGAAGAAATAGCTTAAAACCCTATAATACTGTTCGCCGCAATTCTGGAAAAACTTTAGACACCTTATTCAACACATAATCACCATGAGTTCCGCAAAAATCATGAATGTTAGCGTTATCCCAGCGATCGCCTATATTATCATTCGCTACTTTATTATCTAATTCAATGGGCTTCACTTCTACATCGAAATTGGGATCGAAAAAGAAGGGGAACGAAAGGCGGTGATTTTGGGACTGGTTTTGTACACGATGAGGTGTAGAACGATAGAAACCTCCCGTCATTTTGTCTAGCATATCGCCAATGTTACAGACAAAGGAACCTGGAACGGGAGGCGCAGCAACCCAACCTAATTTGGATTTAACTTGTAATCCGCCTGAGTCGTCCTGTTTGAGAATAGTTAAAACTCCATAATCACTATGTTCGCCAACACCCCATATCGGATCGCTATCTGACGGTGATAAATTAGGGGGATAGTTAAAGATGCGAAACAACACAAAAGGATCTGAAGTATAACGGTCAGCAAAGTAAGATTCTTCTAATCCCAAACTTAGGGCTATACCAGTCATAAGAATATGCCCCAAGTTTGTCATCGCCTCCATATATTCAAGTACTGTTTCGCCAAATTGGGGCATGTTGGCGGGGAAGAGGTTTGCACCATGCATAGGAGTACCAGCTTGCACTAGTGGGTGTTCGTCTGGGAGTTCAGCACCAAAGTAAATACCTTCTTTCAAGTCGGGTTTACCGGATGTCAGTTCGCCACCAACGGGAAAATAACCTCGCCATGCAATACCTGCCAAAGCCATACGAATTTTAAGTTTAGTTTCCAAATCCTGGGCGAAAAACTGGCGGCTGAGTACTTCGAGTCGTTGCTGCAAATTTTCGTCTACACCATGTCCGATAATATAGAAAAATCCTGATTCTCGACACGCTTGCCGAATCTGAGATGCGGCGGAATAGAGATTTCCTTTTCCAGAAACTAAGGCGCTAATATCAATAATCGGGAGGGATGAAAACTCTTTCTCCACAACTTGCAAGTTTTTCATGTTCAGCTTGGCAATATATATTCTTGGTTCCAGACTATTTGCCTATTCACATCAGTAATCTTCAACAGATTTAGTTTTTCCACCATACAACAATAATCTAAATCTAACTGTTGTGCTTCTTCTAAAGCCTGTAAGTATTGAACCCGATTTTTAGAAAATACTCCTAGCGTTAGATGTGGAACAAAGGCTGTATTCTCTCTGCAATATTCAGCTAATATACCCGTATATAAATCATTGTGTAATTTTATCGCATTTTCTTTTCCTTCTTGAACTGTAAGGAACAGATATTCATCCCATGATTTTTGAAATCCCTGTAGATGAATAGGAAATCTTTTCCATGCACTCAGGATATTTTTAATATGAAGAGTAAGACGAGCTTCGTTGATAAATCCGAGTAGGGGGAAGATTAGGGTGATATGCGGTTCAATTAAATAAAATTGCGGATCATATTTTTGCCTAATTTTATTAATTTGCTGTGTATTGATATTTGGATAATATACAAGTGCATAAGGCATACTTATTAATACTTTCTAAATTTAGGATAGCTGGATTATTCAAGAAGATTAATTGTGAGGCTAAAAAATGGGTGCAGCAAAATTAACAGAAAGATTTGAAGCAGCGTTAGTCTATGCTAATCGTCTCCACGCTAACCAGACTCGTAAGGTTAGCGGTATTCCTTATATTTCCCATTTGTTGAGTGTGGCGGCGCTGGTATTGGAAATGGGTGGGAGTGAAGAGGAAGCGATCGCAGCTTTATTACACGATAGTATAGAAGACCAAGGTGGTAAACTCATTCGTGAGGACATCCGCCAACGTTTCGGCGAAACAGTTGTGGCAATTATCGATGGCTGTACAGAGTGGGATACACCACCGAAACCGCCTTGGCAAGAGCGTAAGAATAGATACATAGAAAAACTCCGTCACGCTTCGCCCTCAGTTCGGCGAGTGTCGCTGGCTGATAAATTACATAATGCTAGGTCTTTGCTGGCAGATTGGCGACAAATGGGAGATGTTATTTGGACTGAATTTAGCAGTGGTAAGGAAAAAACTTTGTGGTTTTACCAATCATTGGTGCAAGTATATCGGGAAACAGGTTCAGATGTGATGATAGAAGAGTTGGAACGAGTTATCAATCAACTATCTTAAAATCGCTGACCTGTAGTAACTTCAAATCTAACTTCTCCTTGGTCGCTAATTCCTAAGTCGCCTCGAATTAGCCCAAAGGGTGAGTTCAAGCGCAATCCTAAGCCGTAACCAAAGCCACTTCCAGGTTTGTCTCGCAAGACTCCTGGTTCTCCTAACACGGTTTCGCTAGACCCGAAATCTGAGGCGAAGTCAGTAAAGACAACTCCACCTATTGACTGGAAAATTGGGAAACGATATTCCACGGAAGCTAAACCATAACTCCGACCACTGGCAACTTTACCATAACCGTAACCTCTGACAGAATCTATTCCACCAATATTAAAAGCATCGGCTGGTGGGAAGTTTCCAATAGTCGTACCAATTTGTAAATTAATCGCCAACATTTCTGGATTATCAGTTGGTCTACCATTACCTATCCAATTGACTGGGAAATACTGAATATAGTCTCCCCGTAAGCGGTTGCTGGAAATATTGCCCAGTCCAATGGGAATCGCTTGTTCTGTACTGAAGGTGAGGATTGAGCCTTGAGTCGGATTGTCTCGGCGATCGCGTTGATCTCTTGATACGGCAAATGATACTGTAAATAGGTCATCAATTCCAGTACCGCTCACAGATAGGGGACTCCCTAATCTATCGACCTGGACAACGTTATATTCTCGATCGCGTAGGCTAATTCTGGTATAGTTGAGAGCCACAGATGTATCCCACTCATCAAAAGCTCGTAAAAGCGCCACAGAACCACCAAACCTTCCTTCTCGCACTTTGTCACCGTTAGCCAATCTGATATCTTCGTTGAAGGTTCCCGATGTATTTCGACTACGAAAACCTCTAACGCTATAGCCTAAGCGGTTTGGTTTTTCTGAACGATAACGACTAGTGAATTGACCATCAAATTGGACATCTTTAGTGCTGAACTGCAAAATTGTATCTAATTTATCGTTCAGACCGCTAACATTTTCATCTTTATAACCCACCCGACCGTATAGCCCAACGTCATCGTTATTACCGCCTCCTAAAATGAGAGAAGGGAAGCTACGCTCTTTGATTGCATAAATGAGATTAACACTGGAAGCATCTTCTTTAGGGTAAACATTGACTTGATTAAATGACTCTAATCTTCTCAATCGTTGCAAGTCTGCTTGAAGTAAATCTTCACGGAATACCTGACCTGGTTTGAGTCTCAGCAAACCAATGATAAAATCTTTTTGAGTTCGCCCTTTGATTGGCAGACCTTTGTCATTAATAAAACGAATCTGGATATTTTTGACAATTTTTTGGGAAATTTCCAGCGTCTGGCTATCTCCTAAACTAACTCCTATATAATCACCATATTTGGCATACTCTCCCTCTATCTGGATCGTAGCTTCTGGTGTTACAGTCCCAATGGCCCCATCTTGAGTAGATGGTTGCAAGTCTGCAAGGGCCTCTGGATTTTTACCACCCACTAACATTACTGCGATCGCAACTACAGTTATTTGAACTCGCATATTGAAAATCCGTTAGTGTTATTAAGTTTACAGCATAGAGCGGATCTCTTGTGCGTAAGTTCTATATTAACCTTGCTATTGAGTATCCCAAAATCTGGTTGCTTGTTTCCCCAGTACTCAGTATAAGCTGTCAGACTGTTTTCAAATTGCGATCAGCCTCCAACGGGCGGTTACGTCATCGCTCAATGCCAAAAAAGGGTACAGTCTCAATACGGTTCGGTTAAAGGGAAAAGGTTTTGAATACATCCTTTACCCCTTACCCAGACCACAAGGAAAGTAAAAAATGCTTATCCAAACCGTATTGGGCACAGTTAGGGAAATAAAACCTCTTTCCGAAAACTATGGCGGAGAAATACTCAGGTTTTAAGCTCGTTTTTGGCTTTTTTGTAGATAATTAGAGTGGGTAATTATTTGGTAAATCCACCTACACATAAAAAGGCATGAGACAAAAACCTAAACAACAAATGCGTATATGGGCGGTGTTGTGTCATTTCTCGGCTTTGTTAGGATGGATATTATTGTTTTTTTTAGTATTTATTGGCATTCCTTTATATTTACCTTTAAATCTTTTAGCTCCCCTGATCGTTTGGCACTTTAAAAAATCACAATATCCTTGGATTGATTTTCAAGGTAAAGAATCTTTAAATTTTCAATTTTCTTTAACATTATATACATTGATTGTCATAGCAATATCCTTAGTTTTTTTGTTAACTAGTTTTGGTCTGATGATGATTAATAATGGTTCATCCAATGAAATAAAAAATATTTTAGACGGCTTGTTAATTGTACTGATGTCCTTAATTTTATTCAAACTCATATTACAATCGTTTGTAGTGACTTTTGCATCTGTAAAAGCCTACAAGGGTGAGTATTATCGTTACCCTTTTACAATTAGAGTTTTGCGATAATTCTAAAACTTATTACAAACAATAAAAATCACATACAATATAGGGAAAAATTATATGATTGGAATTGCGATCGCAGGCACTGGATTTGGTCAAAAAGTCCACATCCCTGGATTCCAGGCACATCCTCAAACTGAGGTAGTTGCTGTCTATCATCGAGATATAAATAAAGCCAAAGCCATAGCAGAATCCCATAATATTCCACACGCCTCTGATTCTCTGGCTGATATTGTGGCATTACCAGAAGTACAAGCAGTCAGCATCTCTACGCCGCCATTTTTGCACTATGAAATGGCAAAAACTGTACTGCAAGCTGGGAAACATTTATTACTAGAAAAGCCGACAACCTTAAATGCAGTCGAAGCTAAAGAACTTTATCAGTTAGCGAAAGCAAAAGGTGTAATTGCAACTGTAGATTTTGAATTTCGCTTTGTACCAGCATGGCAGTTATTTGCTGAATTACTATCAGAAGATTATGTAGGTGAGTTGCGCCTAATCAAAATTGATTGGTTAGGTTATTCTCGTGCTGATACTTCACGCCCTTGGAATTGGTATTCTGACAAAGACAAAGGAGGTGGTGCATTAGGATCTTTAGGTTCCCACGCCTTCGATTACATTCACTGGTTATTCGGGCCAGTCCGGAGATTAAACGCCCATTTGAGTACTGCGATTCCTACACGAGTTGACCCTGTTAGTGGGGAATCTAAGCCAGTGAATACAGATGACAACTGTATATTAACGCTGGAATTAGCAAATGGTACACCTTGCCAAGTTTCTATCAGCGCGGTTGTTCATGCACCAAGAACCCATTGGATAGAAGTATATGGCGATCGCGGTACATTAATTGTAGGCAGTGAAAATCAAAAAGATTATATACACGGCTTTCGTGTTTGGGGTTCCCAGCCAGGTAAACCTCTAACGGAAATAGAAATACCAAATCGGTTGATTTTTCCCAAAAATTATGCTGATGGGCGGATTTCGGCATTTATCCGCGTAGTAGACCAATGGGTGCAGGGAATTGAACGCAATCAGGAAATTACACCATCACTGCGGGAAGGAATTTATTCTCAGTTGTTGATGGATTTATCCCATGAATCTCATACAAAAGCAAGTTGGGTCGATGTACCTAGCTTGGAAAGATTTCTTAGCAACTAGAGAGAAAATGAGCAAAACTCCCCGTATTCGTATCCCACCGGAAGTCAAGAAATATGTTTTTGAACGTGACAAATATCAATGTCAAAGCTGCGGTAAAACTACTACAGAAACTCACCTTAGCATTGACCATATTATTCCTCTCGCCCGTGGTGGTCAAAATGATATCAGCAATTTACAAACTCTCTGCCTTACCTGCAATCAGCAGAAAACAGACAATATTGATCCCCGCTTCCGGCAATATTTTGAGCTTTAGGCTAAAATTGTGTGGGCTATTCGTTTCTTATTTCTATGCCTCAAAATCACAATAGCAATTCCCGAAGATTCCCCAATATTAAAACTACAATTCTTTACCTCTTCACCTTCATGACTGTTTTAGTAATAGCCTTTCCCTGGCTATATGAGGTTAAAACTAAAGCTGGGATCAACATATCACAGAGTCGCCATGCAGGAACCTTTTTTGAGAAACATACATTTGGACTCTTCAGGTGTGAGTGGCTTTATCCCTACTATTGCGATCGCTCCCAGGCTAGGTAAAGGAAATTAAAAAGAAAAGGGGAAAATTTTCCCCTTCTCTGTGCGTGAGATTTTTACCCTGCGTCCCCGCATCTATCCCAGCCGCCACGCAGGAACCTTTTTTGAGAAACATACCTTCGGACTCTTCAGGTGTGAGTGGCTTTATCCCTACCATTGCGATTGCTCCCAGGCTAGGTAAAGGAAATTAAAAAGAAAAGGGGAAAATTTTCCCCTTCTCTGTGCGTGAGATTTTTACCCTGCGTCCCCGCATCTATCCCAACTGATTGGAGATCGCGCTGACATCAACGGCTAATTTCTTACCCAACTTGAGCAACTGAAGACACTGATTATCTCCTTCATTTCCAAGGCTAGTAATACACACCGGCGCTATCTGACTATGCAGACAACTAAAATAGAGTTCTTGCGATCGCTGTAGGGAAATGTCAATATTTAGTTGATCCCCGACATCAATCAATCGCTCCAATAGTTGGATATCTGCATTAAAGCTACCATTGGCATCATGCAATAATTGCCAGAGCGATCGCGCAATTAACTGTTCTAACATTTGCTTACCGTCGGGAATATTCAGCCGACAACGCAGATGTTTTGCTTCAGTAGCGATCGCTTCCAATTCTAAGATGTGACTCCAACTCTTTTGGGGATCGGCGATATCTTGCTCTAGCGATCGCAATGTCATAAGACAGCGATGCCCTAAAGCAATATCTGCTGCTACCTGCAACTCTTGTGGTACTGCTATTTCATCTCGATGAAACGCCATCAGCACTCCATAATTATCACGGTAGGCTTGGGTATACAACTGTCCTAAGCGTGTCAGTGTTTCCTGACTAAGCAGTCGCATAATCCGGTGGCGTTCTTCAGCAAATAGATTCTGTAAGCTGAAAGCTTCTTCGCCAAATAGCTGTGTCATCGCCAAGATAGTATGAGCCGCACTAGCTTGTTTTAGTGCCCCAAACAGCTTTTCTTTTAATTGGCTGTAGTCACGCCGCCCGGTAAATTGTTGAATGCAGCAGTGGAAATCCCAGCCTCCCAAATGCAGAACCGCAAATACCAAATGCTCACTTTCCCAAGTAATCTCTGATACCAGCTTTAAATTTCCGACAGCCAGAGTTAGCGATCCCATGCGTTGCAGTTGGTAATCTAGCTCATTGGCAGCATAGCAATAAACTTTTTTGTGGTAACGCTGAGATTGTTTGTCAGCAACATCTTTTCTAGGCAAAGAATTGTGCGTCTGTGCTGGTTTCTGATTGGTAAATAGGGAAGTAATGGCGTAATGGGATGCTACTTGCTTAAAGCCAAGCTGGGCAGTTAACACGAGTTGCCGATAAATTTCTGCACCGTGTTTGAATTCATCGACATTACTGGGGGCTAAACCAAGACGTTTGACAAAGCCTTTTTCTAACTGTACACCAGCCACTTCCCCTGCCAATTCCAAAGCACGGGCGGCATAGCGCAGAATTTGCGTCCCCTCTGGACGGGAAATTTCTTCAAAAAACCAACCGCAACTAGTGAACATCAATAAAGCGTGACGCTGCATTTCTAACAAGCGCAAAGCGTCTACTTGTTCGGCTGCGGTTAGTTTGTGGGTTTGATGACGGGCGAGAAAACGGTTGACATTGGTAGCAGAGCGATCGCGCATCACTTGGATATATTCATCCCGTGTTTGCCAAGGATCGCGAAATAACTGCCTACCATGTTCCTCATAAACTTCAGTTAGCTGATCCCGCAACCAATTGAGGGCATCCCGCAAGGGACGACGCCATTTTTGATGCCAAACACCGCCTTCCCCACCGCAACCACAATCATCTTCCCATCTGCCGACACCGTGGGCGCAACTCCAGGCTGTGACTGACTTCAATTCCACTTCCCAACCGGGAGAATTTAAACTGAGGTAGTGGGCAAAGTTCGTTACCGTCCAACCTTGTTGAGGAAACTCTTTAGTAAAGGCGTAGGCTAAAGTTTTCTCTGTTCCCTTCTTGTGATGTCCGAAGGTTTCCCCATCTGTCGCCACCGAGATTAACTGTGCCAGACGATGATCCCCACGCACCGCTGAACCGATACGTCCGGCAAAGTGGCTGGAATTATAAACGACATCACTAAAACCCATGTCCCGCGATATCGGGCCATCGTAGAAGAAGATATCAATGTAGGGTAATTCTTCTGTACTACCATCGTTGGGGCTAGTGGCGATCGCACTCAGAGGTGAAGATGAAGTGTCTAGTGTGGGCTTCAAATAACAACGATAGGGACGGGTGGAATCAATCTGACTACCACCAACTTCGATCCATTCAGGATGGGGATGATCTGGAGTAGGGAGGGGGCGGCAACGCAGTGCTTGAGACGGTGCCAGGACAATGAAGCGAATACCTTCAGCAACAAGGGCTTCTAGGGTGGCGTAGTCTACAGCAGTTTCCGCTAACCACATTCCTTCGGGATCGCGTCCAAAGCGGGAGCGGAAATCTTCTTTACCCCAGCGAATTTGGGTATATTTGTCGCGTTCATTCGCCAGAGGCATGATGATGTGATTGTATACTTGCGCGATCGCATTGCCGTGACCATGCAAGCGTTGGCTACTCTTGGCATCCGCCTCTAAAATGCGCTGATAAACTTCCACATCGTAGCGTTCTAGCCACGACATCAGCGTCGGCCCGATATTAAAACTAAAATACTCATAATTGTTGACGATCCCCACCACTTCACCTTGGTCATTTAAGACTCTGGCAAAGGCATTTGGACGATAACATTCCCAATGAATCCGCTCATTCCAATCATGGAAAGGTGCAGCGCTCGGTTGGCGTTCAATTGCGTCCAGATAAGGGTTTTCCCTTGGTGGCTGGTAAAAATGACCATGCACCGTCACATAAACACCATTAGCCTTTCTCAGGGGATCGGTTTCGTGAGCGTTTTTGGGATCTGAATGTAATGTTAACGTTGAGCCAGAGCTAGCTGGCATTTCAGCAGCAGAAGTCATGTATATTTATCCAAAACAAAAAACTTGCAGTTGCACCGAAATCATTGTGCATAAACCTTTCTCCAATGGTTTTCACACAAAATCCGGTATAAACAACAACTATGGAATCCAACCAAATTTTTGACAAATCTTTCTCATTGTAGTGGGAAATCTGCGTCATCGCACAGCCCTTTCCCTGAAGGCTCAAATATAATTAGCCATTGAACAAAAACTAAGTTAGGGGTTTCCTCGTTAGCAGCGCCAATCAAAATTTTAATTGTCTTTTAATATATTAAACCCCATTCTTGGTGTAATATTTTGGCTCAAATTCATACTTTTGCAACAAAAGATTACAAAAACTCCTTAAATCGCAATCTTATTTTACATACGCTGTAGTGAACTGAAAACAGTACAATTTCTGAATTGGTCTACAGGTGGTTGAGAGTACCATATCGGAGTGATGAGTGAAAGTAATTTTTAATTCAACACTCCAAATTTAAAATTTAGGATTGCTAGCTGTGAATGATACCCTCAACCCAAAACAACAAATGTCAACCAAAAACATTATTCTTTTCGTTTTATTACTGTTTATCCCAGTTTCTGTAGCAGCCCACTTTCTAGAGTGGGGAGAGTTAATAGTTTTCATTACAGCTGGATTAGCGATTCTGCCCTTAGCAGCTTGGATGGGTACAGCCACAGAAGAAATTGCTGTCGTAGTGGGGCCGTCATTGGGGGGCTTGTTAAACGCCACCTTTGGTAATGCAACAGAACTAATAATCGCCCTAGTAGCTCTGAACGCTGGGTTAATAGATGTAGTTAAAGCCAGTATCACGGGATCGATTATCAGCAACTTACTACTGGTAATGGGTTTTTCCATGCTTTTGGGAGGACTCCGCTACAAAGAACAAACATTTCAGCCAATTGTGGCGCGGGTAAATGCTGCTTCAATGAATTTGGCAGTGATTGCCATTTTGATGCCAACAGCGATGAATTATACCTCTCAAGGAATTAATGAACAAACACTGCAAGATCTTTCTATTGCTGTTGCTGTAGTATTAATTCTGGTTTATGCGCTAACGCTGCTATTTTCAATGAAAACCCACTCCTATTTATATGACGTGGGTGTAGCGGAGATAGAAGAAGAGGAAATCCCTCATGCTAAACCAAATATGATGTTGTGGGTTAGCGTGCTATTAGTATGTACTTTACTAGTGGCACTTGAGTCAGAAATGTTGGTCGATTCTCTGGAAGTGGCCACATCTCAGCTAGGTTTGACGGCGCTGTTTACAGGGGTAATTTTGGTTCCCATCGTCGGTAACGCAGCTGAACACGCCACAGCAGTCACCGTGGCGATGAAAGATAAGATGGATCTTTCTCTTTCTGTAGCTGTGGGATCAAGTATGCAGATTGCTTTATTTGTCGCGCCCGTGTTGGTAATAGCAGGGCGGATATTGGGTAAACCAATGGATTTAGATTTCAAACCCTTTGAATTAGTAGCTGTGGTTGTGTCAGTGTTGATTGCAAACAGTATCAGTTCTGATGGTAAATCCAATTGGCTCGAAGGCACTTTGTTATTAGCTGCTTATACAGTATTGGGATTCGCCTTCTACTTCCATCCAGTTATGGAAGGTATGGGATAGTTTAGCAGTGCGTAGGCGTAGCCCGTCGTAGCCATTGCTCTTGATGATTTTAGATTCTTTTGGTTCATCATTCCTCCACCGGGTTTTCCCTCTTCTGCGTGACACAAATCCAAAATCTGTTACATTACACTCTTTTGCCTGGGACAGGAGAAAATAAGAACATATAAGAGCGATCGCCTGTATGAGCTACTGCCTTAATCCCCATTGTCCCAAGCCTGAAAATCCTAATGATGTCAAGTTTTGCCGGACTTGCGGTTCTAAGTTACTCCTTAAAGAACGTTACCGTGCTATCAAACCAATCGGACAAGGTGGTTTTGGCAGAACCTTCTTAGCTGTGGATGAAGATAAACCTTCAAAACCACGCTGTGTAATTAAGCAATTTTATCCCCAATCCCAAGGTACTAATACTCTTGCCAAGGCCGTAGAGTTATTTAACCAAGAAGCGGTGCAGTTAGATGAACTGGGTAAACATCCCCAAATTCCCGAACTCCTGGCATATTTTACTCAAGAAAACCGGCAGTATCTTGTACAAGAATTTATCGACGGGCAAAACTTAGCCCAGGTATTAGCACATAGGGGTGCTTTCAATGAAACGCAAATCCGGCAACTATTAAATGATTTATTGTCAGTTTTACAATTTTGTCATGCTAGACACGTAATTCACCGTGATATTAAGCCAGAAAATATTATTTTACGTAGCGGTGATAGCAAACTAGTATTAGTAGATTTTGGTGCAGCTAAATCTGCCATTGGCAACGCCTTAAATCAAACTGGTACAAGTATTGGTAGTCCAGAATATGTAGCCCCAGAGCAAATGAGAGGTAGGGCTGTTTTTGCCAGCGATATTTACAGCTTGGGTGCTACCTGTATTAATTTATTAACCCAGCGATCGCCCTTTGATTCTTATGATACTAACAACGATACTTGGGTTTGGCAGAAATACTTAAAAACTCCTGTTAGTAATCAGTTGAGTCACATTCTCAACAAAATGCTAGAAAGCATTCCCGTTCGGCGTTATCAAACAGTAGATGAAGTTCTCAAAGACTTAAATCAACATTCACAAGTAGCAGTCACACCAGCCATAAAGCCAAAGCCTATCTCTCAATCAACACCCAATTCTCCACCCGCTTTTATATCGCCATCTCCTAGTCAAATCGATCTAGAATTAGAGGAAATGAAAACTCAATTTTTAGTTGGCAACAAACCTCAAGCAAATAAAATACAACCAGCAATTTCTACATCTCAGCCAACGAGTAAAAACGAAATAGATCAAGAATTAGAAGAATTAAAAGCCAAGTATCTTGGTAATAATAATCCTTAAAATCAATAAATAGTAGAGAATTGCTATTATCTTTATTTCTTCCTCTGCGTTCTTTGCGCCTCTGCGGTTTCTTAAAAAAAGTGGCTCTGAAACTCAGAGCCACTTCTAAATCTGTATTTTGAAACTGACTAACCTTTCACAATATTCTGATACAGATGTGCAAAAGCTTACTTACCAGCTTCAGCAATAGGTACCCATTCAGTATGGAAACTTCCTGGCTTATCAAGACGCAGGTAGGTATGTGCGCCAAAGTAGTCGCGTTGTGCTTGAGTTAGATTTTGAGGCAAGCGATCGCGGCGATAGCTGTCAAAATAATCCAAGGATGCGCTAAATGCGGGTACTGGAATCCCTACTGTTGCGGCTGTCGCAATCACTTCCCGCCAAGCAGTCTGTCTGTCGAGAATTGTCTGCTTAAATTCGGGAGCTAACAGCAAGTTAGGCAAAGCTGGATTTTCGCTAAAAGCCTTCTTAATCTTATTCAAAAAGCGAGCGCGAATAATACAACCACCTTTCCAAATCCGCGCCATTTCGCCCAGATCCAAATTCCAGTTATATGTTTTTGAAGCTGTGGATAGCAATGCCATCCCTTGAGCATAAGAACAGATTTTTGAGCAATAGAGAGCATCGCGTACTTTATTGATAAAGTCCTTGGTTTGCCCGTCATACTTGCCACTGGGGCCTGTGAGGACTTTAGATGCTGCAACCCGCTCATCTTTAATCGAAGATATAATCCGGGCATTAACTGCTGCTGTAATTGTAGGAATAGCAACTCCCAATTCCAATGCAGTTTGCACAGTCCAGCGTCCAGTTCCCTTTTGACCGGCTGCGTCAACAATCAAATCCACCAGGGGTTTATTTGTTTCTGGGTCAATATATGGGAAGATATTCTTCGTAATCTCAATCAAAAAGGAATCGAGTTCATCGGTGGTGTTCCATTCAGCAAACACATCATGTAGCTGACTGGGGTTTAATCCAGCGACATTTTTCAGCAAGTCGTAGGCTTCAGCAATTAGCTGCATATCGCCATACTCAATGCCGTTGTGTACCATTTTGACATAGTGGCCAGAACCA
Organism: Nostoc sp. LEGE 12450; assembly: GCF_015206895.1. Taxonomy (GTDB): domain Bacteria; phylum Cyanobacteriota; class Cyanobacteriia; order Cyanobacteriales; family Nostocaceae; genus Nostoc. Next base: position 4,061 of record NZ_JADEXU010000132.1, on the reverse strand, counting down.
CCAGGGCCAATGTAGGTTACACAAGGGCCATCATCGACTTGGGCAGCAATTTTGTTGAAAATTGGTGATAGAAACTCGTAAGAGCTTGTTGTACCTCCAGGCATCAGAGATGGGCCATTTAGTGCCCCTTCTTCACCGCCACTGACACCCATACCAAGATACCGAAGCCCAGCGGGTTCTAATTCCTGAGTGCGTCGTTCCGTATCTTCAAACCAAGAGTTGCCACCGTCGATAATGATATCGCCTTCCTCTAACAAGGGTTTGAGTTGAGCAATCACCGCATCCACTGGCTTACCAGCTTGCACCATTACGAGAATTTTGCGGGGACGTTCCAATAAGGCAACGAATTCTTCTAAGGTAAAGGCGGCTTTGACGTTCCGTCCTGTAGCACGCTGCGCCATAAACGCATCCGTTTTTTCTCGGGAGCGGTTGTAAACTGCAATTGGGAAGCCATTGCGCTCTACGTTTAGAGCGATGTTCTCACCCATAACGGCTAATCCAATCACACCAAAGCTTTGTAGTGTCATAAAAAATTTCTGGCTAACTCTCTTGCAGATCCTTTTACTTTAAGGGTAGTCCGATATTTTCCGTTCTCCCCTAAAGAAGACCTTAAGAGTTGAATAAAGGGCAAAAATCCACAACTAACACGGCTAATTAATTTTAAATTGTATCTAAATCAACAATTGACTGACAAAATTTGCAAAATTGAAATAGTCAAAGGACGCAGTAAGGAGTAACCAAATAATGCTGGCATTTGTCCTAGCTTTGGTGGTCGGTATTGGTAGTTTAGCCATTTACATAGCAGCTTTCTTTTTTCCAGAAATCCACCGTAAGAATGATTTTATTTGGAGTGGTGTAGGACTGTTCTATGCTTTAGTCTTATGGGTGTTTGCACCACGCATTACTGGGGGTTTGTTGCTGGGTCATGTGGCTAGTGTGGCTCTTTTGGTCTGGTTTGGCTGGCAAACTCTATCATTACGTCGCCAACTCACCCCCCAAGCACAACAAACCCAAGTACCCAGTCCAGAGACGGTGAAAACTGGCATTCAAGAACAAGTCAATAAGTTCTCCCTTCAGGAACGGCTGGGCCAGTTGCAAAAAGGTCTTGGTAGCACCTTCAGTGGCGTGAAAGATAAAGTGCAAAAAACTGGGAGTAAAAAGCCACCTGCAACCCCCAAACCTGAAGATATTACCTCTGTGCTGGCAGAGAAACCTACTGTTGAGATTATCGACAAAACTACTGCCATCCCAGAACCACCAGCAGAGGAGACAGTTACTACTGACACCGAAGCCAAAACCGAGACTGTACCGGAAGCGATTCCACCACATCCCCCATCTCCCGAATTAGTGGAAGCAGCGCAACCAGATTTTGAAATTGAGGAGAAGCAAGCGATTCCCGTAGAAGAAATTGCGCCGGATGCGGTACTCGCTCCCCCAGCAGAAATGCCACCTGAGCAAATACCACCTACTCAGGCTGGTTGAATGCTATGAAACCCAACGTTAACTTAATATAATGTTGGGTTTCACTCAACTTACTTTAATGTTTTGCCACAAATCGGCTGCAACAAACCTAGATAAATGACCAACATTAGTTGTTGCGATCACAACATCTGCAACACTAAGAGTTAGAGCCTGGGCTACTAAAATTATGTCACCGTCAATTGTCTTATCACCAGCTGTTGGTTGTCCTTGTTGACGAGCTTGTGCCCAGAATAATGCAGCTTGACGCATTGCAGTTGTTGTAATGGGTAGATATTCTAAAAGTTGACTTAATTCATCTAAGCGAGCAATACCTTTAACTTTGTTTGCCCGTAATAATTCTCGCCGCACTTCATAATCAGCGATTTCAGGAATTATAACTCGACTGCCAGAGGAAACTAGTAGTTGCAGCCATTGAGTACAAGCAAGGCTTTCAGAAGATAACTTTGGATTTGTGACTAAACCTAGTGGCCCTGAATCTAACAGAATAACTTGACTCACCAAGTTATACCTTTTAACTCAACAGGGAATAATTTACGATCGGATAGACGATCCTCATCTAAGGCGTGAATTAAATACTCTCCTGTTCCTTGCTGCTCATCAGCGTCATCTTCATCAATCCAAGACTGAAGCGTATTGACTAATTTAGACTGTTTCTCTTTTGGCAGAATATATTCTTGCAAAATCTGCAAAGTATATGTTTCGACAGAAAGCCCTTGCTGTTTAGCTTTTTGTGCAAGATACTGTTCTAATTCTGGTGGCAAGTTGAGGGTTAAGGTCATAAGTCTCTTTTGAGTGACACCATATATTTTAAACCTGCTTCCAGCCTTAACCCGATTTCGTAGGCAATACGTGACAGTAGAACCAGTATCTAGCAAGCCTGATACACCTATGCGATGTCTAACTAATTACCAATATATTTATGTAAAATTAAATGTATTAATAAAGACTTTAATTCAGGCGATCGCATTTTTGAAAGTATAATTAGGGCTATTTTGGGTTTTGTCCAACAAGATTCCTAACTTCTTTGCAGAAACTAGGAATCTGAGCCTTTCAGAACAGAAGGCGACATCGCACTACGATTAGACGAAAAAACCTTAACTTCCAGTCCATTAGCATAATCTTCAACAGAAAAATTATTCAATTCTGGCGCGGAGTGCAGGAGATGGAAAGAGACTTCCAAATCCAACTTGTCGCTCGTTTAAGGGTTCTAGAGTATCGTTCCAAAGACTTTCATAATAAAAGAAAGTTACACCTAGACCACGTTCTTGGGCAGCCCGCACTTGAGACTTAATTTGCTGCATAGGAACTGGATTATTTCGTAACCCAGTCATAATACCAATCCCAGTTGGAATTATTTTTTGGGCTTCTTGAATTTCTGAGCGAGAAATATTAGCCACAAAACTTTGCAGATTCGGACGATAAACTTGCACAATTAACTCGTCCACAATATTTTGCCGTATCCAACTCAGCCAATCTTGCAGGTGAAACTTGTAAGCAAAATCATAGTAATTAGGAGAAACAGAGAAAATCGCCTGTGGTTTTCTCTGTTTCACGGCTTGGTTAAGTTGTACCATGAACGCCGTAATTTTATCTGCCCGCCACTTTACCCATGCTGCATCTTGGGAATTTTTTGGGGGAGCATTTTTGGTTTCTTTGGTGTACAAAGCAACTGTATATTGATCGTAGCCAAATTCGTGAGGTAAACTCATGTGATCGTCAAACTGAATACCATCGGCATCATATTGAGTGACAGTTTCTAGCACTAGATTGGTGATGAACTGTTGCACTTGCGGATGGAACGGATTGAGCCACATCACCTCACCAGCCGCACTAATGGAAGTTTGGCTACCATCCCGCTTTTGCGTGAACCAATCAGGATAATTCAGTGCTAGTTCTGACGTTGGGGGAGCCATGAAACCAAATTCAAACCAGGGAATCACTAGCAATCCTTTGCGATGGGCTTGGTTAATTAGGTCGGCAAGAATATCATGTCCATCGGAACCTTTGTAGATAAAAGGTTGGATACCTGCACGTTGTGCGATCGCACTAGGATACATCACATAGCCAGAATTCCACACTACAGGATAGATTGTGTTGAAGTTCAGCCGTCGTAATTGACTCACGGCATCTTGCACTTTCTCCCGATTTTTGAGGGTGTCAAAATCATTGGTGGTCATCCAAACCCCGCGAATTTCTTGACGGGGTAACTGTGCGATCGCAGGAGTAAAACTATCTACCAGTAATACCGTAACAAAGGATATTAAAATGAGAATCGGAAAAAGGTACTTAAGTAGTCGCCGCCAACTTTGAATAATAAAAGGTGATTTCATAAATTTGAATGGTGCATTAGCTACCCACACACGCCATTGCTCGCTTTTACGATTGAATCTACTAACCATATAGTCTACAAGTATTTATGCTTAGTACAGGATTGATGAGTTGGTAGTTGTTCGTTCCCTGCTTATGGAACTTTTGCACCAGAAAAACTAAAGCAGACAATATTAAGATAGTTGACGCAGCTAGTAAGCATTTGTGCCCAATAGATATTGGTATGGGGAATGGGGTATGGGGAATTGGGC
>NZ_JADEXU010000379.1 GCF_015206895.1 Nostoc sp. LEGE 12450 | reverse complement strand
TAGCAGCACATTCCAAAACTGAGGGAGTTCGTCTAAACTAGCGCGGCGCAGAAACCTTCCTATAGAGGTAATGCGAGGGTCACTCTCATTTTTGAATATCTGATCGCTTTGAGCTTCATTCTTAACTAGATGCTTAAGTTGGTCAGCTCCGACTGACATTGAGCGGAATTTCCAAATTCGGAAGTAACGCCCATTCAGACCACAGCGAATTTGACTGTAAAAGATAGAACCTGGGCTATCTAACTTAATAGCGATCGCAACAGGAATTGCTACGACTACTGTAATCGATAGGCCTATAACGGCACCCAAGATGTCAATCATCCGCTTGGCTTTACTCATTACAGAGGGATGAACTGGAAGTTTAGCTTTAGGAACATTATGGGTATCATTTAGAACTTGCATATAAAAACGGTGGGGTAGAGGTAGTAGTAATTACAGTTTCAGTAGATAAGTTTATAAACTCAATAGTTTGCACATTAACTTATTTCAGTAACCTGTAAAAGCGGGAATGAGATTTTCGAATAGTTTAAGCAAGTAAATATGTAACCAGTCAATTTTTTCTTTAAGATATTTGCAGTGACAGTAGCGGTCAATACTTCATGGTTGAGCATTGAACATTGTTACGACGGCATCATAATTCTCATAAATTTCAAACACTGAATCCACCTGAGTCAGTTCAAAGATCATCCGAACAGGTGCTTGCAGATTGCAAATTACCAAACGACAGCCACTTGAACGTATAGCCGAAACCCCCTTAAGTAAAGCGGTTAAGCCCGAACTATCCATAAAATCTACTTTGACTAGATCAATCACCCAAAGATGTTTGGGGTGAGGTACTAAGCTAGATAGCTGTTCCCTTAAGGTATTACCATGCTTCAAATCAAAGCATTGCTGAGGTTGAATCACGATCAGTTGACTTTCTTGTGTCAGAGTCATAAATTTTATAGATTTGATTAGCTAAAAAGCTACTTTTAAAAAGCATGAAACTGTGTGGTATAAAACATATTCTTATGCTCGTCTAGCTATACAGCGCTTCCGGCTATTATGCAATACAGCTTTCCTCTAGACCCTCTCCTATCATAGGTTTCAGCTTTGAGGATGTACCTCATAGCCGCCGAAAGTGCTGTAATTAACCGCTTTTATCACTCTAGATGAATCCAGTCGCTGAAACCCTTTCGGGACCTTGCTTTCCACTAGTAAGCTATAAATTTTAGTTACTATTAGAAAATAAAGGCTTAAAGCTTTATTCAATCAAAGTCTCAGAGTTTTAGTTCGATTATTGTTTTTCGTTAGTTCGATTATTGTTTTTCGAGAATGACAAAACAGGATTAATCTAGAGATCGCTTAAGTAGTGTTACAAGCAGCTTTTAATCAGTCTTGGTGGTGACTTAAAAGTACAAATCGTTTTTAAATCCAGACTTATTTCGTACAACTAATGTGATTTGGCTGTGAACTTTGCGTTACTTTGTTGTTCACTTGGGCGTCGAGCAAACGCGTAGGTTAATACTAAACGTAAAAAGATGAAGTTGCCTAGAAGATAGCGCTGCCAAAGTCGAGTCGGTTCCATCGCTAGTCGCCACAGCCACTCCATGCCAACAGCGCGAATTGAATAAGGGGCACGGGGCACACGTTCAGCCATAAAATCGAAAAGACCCCCCACACCCATACAAGTGATACTAGGCAATTGGCTAGCGTAT
>NZ_JADEXU010000131.1 GCF_015206895.1 Nostoc sp. LEGE 12450 | reverse complement strand
ATATTTGATATGATGCGTGATTCGTGGGTTTTGTAACTCACCTAAGTGAAGAGTTTTAGTTAGTGTGATTGGTTCTACGTTAGAACAACTTGAAGCGGTGCTTGCCAATCTAAATGCAACTGGGAGTGAGCATTGCCGCTATTAATGGCAATTTCTACCCAGCCGTGACTGCCAACTAAAGCTAGTATCTCTCCCACATTGACATCACCATAAGTTTGACAACCTGGTATACTCAACCCTGTAGTTTGCACATACCAAATTTTGCCTTGTACGTAACTCGCTGGAATGTTGCTCACTAGGTTGCCAAAGTGATCAATATATTGAATGCAACCCACTACACCATTGCTTGTCTGCTTGCACTCGCCTATATCCAGTTTGACCAAACTTGCTGGATCGATTTCTTGTCCTAGCTGTTTGAGGGAAACACCACTAGCAAGATTAGCTGCCACTGGTGCAAAAATATCTCTACCGTGAAAAGTGTTGCTTGGTTGAGGAGTTCGCCAATAGTTAAGATTTGTAAGTTCGACGGCTGCGATTGCCAGATTTTGACTAAGTACGCCGCTAAAGATACCATTATCTGGGCCCACTAGAAATCCTTGAGCAAATTCTACTGCGATCGCTCGTCGCTTGCTTCCCACACCCGGATCTACTACTGCCAGATGCACTGTCCCAACTGGAAAATATGGATAAGCATTCATCAGGCAAAATCTGGCTGCGGCGATGTCTTGCGGTGGAATTTGGTGCGTTAAGTCTATCACCCTCAGCCTGGGATTGGCTTGGGCTATGACTCCCTTCATTACGCCTACATAAATATCGCGATCGCCAAAATCGCTTAGAAAAGTTATGAGTCGTTGTTGATCCATCTGCTTCTCAGACATATTTTTGTAAAAATCTACATTAAGTTATAAAATTCTGTAGCAACAGCTACAAAATATGTGCTATGTTATCAATAGAAGACATAAAGTGTAAAATTAAAGAAGGTAATCATTATGAATCAAGGTAGACTACAAAGTTCAAGGAAAGCACAAGAAGCTCACAGAGAGAATATTCAAAAAAGCCTAGAGCATCGCTTGCAAGTAGCCAGAGCAAAAGGCGACGAACAACTGATTCGTCAACTTGAAGCTGAAATGAGATATTCCAGCTAAATCAAGTTTTCATTGTTCTTAGTTTGTTGTGTAACCCGCTACGGCGGGTTTTTTTTGTTTTTATGGATGTTTGAAAAGCCCTCCTGTAAGTATCGAAAGTTTTAGATTCCCTTCTAAATACCTCGATAAAAAGAGGGAACTAGAATTAAAGTCCCCCTTTGAAGCTACGGTGTATTACGTCTGATACCATTTTTTTGTGAGGCTGCGCCAAATTTTATTTCTTCCTTTGTGTTCTTTGCGCCCTTTGCGGTTCGTTCCTTATATATATAATTTGGCGCATCTTTATACAGAATTGGTATGAGCTTTATGATTTTTTTGATTCTTATCTAATTTTGTTATTCCTCCAAAAACAATTAACCAAACTACTACTACAACCCAGTGGATTAAAACTATCACCCAGAAAGATCCTGTTAAGGTATATGCAACAGTACATATAATTCCCAACCATAAAGCTAAAGCAAGAAAACCACGATTAAAGAATGTGGGATTTCCAGCTTTAAAAAATGTTTTAGCATTCAATGGATGATACAAAACAAACAATACTAAACTAACTATTGCCCATAAGCTCCATCTTAACCAATTGTTGATTTCACTAGGATGAGGAAGCAAGATAACGCGAAAAATGAGTTCTTCGATAATCGCAGGTGCAAATAAACAACGCAACGTTAATAAGCATTGGTCAATCCAACTTGCAGACCAAAATTGGATCTGTAAAAATCCTAATTTCCAGCCATAAGGTAGGGCGATAATACTATAAGTTATCAGCAGTAAAATTAGAACTAACCAATCTTGCTGTGTAGGAATTACTAACGACGCTAAAACGCGATTTACAACAATTGAAAGCGGTGAAATATTAGTAAAGGGAATCTTAATTTGTCCTAAAAAGACTGTTGGTGCAAGGGGTGTAATATTGGATTGCCAACCACCCACTTGATTGGTTCGCACTACTTGCAAAGTTGCACCATGTTTGAGAAATATCGCGGCGAGATCATCTTGTACTTGTCTTGGCATGATTGTTCGCCATGTTGTCAAACCAGCCCAAATACTACCATCTTGAAATGGTTTCGTCGTTTTTCCTATTCCCGTCCCTGCGAGTATACCTGCTTGACTCTGCCAATCAGCACGAACTATCCCTAAGGGTGCTAATTGTTTTTCTAAAGATTTACCTAATTCAAGTAGCTGCTGAAAGCGTAATGTTTGCGGATGATTCTGATTAGTACGTACCCAAGTTTGAATTTGAGGAGTTGTAGCAACTTGGTTTTTAATTGCCATTATCGCAGCATAAAGTGCTTGGCTTGAGTCTTGGACGCATGACGTACCAGGTGATACCATTGCGCCACCAGTACCATCGCCAACGCGATAACGTGCCATTTTTACTTGTAATTGTTGCTGGAATTCTTCTAAAGGCGAAAGTTTAATCCCATTAAAATCATAATCTTGCGTTACAGGGTCGAATTTAATCAGAATATCTGATACTGGACGTGTTGCTAGCCAGCCACGTTGTAAATTACCCATATAATCAGCCCATGTATGCGTTCCGGCGATAATTCCATCAGGGTTATGGGCATAAATTTGGTGGTATTTAGTCTCAAAGCGTAATTCGTTAGTAAACTCGTCGCGGACAACTTCTGCGATTCCAAAAGCAAAATGTCCAGTGATGGTATAGGGTACTGCGATTGGTTCAGCTTTACGTCCGCCAATCCCACCGAATAGGTGTAGTAAAATCGCTTTATCGCCTTGTAGCCATTTTGATATAGATGTTTCTACAGGTTTTAACAAGGTAGTATTGAATTTACCTTTATCTTTCTCGCTATTTCGCCAATTTACCTCTTTGATATAATTGAGTCCTAATTCCTCACCAGTAATAATTTGACGGGGTTGAATTTGAAACAGAGAACGAGGTGCAAGGGCACTTATTGTAAATACGGCATTTGCATCTTTAGCACCATAAATATACCAACCATCCTCACCCGCAGGTGATTTTCCAATTTCCTGCGAACTTGAAGGCGCAAAGTCTCGCGTATCTATTAGTTGTTGAGGAATACGAATAGTTTCTTGAATGCCATCAAATTTATTTGAGTTAGGATTATAGTGCTGGACAGAAAAATAATCGCTATCCTGCTTATCTTTTGTAGATAAAAGATTAGATTTAATCGGGTTAATTATTTTTACTAATCCATAAAATCTACCAGTTGCTAAAGCAGGTTCTCGTTCAATTTGCAAAGTAGATTTTTCTCCATTTGCATTAATGATTGTATTTGAATCTAAAGCAACAATTGCATCATCTTGAGGATTTGCACCAGCCAAAGAACGTAAAATACCTACTTGACGAACTCCATTTAGTCGGAAAGGATGAATATTCCCTTGTTTTTGACTTTTAATTACTTCTGAAGTGAAATTTATATCTCGCGTTACAGCTTTAACTTTAGCAAGCAAATTTTCATTATTTTTCCACTCTAGACGTACAATATTTCCTAGCAAATTTCGCGCTGTGGGTGGTGCATATTGCACTTCCATCCATACCCAATCTAAACCATCTTGTAATTGCTGTTTTGTTGGTAAGATTAACCTTCCTACCCAGTTACCAATCGGTTTATAAAGTTTTGCAGATGGGATTTCTGCAACTGGATAAAAAGCAGATTGATTAAAATTTTGTCGAGTATGTATCGCGTAATTGTTTTCTTTTTGTAATAGCTGGGGTTCTCTTGCGGAGAGTTCCTGCGACACCATTACTACTATAAATACTAGCAGTAAAAATATCGGAAACACTAGCCTTATTTTTCGATTTAATCCACGCCAAATCATATATTATCAACCAATACGGTTCAGTTAAGGGCTACTGGCAACAATTTTTGGTTTTCAAGACGCGATAAATCGCCGTCTCTACAAGTGTTTTGGGCTTATCTGAACTGTATTGTATTATCAACAACTAATATTATGCCAACTTGATTATTTATTAAACCCCAATTACCTCGCCAAAGCTACACATGGTAGGGGCAATTCATGAATTGCCCCTACCTGGAAATTAGGGCTTGGGCTATTTTTTGCGTTTATGCGGACATGATAGCCCAATTTCATGTCATACCACTACTGCAACCGCAAAGCGTAATGGTAAAACTCTTCATTCTTAATGTAATCTCGCGCTTCATAGAGTTTTTGTGCGGTTATGTTAGAAATTTGAGTAGATAGAATTACTCGAATTGCTCCACTTTCTTTTGCATATTCTTCTGCAACACTCATCAATAATTTTGCAATTCCCCTGCGGCGATGCGACTCTTCTATATACAAATCGTTCAATATCCATACTCGTTTCATCGACACTGAAGAAAAGCTGGGATAAAGCTGAGTAAATCCAACTAATTGCCCATTATCATTAGCTGCAAATATTACTGAATCATTATTGTTGAAACGTTCTTTGAGAAAGTCTTTAGCAGCTTCAAGGTTTGATGGCTGATTGTAAAAAACACGATATCTATCAAATAGTACTGAAATTCTTTCAAGATGATTAATATTAGCTAAGAAAACTTCCATTGAGTGTCCTTATCACTTCAATGTAGTTTATACCACAATACGGTTTAGTTAAGAGCTACTGGCAAAAATTTTGGGTTTTTGAGACGCTATAAATCGCCGTCTCTACAAGTGTTTGCGTCTGATATGAATTTTATTGTCTATTATCTTTGCGTTCTAAATTCAAGTAATTGGTGGGCATTGCCCACCTTACTTAGACAATTATTTAGTTCACTAAGACTTTGGTTTATAAGTCGAAGCAACGTGCAATTCTTTCAACTGTTTAGCATCTACACTCGAAGGTGCATCTGTTAACAAACAACGCGCTTGTTGTGTCTTTGGAAAAGCAATAACATCTCGAATTGATTCTTCCCCAGCTAGCAACATTACCAAACGATCTAAACCGTAGGCGATGCCACCATGCGGCGGTGTACCATATTCAAATGCTTCTAAGAGAAAGCCAAACTTACTTTGTGCTTCTTCTGGAGATAAACCAATCGCTTCAAACACCTGCTGTTGAATTTCTCGCTGATAAATCCGTAGACTTCCGCCGCCAACTTCCACACCGTTGAGTACCAAGTCGTAAGCTTGGGCGCGTGCTGTCTTTAAGTCGCTCAAATCATCAGGATGTGGTGCTGTGAATGGGTGGTGGAGTGCTTCTAGACGCTTTTCGTCAGCATTCCACTCAAACATCGGGAAATCTGTAATCCACAGCAAGTTGATTTTTTCTGGATCGATTAAGTTAAATTCTTTAGCGATCGCTTGTCGTAATCTATCTAAAGTTTTATTAACTGTAGCAGCTTCCCCTGCCCCAAACAACAGCAAATGTCCAGCTTTAGCACCTGTACGGCGTAAAATTTCTTGTTTTTGTTCTTCGCTGAGGTTATCTTTAATCGCCCCAATGGTGTCAATTTCGCCATCATCTCTGACGCGAATATAAGCTAAACCTTTAGCACCGGCTTCGCTGGCTTCTTTGAATAAATCGCCACCTGGTTTAATGCGGACATTAGAAATTACATCGTTACCGTTAGGAATGGGGAGGATTTTGACGATACCGCCATTAGTAACAGTGTCCCGAAAGACTTTGAAACCAGAGTCTTTGACAATATCTGAGACATCAACTAATTCCAAACCATAGCGGGTATCTGGTTTATCACTACCGTAACGTTCCATCCCTTCGGCGTAAGTTAGACGAGGGAAAGGGCGCTGTAACTCAATGCCTTTAACTGTTTTGAAGATATGACAAACTAAGTTCTCGTTTAGTTCGATAATTTCTTCTTGGGACATGAAACTCATTTCCATGTCCAATTGGGTAAATTCCGGTTGTCTGTCGGCGCGTAAGTCTTCGTCACGAAAGCAACGAGCAATCTGATAATATCTATCCAAGCCGGATACCATCAGCAATTGTTTAAATAGCTGGGGAGATTGCGGCAAAGCATACCACTCACCAGGATTGACGCGACTGGGTAGAACATAATCCCGCGCCCCTTCTGGGGTAGAACGGGTAAGGATTGGGGTTTCGACTTCGATAAAACCTTCCAAATCTTCGAGATAACGACGCATGGCTTTAACAATTTGATGACGCAGTTGCAAATTTTGCGCCATGCGTTCGCGTCGCAAATCCAAGTAACGGTATTTCAGCCGCAAATCTTCCCGCACTGTCTCGGTGTCAGCTACAGAAACTTGGAAAGGTAACTGTTTACGGACAGCATTGAGGAGTTTAATTTTATCAGCGTAGATTTCTACCTCGCCTGTTGGGATGCGGGTATTCAACGATTCTTCAGGACGTTGCGTTACTCTACCAGTGATTTCGACAACATATTCATTTCGCAGGGCGTTCGCATCTTCGTAAGAATCTGGGGTGCGTTGCGGATCACTGACGATTTGGACAGTTCCAGAGCGATCGCGTAAATCTAAAAATATCACACCACCGTGATCGCGGCGACGGTCTACCCATCCGTAAAAGGTAACAGTTTCTCCAATATGTTCTTTTCGGAGTTCGCCGCAATAATGAGTTCGCATAAGTCTTAGTTATTGTTTCCGGGCTAGATTGGGAAGAAAATGTCAAAGCCTTCCCATTATCTAGCATCAATAGTAATTGTAGTAGTTCTGGTGCAATAAAAAATGGAATAATCTCACACTACATATATAAGAGAAGTCATAATACCGAAAAGCTGGGTTTTCCATACACAGCAAGGTAAAAAACTATAGTACAGACAGCAGCAATTACCAGCTTAATGGATGCCTAGACAGGATTTGGCTGAAAAAACTCCCTGGATGTACTGCGACGCAGATATCTATAATCATCGGGCTGAAGCTGGTTTGTTGGCAGGGACAGTGATGTTGCTAGCGATCGCTCGTTTGTATGCAATAGACTTTGACTTCTCTCCTGTTAGGAGAGAGGCTTTGAATCTTCCCAACACTAGTAGGAAAAAGGCTGGGGGTTAGGTCTTAAGAAATTGCACCCTCTTTAACTTTGAGATTAAGGTAAAATTATAAGTAAAAATGTTAAGAATTTTAAAGAAACTAATCAATGTCCAGCAATACTCTTGACAAAAGTAACTCTCATGTCGTTGTTATCGGTGCGGGAATAGGTGGACTGACTGCTGGAGCATTATTAGCTCATAGAGGTTACAGCGTCTTAATTTTGGATCAAGCCCTCGTACCGGGGGGCTGTGCTTCAACATTTAAACGGCAGGGATTTACCTTTGATGTGGGAGCAACTCAGGTGGCTGGGTTGGAACCAGGGGGAATTCACCACCGCATTTTCTCAGAATTAGAAATAGATTTACCACCAGCAACGCCTTGTGACCCTGCTTGTGCGGTTTATTTACCTGGGGAAAGCACACCGATTAATGTCTGGCGCGACCAAGAGAAATGGCAAGAGGAACGGCAAAGACAGTTCCCTGGTAGCGAACCGTTTTGGCAATTGATGGCAACTTTGTTTGATGCCAGTTGGGAATTTCAAGGACGCGATCCGGTGCTACCACCACGTAATTTATGGGATTTGTGGCAGCTAGCGCAAGCTTTGCGTCCCAGTACATTAATTACCGTACCCTTCACTTTGTTTACGGTAGGAGATGCTTTACGGTTATGTGGACTGGGAAATGACCAGCGATTAAGGACTTTTTTAGATTTGCAACTAAAGCTATACTCCCAGGTGGATGCAGATGAGACAGCGTTGCTTTATGCAGCCACAGCATTGAGTGTATCCCAACTGCCCCAAGGATTGTTTCACCTCCAGGGAAGTATGCAAGTATTAAGCGATCGCCTGGTACAATCCTTAGAAAGAGATGGCGGCAAGTTGTTGATGCGCCACACTGTAGAAGAAATCAAAGTAGAAAACGGCAAAGCTACTGGTGTTGTCATTAGAAATCAGAAAACTGGCGAAGTCTGGACAGAAGCAGCCAACCACATAGTTAGCAACGTTACCGTGCAAAACTTGGTGCGATTATTGGGACAAGCGCCATCTGGATATAAAAACCGGGTGGAAAAACTACCCCAAGCATCGGGCGCATTTGTAGTTTATTTGGGTGTAGATGCCAGCGCGATTCCGCCTGAATGCCCTCCCCACTTACAATTTTTGTACGATGCCAATGGCCCTATTGGCGAGAATAATTCCCTGTTTGTTTCCGTCAGTCATCCTGGAGATGGCCGCGCACCGGAGGGGAAAGCGACAATTATTGCTTCTTCATTTGTCGATCCTGCACAGTGGTGGCAGATTGAAGATTATGAAGGACTAAAAGAAAAGTTTACCCAAGAAGCGATCGCTCGTCTTGCCCAATACTTCTATCTCAAACCAGAAACGATTATTCATCAAGAAGCCGCAACACCCCGCACCTTTGCCCATTTCACAGCCCGCGATCGCGGTATAGTTGGCGGCATAGGTCAAAGGATTCCCACCTTTGGCCCCTTTGGGTTCGCCAATCGGACACCAATCCCGCATTTGTGGTTAGTTGGTGACTCCACCCATCCCGGCGAAGGCACGGCTGGGGTGAGTTATTCGGCGCTGACAGTAGTCAGGCAAATCGAATCGCAAATGTAAAGGCGCATATCTGTGCTACTTTACATAACTCCGTGAAATGCTATAAATCATACTTATAACCGATGGCAAACAGGACGCAAAACTGATGAAATAAGGTTAGTGTTGCGAATCTGGAGTAATGGCAGACAGAGTTTTAATTCTTGGTGGACGGGGGCGGATTGGTAGCAGTGTTGCTCAGGATCTCGCTAACCATACGCAGGCTCAAATTACAATTACCGGACGTTCTGCGGAGTTTGGGAAGGCTGTCAGCTTGTCTTCGGGAGGACAAGTGCAGTTTTTGGTATTGGACTTGGCAGAAGTTGACAAATTGCGAGATGCGATCGCAAACTCTAACTTAGTCATCCATTGTGCTGGGCCATTTCACTATCGAGATACTAATGTTCTCGAAACCTGTATTGCTCAAGGCGTTAATTATGTAGATGTCAGCGACCATCGTTCTTATACCAGCAAAGCTCTCAATTTTAGTGAAAAAGCTGCTGCTGCTGGTGTGACGGCAATTATTAATACTGGCATTTTTCCTGGTATTTCTAACAGCATGGTACGTCAAGGTGTTGAAGAATTTGATAAACCAGAAAAGATCCATTTAAGTTATTTAGTTTCCGGTTCTGGCGGTGCTGGCATTACAGTCATGCGGACAACTTTTCTTGGGTTGCAGTATCCTTTTGAGACTTGGATAGATGGAAAATGGAAGATAATTAAGCCTTATAGTGAAAGAGAGTTAGTCGATTTTCCACCCCCCTATGGACGCACCGGAGTTTACTGGTTTGATATGCCAGAAACCTTTACATTGCCCAAAGCTTTCCCATCAGTAAAAACTGTAATTACTAAGTTTGGCTCTGTTCCCGATTTTTACAATCATCTAACTTGGATTGCTGCACATATTTTTCCCAAGTGGTTAATGCAGCGTCGTTACATGATTGAATTTCTGTCTCATGTCAGCCATTCAATGACAGATGTCACTAATAATTTCACTGGGATTGGTGTAGCAGTTCGTTCAGAAGTTACAGGGCAAAAAGATGGTAAAACTGCCGTTTATTGTTCAACTGTAGTGCATGAAAATACAGCCGTAGCTTCTGGTTGTGGCACAGGAAGTATTGCCCAATTATTGCTAGAAGGTAAACTCAAAAAACCAGGTGTTTTTGCTGTAGAAGAAGCACTCCCAACAGATTTATTTGAAGAAGTAATGCAAAGTCGAGGAATTAAAATTAATCACAGTTGGTTATAAGACAATACGCTTGGGTTAAGAAAAATTGTAGGTTGGGTTAAGCAACGCGCAATCCAACAAAGGCCCGGAAATGTTGGGTTTCGTCTCTCAACCCAACCTACGCAGTTTAAGTTTTTTGGCGCTAACTGAACCGTATTGGCTTATAAGAGATTTCCAACAAAGAAATTACCCAATCTTGTAGAGTGGGCAACATGAACGCCTTTGTCTAGGGGTAAGTATGGCAATTTGAAGATTATACTAGCCCCTAAAAGGTTCAGATAAGATTAACTGAACTATAGGTAAAAATTAATATACCCTGCGGTAGAAGGAAGAACTGTACCTAAACACTTAGGATGCCTGTGAGTCTTAAATATTGAATGTATTTATACGCGACCAAGGCTCATCAGAGAAAACTAGGAGTATTATTCCATGCAAAAAATTCTATTATCTTTAAAAAAAGCGTTACGTTCAAGCCTTTTGGTCGTTGGTTTAATTACTTTCATTAGCTTGTCAGGTTCTTTCATTTTCGTTCAGCAAGCTAGTTATGCAACTACTCTTGAAGAATTAAAGCTAATACCGCCAGATTATAAACCAAATTCTGAAGAAAAAATTAATCGTGCTAACGAATTTGACCCAGGTGTTGGTATTCAAGAAGAAGAACGACAAGAAGCTTATGAGCAAGCAATAAAAGATTCAAAAAACCTTACCACTATAGAGAAGACTTACGAAAGAAATTTGAAGGCTGAACAAGAACAAAATCTCCCAGAAAGTTTTGGTGAAAAAGCGAAAGAAGTTATTGAAAAGGTGACAGGTAAATAGGGAATATAGACCTAACCCCCAACCCCTTCCCTGAAAGGGAAGGGGAGTAAGATTCAAAGCCTCTCTCCGGTTTTGAATCACAGGTTTAAAAACTTAAATTGCTTTTACTCAAATTCATCAATTGTGGCGGGAGTATTAGCCTTTCTCTGATTAGCAATATTGCGCTCATACCACTTCATTAATGGAGTTGCAGTAATGCCATGTATAATCACAGAAGCTACAATGGTAGTGTAAGTTATCCAAGCAATTTGTTCGGCTGTCTCACCTTTTAAGCCATTACCAAAGGCATAGGCGAGATAATATAAAGAGCCGACACCGCGAATACCAAACCATCCAATCAACCATCTAGTTCCTGGATGAAAGGTTCGGCGGTGTGATTCTACAGGACGTTTGCCTATTGTGCTAATCCAAACTCCTACAGGTCGGATTATAAATAATAATAAGATTATCACTAATAAAGATTGCATGGCATAGTTAAGCATTGGTTGCAATAATAATATTGATCCCAATAGTAAAATTGTTCCAACTTCCAGCAGTTTTTCAAGTTGCTCAACAAATTCCAACTGTGCTAGCGGTTTTTCAGGGTCTCTATAACTGCGTTGGACAACTAACCCCGCAACAAATACTGCCAGAAACCCATAGCCATTAACCATTTCTGTTAAAGAATAAGTTAGTAAAATCGTACTGATAGCAATAAAATCTTCCATTAATTCATCAGCACGACGGCGTTTTTGAACTTTCTTTTCAATCCAGACTATAGATTTGGCAACAACAATTCCCATAACAATAGCAGCTGCGATCGCCCAAATTAAATCAACCGCAATCCACTGTTGAAACCAGTTACCCCAGTTGTCATCTTTTAACGCATGAAGACCAAAATAAACGAAGGGAAAAGCTAAAGCATCATTTAACCCACCTTCAGAAGTTAGACCAAATCTCAACTCATCTTTATCGTTTATATCGGTAAGTTGTACTTCTGATGCTAATACTGGATCGGTTGGTGCGAGAATTGCTCCTAATAAAATTGCTTCTCCCCAATTCATCCCTAAAAATAATTTACCCACAACAGCCAGCGCAAAAATTGAAATTGGCATCAGAAATACAATCAATCGGGCTGTAATACCCCAAGCCCCCAACTTGAGAGGACGAACAATTCTTAAGCCGCAGCTAAACACAGAAATAATTACTACAAGTTCTGTTATTTTTTCCAGTAGTTCGGCATTAAAAACTTCATCTCGACGTAATTGAATCAGCCCAAAGGCATAAGGGCCTAGCAAAATACCAACTAGTAGATAGATCAGGGCAAAAGAAAGAGGTAGGCGAGCAATCCAACCTGACCCTAATGTTACCATTAGCAGAAGTAGACCAATTACAAATAGGTCAATAATATAGATATCTACCATATAGCGATTTGTATAAAATTAGGCGTTACTTTGTAAGCTTAATTGCAATACTTTTTTATTAGCATTACCTATGGGCAGATTTTCTGTAATTAAGAATTAGATATTCAGATGCGCCACCAAATTAGAGAAAAAGGGAATAGATACAGCAGTTTTTCTTTGCATGAAGTACAAAGCTACAAATTTTGAGATATGAGGCAGGAGATAGAAACATCTCTATGTTTTATGCGTGAGTCTTGTATTTTCTTAGGACTTACGCATGAGTTACGGAATAACGTAGACGCTTCTCTACGAGACGCTACGCGAACGGCTTGCCGCAGACTACCACAGAGGCACAAAGAAGCCAGTGCGTTGGGCGGGTTCGCCGACTTGTAGCAACTGGCGCGGCACGGAGAAATAAGAGTTTGAGAGAGATTTTGCGTAAGTCCTATTTCTATCTCACTTACTTGCAAACTGTTATAAAATCGCACTTCGATTCTTCGCATCTGCCCTTAAAACAATGGGATGTAGCACGCGAATATGGTGCTAGCACACAGGTGTACTACTTTTTCACTCAGATATTGTTTTTTAGTACAAATATACTATAATGGATATAGCGTCCACAAAGCCTAATTAAATGCCTAACGGCTGTGTGAAAACCTTCCAGAAGATGGATTCAAGGGTTAGTTCGATGATGAAGCATTACATTCTCAACCTCAATCCGACTGCCAAACATGAATGGGATCGGTGTATTTTACGCGATCCGCTAACTGCCAAACGCCCAGACATTGCTAAACTAATTGCTGAAGCGGTTGGTGCTGATACAGGTAGTTATTTGGTGAGCGTGAATATCGAAGTTCAAGTTTTGCAGCAAGCCGCAGTCCCTCAAGCAGAACAACTCTCGCTTTCGTTTCCAGAGGTGAGTGTGCAGTCACAACCACAATTGCGGGAAGCAGCCTAATGCGATCGCTTGGAATATCTGCATAATCAATATTAGTGTAGCTAAGTTGAGAGCAAGATTAGCGTAGCTTGCCGCCGTAGGCATCGCTCAACAACTCATATCATTCAACTAGACAACGCAAGACAAGGGGTTTCCAAAAACAAATTATCCAAAATGATTTATAGGGGATCTTGGACAAGATCCCCTAATTCCAGCGTGTACTAGAATCTGTGGGACAACAGTTGAGCAATTTGCTGATTAATAGTTGCAACATCAAAACGCCGACTAGCCGTAGTTCTGGCATTATTAGCTATAGTTGCAGTTATTTCCGTCTCCTGAAGACAGGTGATTATTACCTGTGCAAGTTCCTGGGGTTCTCCTGGTGCCACTAGAAAACCATTAAGTCCATGTTCTACTAATTCCATTACACCCCCAGCTTTTGCTGCAACTACAGGTTTTCCACATAGCATTGCTTCAACAATCACTCTACCAAAGGGTTCTGGAGAAGTAGAGGTATGCGCCACCAAGTTACAAGCTGCCATTAACTGGGGAATATCTGAACGAAATCCTAAAAATTTAACGCGGTTTTCTAATCCCAGATCGGCAACTTGTTGATGTAATTGTTTGACATAATCTTGTTCGCCAAACAGTGCATCCCCCACTAAAATTACTGTCACCTCTGGCGGACATTTGGCAAGAGCATCAATTAAAATATGCTGTCCTTTCCAAGGCGCAAGACGGCTAAAGTGTCCAACTACAAATTTTCCTTGCAATCCTAATTGCTGTAATTGATTAATATCAGATTCATCAGTTTGATAAATTTTTGGATCAAAGCCGTTATAAACAACTTCGACTATATCTGATCGTCCCCCCGCTTGGATAAAGGCTGTTTTACTAGCTTGGGAATTAGCAATTACTAATGAGGCACAACGATTAGCTAAGTTAATCGCAATGCGAAGATTAGTTTGGCTAAAATGTTCTGTGGAAAGAATATCGTGTAAATGATAAACCAGAGGACGACGACTAAAAAAACTTGCAAATGCTCCGACAACTAATGCTTTTTGGGTGTTGGCATAAATTAAATCGTATTCACGCGCTTTTTTTATTACTTTAGTAATCAAAGGTGCAAGTTGTTTTAAACTCTTTAATCCTTGCGCCAAGCTGCTTTCTTTCCGAACTTGGATTGTTTGAGTTGCCAGAACTTCTACTGGGATATGATTTTGCTGTAGTAAATCTTTAAATTGTCCATCTGCGAATAAACCTACTAAAGCGCGATGAGAGTATGGTTTAGCAATATCTATTAAACATAATTCTGCACCGCCGGGTTTACCGCTTTGGTCTAAGAAAAAAATTCTCATAAAACTTCCTTGTAATACAATACGGTTCAGACGCGATAAATCGCATCTCTACAAAGCAATTTTCGCGTCTCTATTTCATTAATTTAATAGAACATTCCGTACTTGTTGAGCAATTTGGTTCCAGTCGTAGTGTGTAGTCGCGTACTGACGACAGGCTTCTCGTGAAGGTATGGGAATATTTCCCAAAAGCACTTGTTCTAATTTTTCAGCAATAGCTGAGACTTCTATTGAAGTAGTAATTAAATCGGGTGAAAACTCTGATAAAATTTCTGGCATTCCCCCAACTGGGGTACATAAAATAGGAGTACCACAGGCTAGAGATTCGACTATTGCTAATCCGAATCCTTCAAAAGATTGGCTAGGCATGACAGTTAATTCAGCAGCTTGGTAAGCTATGGGTAATTGCTCATCAGGGAGAAAACCTAAAAATTTAACGTTGTCGTCTAACCCTAATTCTATAGCTTGTTGTTGTAGTGCAGCTTGGATGTGACCACGACCTGCGATCGCTAGCCAAACATCTGGTATTCTGGGCTTAATTATAGCCAAAGCTTGTAATAATTTATCAACTCCCGTTCGATGCACTAAACGGCGTGATGTAAATATAATCCGGCGATTATTTGGCCAGCCTAGCTGTTTACAAGCATCTTGGCGTGATAAATTTGGTTGAAACCAGTTAATATCAACTCCACCAGGAATAATATTAATTTTGCTCCACGGTACTTGATATTTATCATGTAAAATTTTACCAAATGCTTTGCTCAAAACAATGAAGCGATCGCAGTGATTATATGTGTTTTTTTCTATTAGATGATGCTTAATTAAAAGACTGAGATTCTTATTAACTACCTCTTGCTGACTCTCAGAAGCCCAAGGCCCATGAAAATTAAACGTAACTGGTACTCCCTTTGGTAAAATATCTAAAAGCGGAAAGCTATATAATGCAAAGTGTAGATTAATGGCATCTGGTTTGTTTGTTCTTGTTTTCTGAAAGTTAGTGCGAATAGACCATAATCTTTGCAAAATAGCGCTATCGGGAGAAGCCAAGTTAGTCAGCTTAATCGGCGAATTTAGTTCAGCCTCTGGTAGACCGACTCCGCATAATTCAACTTGGTCTTTATTGGCTGCTAATTTATGAGTTAATTCATACATATACCTTTCTAATCCTCCGGGATTTTTTGGAAACCAGCCTAATCCCAACGTGAGAATAGATGCAGATGATGAAGCTAAATTTTCTGGTTTACTTTTCACTAATATGTCTCCTATAAATATATTAAAACAATAGATATGTAGAACTGTAAGCCGCTACATGATGCTCCAAATATTAATTAATATAATTTCCACATCCACACCCACATTCGCAATAAGATTTTTATATAGAACACCAATTTATAAACTATTTATATGTCAACGTCAACAAGGAATAAAACCTTGTGTTTTTATTAACTACATAATACTGATTACGATATATATGATACTTGTCAATTAACAAGAGTGGATGCTAAGTATCTAGGCATAAATAAATTTAAAGTTTGTAGTAAGGGCTTTAGTCCTGATAATCCTTGCTCTGAGCGATAAATCGCTCACTACAAACTAAGAGTTTATTTGATATTTAATTATGTCTACCTATTTAGATATAGAGAGACAAAAATCACTATAAATTAATAATTATAGAAATATCATGTATTAATATTTACGATTCTTGGTTACAAATCGGTAGCTATTAATACCTTTAATAAGTTTTTAGAGATATTGGCTGAAGGATTAAATAATAAAATGATTTTTGTAAAGATAGTGTAAAATAATCGCTCATTTATAATAATTATATTTTTTACTGATTTCCCAAAAAATGATTGTATATAAATAATTAAAAGCTAAAAAACTATATGATAAATAAATTAATGACAAAGTTAGAAAAACTTAGTCATAAGCTTAATCAGTACATCAAAAAATTATCTAAACTTAGATATTTCCGAAGAAGTAAAACTTTCAACTTTTTACTCAGTTTGACTGTTGGAATCATTGTTACTACCCTTGGTATTACAACAGACTGGGCAACAACGGAAACACCCACGCTTACATACAAAAGCTCGTGGACAAGTAATTCTATTGACAGTAAAAATCTGCTGGTACAAAACAATACTGAAACACCCACGCTTACCTATAAAACATCGTGGATAGGTAACACTATTGGTAGTGGAAATCTACGGGTACAAAACAATATTGAGGCAATGTATGTTTCTCCTGACGGCACAGTTTATACAAACAGCCATTGGGATGAGGCGGGAATGGAGGCAGGCATATACAAAGATGGTAAGGTTATTGGTGCTATTGGCGATACTCACGGCTGGAGTCGTGGAGGTGGTATCGCTGTAACAGCAAATAGTAAATATATTTACCTTGCCATGACTCAGGGATCGAAGGGGAAAACTGATGAAGATTACCCCCCTGAAGGTACAAGTTGGCATTGCGTTAGACGCTATGATTTGTCGGGAAAACCTGCACCGTTTCCTGAAGGGCGTGGCTGGGATAAAAGTATGTTAATTACCAGTACTAAAAGTGAAGTGACTGGATTAGCAACAGTAGGAAGCGAGTTGTATGTGAGTGATTTTGCTGCTAACCGCATTCGTGTCTATGATACTGATACGATGAAGCAAGTACGCAGTTTTACCTTTGCTAATCCAGGAGCAATAACTGTTGATCCACAAAAAAATCTGTGGATTATTCAAAGCAAAAATGGTAGTAAACCTGCCAAAATTTTACATTATTCCCAAAGTGGAAAGCAATTGCCCGAACAGATTGCAGATATCGTTGAACCAACTGCGATCGCAATTGATCGTCAAGGTAAGCTGTTAGTGGCAGAAAATGGCCCGCGTCAGCAAATATTGATTTATGACATCAAAGATCAGCCAGTACAGATGGGTAGTTTTGGTTCCAAGGGTGGTATTTATACAGGAGTTACTGGTGAAATTGGAGATTTGAGACTTTACGGACTTACCGGAGTTGGTGCAGATGCTTCAGGTAATATCTATATAAATAGTAATGGTTTCAACAAATCGGGAACAGATTTACGGAAATTTTCGCCATCGGGAAAACTAATATGGCGATCGCTAGGATTGATATTCGTCGATAATGCAGATGCCGATCCTAAAACTGATGGTGTAGATTTATTCACCAAACAAGAACACTATCTCATGGATTACAGTAAGCCTGCTGGTAAGCAATGGACTTACAAAGCTTACACCTTAAATCCTTTCAAATATCCTCAAGATCCCCGTCTGCATACATCACCCGATGGAACCTTTGTGCGCCGCATCCAAGGGAAGCCGTTCTTGTTCCTCACAGATATGTACAACAGCTTCCTGCAAATATATCGTTTTAATCCAGACAAAGATGGCAAAATTGCTATCCCAGCCGGAATGTTTGTCGGTAGTAATGGCGCAGACAAACCATTTATTAAGGGAAATTGGCCACCGAATCAACCACAAAAAGGCGAATGGATCTGGCGCGATCGCAACGGTAATGGCAAATTTGAAAATAATGAATATGATACCAGCAAAGATTATCCTTATATCGGCGGATGGTGGGTAGACAGCAAAGGAGATGTTTGGAAAGCTTTGCGAACAGAAGATGGCATTCGCCACTATCCTTTACAGGGAATAGATGCTAAAGGCAACCCCATCTACAACTATGGTTCGATGGAAAAGCAAACTACTCCCAGAATATTTAACGACTTGCGGCGGCTCGAATATTTCCCTGAAACAGATAGTATGTATTTGTCAGGTTTCACAGTAGATCACCCCGCCTTCGGTGACGATACTGGAGTTGCTGGATCTGAAATTGCCCGTTTTGACAATTGGAGTAAAGGAAATCGTACCCCCAAATGGCGAGTTGTGATTCCCTACGACACCACCGGCAAACGTGAAGTATCTACAGCAGCCATGAGTGTAGCGGGCGATCGGGTATTTGCCGTGACAGTCAAAACCGCAGAGGTATATGTCTATAATGCCAAGACGGGAGCGCAAGTACACCACTTAAAACCAGGCCCAGAAGTTGGCAGCGAAAGTGGCTGGATTGATATACCTTATGGTATCCGCGCATTCCGTCGTTCAAATGGCGAGTATCTGGTATTTGTAGAAGAAAACTGGAAAGGAAAAGTGATTATGTATCGGTTGGCGGGGTAAGCTACAAAGATCGCATTCCATTTTTTGGATTTGATTTAGGGTGTTCGCTATTTTTGAACACTCTTTTCCGATACCACCACATCACAAATCCGGTGATGAACAAAATTACAGGAACTAGACCGATAAAGACGTAGAGAATCTTAGTAGATAAGCCGCCAAATGTACCAAAGTGCAGCAAAGTAAACTGGTTCAAAATGGCTTCAGCACGAGACGGTTTGACTCCATTCTGAAGCTGAATCACCGCACCTGTAAATTGATCGAGATAGATTCTGGTATTACCATATTTGCCTACTTCCTGAGCCTGCTTTTTGGCAACCAGAAATGGAGCTTCTGGTTTGTTGGCAAAAGAAATGTAGGTAGTTTTAGCATTTGGAACTGCTACGTTAGCTCGTTGCATTAAGTCGGCAATCGGCAACGATGACTTACCAGGAATCAGTTTTGAGACAGGATCGGCAGGTTTGCGCGTGAAGGTTATCGCGTAGATACCTGCTTCAATACGAGCTTGGGGAACATTCCAGGCGAACCCTGTGAAGCTAATCAAAGCAAGAAAGATTGCCGTGACAATACCTGCCACTTTATGCAGATCAAAATTGACCCGTTTGATATGCCCATCCCATTTGATTTTGAAGCCCATAACAAGTTTGCGCCAACCGGGCCACAGCACAATCCCTGTGAGGCTGAGAATCAGGGTAAAGAGGGCGACGATACCCATGATCAGCAAGCCAGTGTCGCCTGCGAGGAGTTTGTAGTGGAGATCATAAACCCTGCCAATCCAACTGGTTTCCCACTGGCGATCGCCCATAATCTTCCCGGTGTAGGGGTTAACGAACACTTCTATATAGCGATCTGCTGCGTCTAAAAATGATGCCATGTAGGGTTGGTTGGCCCGATCGGGGAAACTAAGACTACTAAGGGTTAAGCCTTTGCCAGCGTAGGCAACTTTGACAGTTTCCGCGATCGCAGTCACCGAGAAAGCCTCTCCAACCGGGATAACCTGACCGAACCGCCACACCAGCATCGCCTGATCGATTTCATGCCAAAAGACTAAAATACTCCCAGTGACACCTGCGATACATAAAAGAATGCCAGCAGTTAATCCGATCCAGCGATGAGTATGAAAGGCGATCGCTCTCAGTTTAGGATAGGTAAACCAAGTTGGGATGTGGTTGGTAGTCATAGGATGATCATTAGTGGCTAGATGAGTGATGTGAAATGAGCATCAAAATTGCCAGGAAACAGTTCCTTGAAGTGTAAAAGGCTGTCCGTAGTAAACTCGATTACCTAGCGAACTTTCAAAATAGTCTATGTCAAATAGATTTTTGAAATTGAGGGCAACTCTGAATCGATCTTGGTTATAGAAAATAGCTGCATCAGTCCGAAAATAGCTAGGTACTGTATAAGTATTACCAAAATCAGCGCGATCGCCTACAAAAAACAAGCCTATTCCCGCCCCTAAACCTTTTAAGTTACCTTTTTGAATTTCGTAACTTGTCCACAAGTTGAAAGAATTATTTGCACTATTTGATAATCGGTTTCCAGGTGTCAAAGTATTATCTTTAGTAATGCGGGCATCGATATAAGCATAGCCAGCAAAAATATTCCATCCTGGTAAAATTTCGCCCGCCAGATTCAGTTCAACCCCCCGGCTATTCTGCTCACCTACTTGAATAGAAAAGTTTGGTCTATTGGGGTCTTCTGTCGTGACATTGGTACGGGTTAAATCAAACAATGCCAAGGTTGCTGAAAGTCTATCATTCAAATCTACTTTTACCCCAATCTCATACTGATTACCACGTTCTGGTTCAAAGGAGGAGTCAACGCCAAAAAAGTATGATCCGCCTGGTGGAGTAAATGAACTTGTGTAACTGCTATAGAGAGAGATCACAGGAATAGGTTGATAGACAATACCAAAGCGAGGACTAAATGCACTATCAGTCCCACTGCTTTCCGTGTTACTAACTAAATCTTCATATTTTCGATCAATCACGTCAAACCGCCCACCCAATAAAAACTTCAAGTTATCCGTGAGTGCAACTTGGTCTTGTAGGTAAATTCCTAATGAGTTCGTCTGCTGTCGAAAACCCTCAGAAAAAATAATATTCGAGCCTCGCGGGTTTCCATATACAGGATTAAAGATATCAATTGATGCCGCCTCGAAAGTAGGAGTGGCTGGATTGTAGTTGTCAAAACGATTTAAATCAAATCCAAATAATAGCTGATGCTGAATTGAACCTGTAGCAAACTTCCCAATCAGATTTGTTGACATCGCATAGTTTCTATTTTCGGAAGAGCTTTCTGAAGCCGATCGCAGCCAAGTGCGATTATCTGCGTCTAAACCTCTAGAATCCGTGCGTTCTTGATCGAGATCACGAAATACAAACCTAAACGCATTGTTTAACGACCAGTTTACGTCAAACTTATGTTCTAGTCGGTATCCAAGCCTTGTAATTGTCTGCTCAATTTTATCAGAAGGTTCAATCAGGTTGAGGTTACGGGACACTTTACCATTTGGGTTAGGTAATAAACTACCAATCACAGGTACACCAGATGCATACCTATCGCTTGTTTTGATGTATTCTGCCTCCAAGCTCAGGTTAGTTTTTTCACCAATTGCCACAATGATTACAGGCGATATATTTAAGCTTTCACCATCAAAAAAATTGACAGAACTACCTGAATTTCTGTAAGCCAAATTGAGACGATATAAAACTGTTTTCGAGTCATTTAGCGGCCCCGATAAATCAACTGCACCTCGATAAAAACTATAGCTGCCAATAGTTGCATCAATAGTGTAAAAAGGTTCGCTCAAGGGACGTTTAGATACAAGGTTGATGCTTCCCCCTGGATTACCCAAACCAAATAGCACTGATGCGGGGCCTTTGAGAACTTCGACTCGCTCAATACTGGAAAGTTCACTCACTTGTCCAGCCAATGTGTCAATCAGTCCATCTCTGAGAAGATTCGTCTCTGTTGCATCGAATCCGCGAATGCTATAGAAGGTAAATGGCCCAAAGTTAAAATTCTGATTAACACCAGGGACATTTCTGAGTGCATCATCTAAGCGAGTAACCTGTTGATCGCGTAATACTTGTTGTGGCACTATCTGAACTGATTGGGGAATGTCACGCAAAGGCGTATCGGTTTTTGTCCCCGTCGTTGTCTCTTGTACGCGATATCCATCTTCTTCCCCCGTCACCACTAACTCAATTTGGTCATCCTGCTGGGCTGCGGGTTGCTCTTGTGGTGTCTCATTAGTAGGCTTTTCTGGTTGTGGCTGCGTCGCAATTGCTGAGGATGTCACACCAAAAATCAAACCTTCGTTATCATCAAATAACTCGACTGCTGGTAAAGTATTTTCACCTACAACCGTGACTCGAATTGTTTGAGCGTCAAAGTTAGTTACAGTTATTTCCGTAATTCCCACCACTGGTTTTTCTGAACGGAAGGTGAAACCATCACCATTAGGCAAACGCAACTGAGCATTAGGAATATCAGCAATAAAATTATTACCAGTACTGCTGTTGGTGATTTGTAACTGTTCCCCTTTGCTAGTTTGGAGAATTATCTCCACACCTTTTTGGGTAGGATTTGCCTTTACTCCCGTGACTGGGATGATTTCTGATGTGGATGTTGGTGACTGTACCAAAATTTGAGCGCTGCCATTAGAATCGGCGGTCTCTGCTGATGTTGCTTGTACCCCCAGAATAAAAAATACACTTGTCAGAAATAGCGATATCTGCCACAAATTCAACACTGCTCACACCAAAGTTGATAAGAATTCTCAAAAAGATTACTCAAATCTCTGGTGTGATGGAAAGGCTTTTTTATCGCTAGAGGGATTTTTTTCTATCGCTAAACGGATTTATTCTGTTGCATTTGATATTGCTTTGGACAAAGACCAAATTTTTTTCTATAGGCTGCGGCGAAATAACTGTGACTGACAAATCCCACGATGTTAGCAATTTCTGACACTTTTAAATCTCCATAGTCTAGGAGTTGACGTGCTTGTTCCAAGCGATAGTGATGTAAATAATTAAAAGCTGTTGTGCCAAATACCTGACGAAATCCCTGTTTCAGCAAATAATCGTTTAAACCTACTGTCCTTGACAATTCCATAAACGAAGGTGGATTATTCAATCGTTTCAGCAAAATATCTCTGGCATGGTAGATTCTTTCTACGACATCCGGCTTCAAAGTGTACAGGTGGTTATTAGCATCCTTGATTTCTGTCTCCTGTACAACCAACATACCCATCAACTCTAAAACTTTGCCTTCCAAATACAGTCGCTTGGCAATTCCCTGATAAGGACACTGGATAATTTGCCGTGCAACAGTCCGCATTGCAGATGTTGCAGTTCCACAACGGCAGTAATATGTTTGATGAGATTGCCGAATCCACGGTTGCAACTCCTGGGGTAATTGTCCATCTTGATTGGCAGCAAAAGAATATAGTGATTCCGGCTGCATCAGGATGTTCACCTCTAGAAAGGAGTGTTTATCCGAACAATCACTGGTTTGCTTGGGATCTAGTCCACTTCCTACGAAACTGTACTCGCCTCCACCAACATTTCTGTATTCATCCCTATGTTCTCCAGAAAAATGAAAGTGATACTCTAACCAATCATGTTCTTGTTCTGGTTGTAGAATAATCATGCGATCGCGCATTTGCAAATTGCCAATTATCAACTCTAACCCTTGGCGCAACTCAATTCTCCGCCAGTAACCTTGTCCCAATCGTCGCGGATATTTGTACACCACATCGAACACATCATCTGGATCTGGGTGTTGGGAACGTTCCACCGTCTCCTCAAATAGTTCATCAAAGCCTTGCTGGGAAAGGGTGATTGTCATAGCGATCCCTTGAGATGAAAACTTTTACTCTTAATAAGAAATTATCTCATTAGATTTGGTTAATTTGATTGTGGCGTTCACGCTTGGGGTTACTATGGGCATTGCTTCTGTAGTTTACAAGTCTGCCAAGAATTGTTCTCGTCTCAGTTTTGCCATAGCTTACTATTAACCAATAAACAAATAAATTAAATAGAATAAGTAGGTAGGCATCAAAAAAATCCGGTATGTTAAGATATATAAATACTGAAAATGCATCTACAAAGTGATTTGTGTATGGGGGCACGTTTAAGGGTATTTCTGACGCATGAGCAAGACCAAACTT
>NZ_JADEXU010000130.1 GCF_015206895.1 Nostoc sp. LEGE 12450 | reverse complement strand
GTAAAAAATGCACACATAAAGGTGAAAATCGAGACAGAATTATTTCTTGCTTCATCCTTTTTGTGCTTGACTCATGAATGTTTCTCTGACTAAGGATCTGTCTGTTTATCAACTGGTTATGGGAGTGCAAGTGCCTCCAAAACCATTGTCCCTCAGTCCTGCGACTCTGCTATCACTGGTGAGAGCGCAAATTGACTTACTAATTGAGCAGCAAATTGCAGCCACTTTATGGGTGAAGCTACCACCAGAAAAAATTTGGCAATCAGAATTAGCGCGTTACCAATCCTCGGTGGGTGCGTCTAGTATTATCTATACTTGCCAGATTGACGAGAATGGAAAAGGGGGAGCGGGGGAAGATGATGAAGCAGGGGAAGAAAATACTTCCTCATCTTTCTCATCTACTCATCATGTCACCGTTCACCTGCCACCAGATAGCCAACTGCGACGGGAAAACTTTTTGATGGTGTTATCGCCCCAGTTTTGTAGTTTAATTTTGGCTCATCGGCCACTTAAAAAACGCAAGAGTCAGACATTGGGGAAGGTAAATACTAATAAAAATCAGCCATTGCTGATTATCACTACTGTTGAGGGGAGAGTAATTCAGCAAGTATTAAATGGTATCCAAAAAGCGATATCTAACGACAAGCTGCCAGATGTCTACGCGCCAGAATCATCGCCAATTGTACCTGCTGATTTTATTTGTCCAACGATGCCGGAAGCGGCAACGATGAGTCAACTGTTTGCAAAACAACTCTTGCGACAGGATGAAATTAATCGCCAAATCATCACAGCCCGCACTACCAAGTTGCAGCAGATAAATCAAGAACTGCACAACAAAGAACAATTTCAAGATGAATATCTGAAAAATCTCTGTCAGGAATTGCGTATACCCCTGACGCATATCAAAACAGCACTTTCGTTATTGAATTCTCCTAATCTCAAACCTACGCAGCGACAACGTTATTTACAGATGTTAAATACCCAGTGCGATCAACAAAATTCTCTTATTACAGGTTTGTTGGAACTGGTGCAACTAGAACGTAATTTGGAGGGGATGGTTTTAGAGTCGGTGCGGCTCTCAGATGTTGTACCTGGGGTAGTGAGTACGTACCAACCTTTAGCCCAAGAAAAAGGGATTATGCTAGCCTACACTGTACCCACTGAACTCCCATCTATTTGGTGTGTGAGTGGTGGGCTGAGGCAGATTGTAATTAATCTGCTGCACAACAGCATTAAATTTACTCCTAATGGGGGTGAAGTATGGGTGCGTGCCCGTCTTCAAGGCGATTATGTCCAATTAGAATTCCGCGATACAGGTATTGGTATTGCCGAAAGCGAGATTTCCAAAATATTTGAGCGATTTTATCGTGTGCGTACAGGATCTACAGAAGATTATGCTGGTGCTGGCTTGGGGTTAACAATAGTACAACAATTGCTGCTGCGCTGTGGGGGATCTATTTCTGTAAAAAGTAAATTATATGAAGGTTCCACATTTACAGTGCAACTGGCAACTGTTGGCGATGCCCCAAGAGCGATCGCAATAGAACATGAGTGATCGGTTATGATTATCCCCTAAGTTAACTTTGTGGTGCTATGCAACTTTGCTTAAGACACAAGGAAAATAACCATGTCCAATGCCCACTTATCTAGTCCGTAACAACTGCACAAAAGTATTACTCACCGTATTGTCTTTAGTATCTGCCGCGTATTGAATCAAATCTTCTCGTAGTTCTTTGGCTGCATCTAAAGGAAGCAACGTTGCTAGCAAGAAATAAACGCCACGAAAACGCGGATCGCCCATTCACTCTAGTAATTGTGGAACTATAAAAAATCTCTTTTGGTTCTTGAAATCCTGCAAGGTGTAGCACCAGGCGCATTGTACAGATTCAGGAAAATACTGCTCATCTTCCTTGCAGTACCTTCCACAGGTGCAGCAAAATCGGTGTTTCGCCGCGTTTGTATTACTCAGATCCTCCATTGGTCAAAATCTCCATTTTGTCACTTGACGCTAAAAAATAAAGTAAAAACCCCAATCCAAAAGCCAAATCCTAAAAGAAGCATACCCAACATTAACCAACGTGATTGAGGGTATCCATAAATACTGTCTTGGTAAGCTATTACTGAGGAAAATAAAGATATCCACTCTTTGAGAAATTCTTTAAATTTTGCCATTGGTCATAATTCCGTTTTTGTCACTTGTGGGCTGTATTGCCTATCGTGTCATTCCCAATGAGTAGCATTTGAGTAGCATGATGGTTGCTTGCGATCGCGAAAAATAAAGCTAAAAATAGTGAGTTTAAGTAGCAAACAAGTAGCACTAATGAAAATAATCCTTAAAAGTATAGATATTGCAGATATAGTTCAGACCTCCCAATAGTTGTTAGGGTACTGTTCGCCAATGCCGAAAGGCTTCCAACTTGCCCAGTGCTGGGGTGTCCAATATTTCTTGGGTTTAGGCAACATGAGGGGCCCCCGTGGAGTGATGTGGTGATTCTTCTAGGCTACCGTTTAAGTAGCATTTAAGTAGCATGACTCTAAAAATCTGGACACTCCGCGCTAACTATTTCTGGATGGCAGTAGTAGGCGAGAACAGTTTCTACCGTGTCTCCAATCCACAGGGCAACTTTGTCGGCTGACACACCACTGCTTATGGCCCAAGTGGCGAAGGTGTGGCGGGTAGCGTAGGGCTTGAGGTAAGGGATCTTTCCCTCGTTCGCTAATTCCTTGACTAGCCCTAGATATTTGAAGGTGCTGGATTTTGACTTCCATTCATTCCAAAAACCAAACATGATGCTGCTAGTCATTGGTCGTCCGGTTTTACTGAGAAAAACTAAATTGTGCGGCTGGGAATGCGCTGGGCAGATATCCAAAAGCAACTTTTGGACTCTCGACCCGTTCTGACACGGGAAGATTCGCTTTTTCCCATTTTTGGTTCCTTTGTGAATGCGGTGAAGGTTGCAAGATTTGCTTATCCCAATGCGGCGGCGATCTGGGCTGATATCCCCCCAGGTAAGCGCGAAAGCTTCCCCAGGACGACAGCCAGTCCAAAACAGAAATTTCACCAAAGGCGCGTAGTGGGCATACAGGGAATGTTCTTCAAAGCTTTGAATAATCAAATCCCGTTGCTCCAGGGTAAATGCTTTGTAGTAATCGTCGGTTGACTTGTTTTTCGGTTTGGGAATTTTGAGTTTAAAAAATGGGTTGCCATTTATCAAGCCCGAATCGCTCGACCATTCGCAGCAGCGACTCAAGCAATTTAAAGTTTCCCAAGCCATGTAATGGGTCAGATTATCTAAAATCCAATCCCGAATCACTGGGGCATCTTCTGGGGATTGGGAGGGCAGGCGCTGAATGTATCGAGCAATTGTCCGATATTTCTCTAAAATTGTGGTTTCCTCGATTTGAGTTGCCTTGAATTGGGTAAACCGTTCCCAAAGCTCTTGTAAGCTGCACTGAGTTTGAGTTTCTTTGAGTGCAACCGCGACCGCCGCGGCTTCTTTGCTGGCTTGGGATTGGTAGCTTTTAAGCGTCGAATCAAAGCGGTCGAGTGCAATGTCGTTGGCGATCGCGTCCCTTTTGGATCTGACAATCTCCCGGTTGCGTTTGGTATCTTTCAGCCCAGTGCTGATAAAAAATTGTTTGGGAAATCCTTTCACCCAGAAACGAATAACCAGTTTCTTTGTTCTAGGGTCGGAGCTAATCCACTTGTCTTCAGTCGTCATATCCATGCTCCACGAAATCGCTAGGCCAGCGCAATAGGAAAGCACGATAAAATCCATCCGGCTCAATGTAATCATCCGTAAACGCACGTCTGTAGCCGTCTAGCGGGACAGGTGGCATAAATTCTTCCCAGTGGGTGGGTGAACAGTTGTATGGCTTATTGGGGTCATAAAGCCAGGGACTAGAGAAAGTTATCTCTTCATCAAGTATTAAATGGTGAATTACCATTAGTCCGCCTTCTGGATGCGGTTGATACGGTAGGTCTTCAGCTTTCCACCAGCCACCTCGCCACATCTCTTGTCTGACACTTTCCGCCCAACGATTGTGTTCTTCAGCTTGAATAATCAGATATTCTACATTGGGCGAGTTGTAATCAAATCCAGGAATTTCCACCCATAAATTAACCCCTGGCAACCATACAGGATTAATGTGGCAAGGCAATGGCCACGGGTCAGCTAAATTTTGGCAGTAGCCGCGATCGCACTTGAAATCGCTACAAATTAAACCAATTGGACAATCTTTCATTGCAGATTTAAAAATTGTTTCGATTTTTTAAGTTTTTTAAACCCCGAAAAATTTGTCTACAATCGCTAAAAACCGCTCTGGGAAAGATTTTAGCCGTCTACAGCCGAATTTTTGGGGCTAAAAAATTGTAGACGGTGTAGACGGTCTATAACTCAACCAGCGATTAGGTGTTAGGCATTGGTTGTAACTCTCAAAGTATTTGAAGCTGGATAACCAATTCGCCTGTAAAGCTTTGCCTACAGCCTGTAGACGGACTGTAGGCAAGCTGTAGACATTACTTTGACCACCTCCAGCCGAGGCGATCGCCATTTCCCTCTACTTCCCCTAGCCTCCTATCAGCCATAGAAGCGAAGATAATCCGCACCTCATCAGGCTGCATTCCCTCAAACAAGCGGCTGGCTTGCAGTAGGATTCTGGCTTTTAAAACCTCGCCTGGGTGCTGTTGACCCCAGTCAAGGATAAATTGCTCAAACTCATTCATGGCTTCCGGCTGCGATTGCACCTCCTCATTTCCCCCGCCGGAGGTTTCTGGTTGCACCGTCGCTCCTGTTCCCCAATTGCTCAGGTCAAGTTCACAAGGGCAGTCATCGACCATGAACCGCCTTTTACCACCAGCTTTCAACCACTGCTCTAGTTGAGGATCTTTAAGTTTAGTCCTGGCGTAGTCGCGCCCAAACTGCCCTAATCTCACTAAACAGAAGCAGCTGTAAAGGGTGTCTTTGTCACCTTGCAACCCAAAGTTCTCTGCGGTGTCATTTTGGGCTAACGCGCAAATGAACTGTTTGTATCGCCTGCCCCGTTTAGCGTGGCGTTTAATCCAGTGGGTGGAATTGTCGCATTCATCCACCAAAATGGGGAATTCTTCAGCAATCATGAATCGCTCCCGACCGGTGATCGCGTTATCTCCTCCTTCTCCGCGAAGCTCTACCAGTTCCTCTAAGGTTTTGAGGTCGTTGCCCATTGCGGTGTCGATGGCTTTGAAGTTGCCTTTGCGGCCAATGACATCGGCTTGATCAATCCATGACCAATCATCTGGTTTAGCGTCGGAATCATAGACAATGACCCTGCCACCGATTTTGGAGGATAGATACTGGGTAAAGGTTGACTTCCCGTCGCCAGTTCCACCGACTAGGGCGACGTGCTTTTGCTTTTTCTGGATGTACTCAACCGGGTCAGTAATTAAGTTCTCTGGTTTCCAGTTGGCATCGATCGCGCCAACTGTCAGGGCTAGTTGTGCGGTAGGCTGTGTCTGAGTTCTGGCCCAAGCTTGAAAGTTGACCCGTGATGCTTGGTCGATATCGCCTAGCGATTCTTGGAGGAGTTTGGCTGTTTGGCGATGTCTGCGGCCTACTTCAAGAACGCCAACAGACGCACCAAGTATCCACGGCTTAGACTCAGGCTTTTGACTTGCCCCCAAAAATAACAGCCCACAGCTGACAACCAAGCTTCCCCAAAATGACCACTTGGCACAGGCGTACATCTGCAAGTGCTGGTGTAACTGGGAAGGGTGCAAATCACTGCTCATATTCCTAGCAGTACCCCCACAGCAATTAAGCCAACACGGAGCAGGAGAATGTCTTTGACCTCTGGCACGGCTTGCCGTAAGTAAAGGGCGACAATTCCAGCGATCGCTAAAACTCCCAAAACTCCCAGGCGGATAAATCCAGGAAAGGGAATGCTCACCCAGCAGCTACTAAATAAAGCGGGAATCGCCACAGTGGAAGCAAGTGTGTAAGCTAAGTCTGGCAGATTGTCTGGCAGTGCGATCGCGTTTATCCACCCCTTTTTAAATTCCTCCAATTTAGATGACTGGGGAATCGGGACTGGGGAGTAGTGACCGCGATCGCTCGGAACCTCTACAACTATTTTTTGCTCATCTGCCATACTGCACCTCGATTTTGAGGTAGAAAGGGCGGCTGCCCTCCGGTTTGCACAGGGTGATGATCGCAATTGCTACAGCGCCAATGATGCAAATAAGAATGCTTGTTTGATTCACTATTGCCCCCAGTCGCTGTATTTGCCGTAACCGCTAGTCTCAGTGAGTCGGTCATTAATTCGGTTGACAACGGGGCTATCGCTAATAGGTAGTGGCTTTCCTTGGAGGTAAGCAGATGATATTTCGGCGCACTCCTCGACAGTCGCCCCATTGCCTAGTAGCTGCCCCTCTGGGAAGCCGACATTGTGAATTTCGTTACTGGGATTTGGCTGATCGGTCATATAATTTTGGAGTGTGTGGTTTTCATTGATGTGGCCGCATGACAACGGCGATCGCGAATCTGTGCGGATGGTGATCGCCTTTAAAAATCGGCTTTGTTAGCAGAAGTTGAATTGAAATTAGTCACAACCCAAACCTGTGTAGAGTTGCGGATTGATGGCTTAAATTCAATTGGTCGCCGGGTATCAAGACAAATTGCGCGACCGTCATTCAACTTGACGTGTAAGTTCTTCCCGCTTTTGGAACGAGAAAATAGTTGACCTACTTCGAGTAAGGCCCAGGTAATTGGGGCTTTACCCACTACATAGTCGGCTGAATGGCTGTCATACCCTTCCGAGAGTGGGTCAATAGTTAAGTCCTTCCACTCCTTCTTGCGACCTTTGCGGCTGTTAATGGGGCTTGTTAGTCGCCCGTTCATGGGTTTATCGGTTATCTGTTGGTCAGTCATAGTGGCTTAATAGTCGCTCAATAAAGTGGGTTGATTTTGGTCGTAAATCGCTTGTGGTAACTGGCTTTGACCGCTTTCTATTGCTATTTGCGCCGCGATAATTTCTGTTACATTCATGTCGTCCACTCTTTCAAAGTTATTTATCTGCCTGTCGAATTTGGGCTATCCAGGGCACTTCGCTCTGGATTTTTAATGGGAACCGCTAACCCCGCGATCGCTACGACTTACGGGTAAGAACAGTTTTTAATTAATACATTCAGCATGGAGGGAAGCTAAGTACTGCTAGCCCAGCGACGCTACGACTTACGGGTGAATGCAGTTGTCAGTGATTAGTCGTCAGCCCCTAGCAGGTCTTTGGTGTTTGCTCAGTGCTGGCAGGCTGCTATCTCTGCCTGATTTGGGGTGGACATCATTCATTACTTTCATATATAACTAATGCTAGTATATTGTATGAATGAAACCTGTCAAGCATTTTATTCATATAGAAGGGTTTTGTTCATACATTAAAATGAGGGGTATTGTTGTGGTAAGGAAAAATGGCCAGACCCAAGAAATTGGCAGAAGACTCAATTCGAGCAACATTTCTGATCAGCGAGAAAGATTGGGAAAACTTCAGGATTCAAGCTCATTCAATGGGATTGAACAGATCAGACTTAATCAGGCTAATTGCTCAACGGAAAATACCCCTGGGAGAACGAATAAACTCGGAGGCAGTCCTGCTGGGAAAATCCTAGAGCGCCTCAAGCGTATTGAATACAAGCATCTTTCGTACCTCAAAGCACATCAGGGTCTTCTTGAATCTCAGCTTGATAACAGCAAGGAAGAAGAAGAAACTTTCCGAAAGGAGGTTCAGGAACTTGAGGAAGAAATTTATAACTTAGTTTCGAGCGAGGGTAAGTCTCAACCGCCCAGCGAAGACAATCATGAATAAGCCGTCCTGCCTATAAAGGTGAGGACGGCTTTATTCATGGATATGTCGCCTACTCATTAGCAGGCGACGTATCTGTAAGTATTAGACATCGAGGTGCGATCGAAGATCATCCAAGGGTGACTGTGGCTTTTCATCTTCAGGCAGGGAGGTTTTCAAAAAAGCCTCTGGGTTGTCAGGGATGAATTGTAGCCGAATACGGAATCTTCCCTTCTGCCAGCCTCCGCCTACTGTACGCAATATTTCACATGAAATCCCTTGTTCCACAAACCATTGAGCCTCAGAGCCTACGTTGCTCTTGTTCTGGGCAGACCATCTCGTTATCGCCTGAATGAGGACACTAATCTTGCTCATGGTCTCCAATCCAAAGTCTTTTGACTGAATGGTAATAACGTCATCCTCGCTCAACCCCAACTTACTCTCAGGATCTAACCCAAATCTTTCGATACTCATTTCGATTTTCTCTTTCGGTAAACAAAATGGCGGATCAAGCGCCAACTCGATCCGCCTTCCCTAATCTTTCCCACTGACCACCAAGGAATCAAACCAATGATCAGAGCTAAATTCACTTGTCAGCAAAATACTCTCAACCACGAAACCCGCCATCAGCAGGCGATACATCTGTGATTAGACATCGAGGTGCGATCGGAGATCAGCTAATGGTGATTGTGGTTTATTAGCAACTGTAGAAGGGTTGATTTGAGGAACTTCTGGCTCATCTGGAATAAACTCCATCCGAAATAGCAATCGTCCTTTTTGCCAGCCACCTCCTTTGATGCATAGAACTTGGCATACAAGTCCCTCCTTGAACCATTGAGCTTCAATACCGCCTTTATTCTCTATCCGTGCTACCCAGTCTTTTATATATGCTTTAAGTTCGCTAAATTTTAAGATTTTGTGAGTTCCAAAACCTAGTGATGTTTCAGCAGCCAAAACATCATTGTCCGCAAGATTGCACTCATTATTCATTTCGATTTTCACTTTCGGTAAACAAAATGGCGGATCAAGCTACGAACTTCATCCGCCTTCCCTAATCTTTCCCACTGACCACCAAGGAATAAAACCAATGATCAGAGCTAAATTCACCTGTCAGCAAAATACTCTTAACCACGAAACCCAGACAGCAACAGTTATCTTCACCCCAGTGACCAGCAACCCGCCTAACGAAGAAAACCTAACTTTCTGGCAAGCGACACCAGCCGGTAACATCACACTCCAAATCACCAACCCAGAGGCATCGGCTCAATTCTCTGTTGGGACTGCCTA
The DNA here is from genome assembly GCF_015206895.1 of Nostoc sp. LEGE 12450. Lineage (GTDB taxonomy): Bacteria > Cyanobacteriota > Cyanobacteriia > Cyanobacteriales > Nostocaceae > Nostoc. The sequence goes on along the minus strand of NZ_JADEXU010000130.1, from coordinate 14,699 downwards.
TTACGTTGACTTCACTGCTGCCTGAAGTGCGATCGCAATGCCCAATGCCCAATGCCCAATGCCCTAGTTAACCAATATGTTTGGCTTCGATGGATCTACCAAAGCGATCGTTCACTTTCTCCAACAAATCAAAGAAAACGAGCATGGCGACAAGCTCACTCACAAAGAAGTAAGGGCTTATGGAAGGCTGATGTTGAATTTACTCCCCAATTTACAAGTCGATAATGACGAACAAATCCAAATCCTGCTTGCTGCCATGTCCAGTTCTGGGCTGCCACACTACGATCGCTCATTCGCCGCGGAGCAGATTCTCAAATTGCTCCAGGAGCAACAGCAACGCAAGCTCGATTGTCCTGATGGATTTTAAAAGTGAGTGCGATCGACCCTTTCTAACAACCAAAAAAAAGACCCCAGGGATTAACTAGAGTCAAAAGAAAAGGATTTAATGTATGAAAAATTACTTTTTAAGAAAGATTAGGGAATCTTTCTTTGTTATCAACAATTCTAACATTAATTGGAGGGTAGAACAATGATTTTATCTTCCCTTAGTGTTGTAAACGGTGTGCTAGAACGCCACTGGAAAGAGTTCAAATCCAGTGCTATCTCTGATACAATAATCAACCTTAACTTCCGAACAATCGAAGATTCTAGAGAACTCGATAAAATCTTAAATCGGAATACTAAAAGCCGTCGGAGGCATTCTGACCACTTAGTACCTGCATGGTGTGTTTCAGGTGTTGACCCTTTGACTGGAGAGAACACCCTAGAAGGTGTACAAGTAAAACCTGATACAGCCCCAATCGATAAAAGAGGCAAATTTCAAAAATACATAGGCACGACTGGAGCCAGCACAGCACCATTATTCTTGAACACAGGTGTTGAGAACTACTGGAAGGCGATCATAGAAGATAAAAGCCAACCCATTCTTATAACCGAAGGTGCTAAAAAAGCAGGCGCAGGGCTAAGTCTAGGAATTCCAACCATCAGCCTTCCTGGTGTTACTACCTGTCGGAAATTTGGGCGACTACACTACTGGCTAGAAGCTTTTGCAGGGTTTGGGCGGACATTTTACCTCTGTTTTGATGCGGACATACTTGAAAAGCGACCCGTTCAAAATGCTTTGATATCCTTAGCCCGTGACTTATCTGCTACTGGCTCCAAAGTGATGATTATCAGCCTGCCTTTCCTTGACCTTAAAGGCATGGATGATTTTATTGCGGCTAAAGGTGGAAATGAATTTAGAAAGTTGATTGAGGAGGCTCCCACCATAGAAGAGTGGAAGAAAGAATTAGACGAGAAACGCAAAGCCCAAGAATTTGATTTTGATGACGAAGAGAAGAAGTCTAGACTCTACCGTGCTTACAAAATTATTAAGCAGGGATGGGGTGATTCTATTCGATTAAATTTACTCAAAAACCAGATTGAATTAGATGATTCCAGACTAGATTTAGACCTTTTAAAACTCTACATTGCTCTGGAATTTGACATAGACATCTCAAAAGAAGATTCACACTCAATAGTTATGGCGATCGCAAAAAACAACGCTTACAGTCCAGTCGTTGAATATCTCGACAGCCTAGCAGCGAGATTTCCCAATCCAGATACATCAATCCTGGATAACCTAGCCTTCAAATACTTTGGCAGTGCCGACCCACTCCACAATACATATATAAAGAAAGCGCTCATCGCTGCTGTTGCTAGAGCTAGGCAACCAGGGTGCAAGGCTGACGATGCCTGCATTCTTGTTGGCGCACAGGGTTTGAGAAAAAGCACCTTTTGGCGGGAGCTATTTGGCGCTGACTGGTTCACCGACGAACTCAGTGACAGTAACGAAAAAGACGAGTTAATGAAGCTGCACCAGTTTTGGGGTTTAGAGCTACCCGAAATTGAGCATATCTACAAAAGAAAAGATGTTGGCTCCATCAAGAAATTCTTGAGTAGCAGCACAGACGCTTTCCGCTATCCTTATGATCGCGAAATCAAGGAACATCCCCGGGCCTGCATTCTAGTTGGAACTTCCAACGAACAAGAGCTACTCAACGACCCCACAGGCAACCGCCGATTTTTGATTATCCCCGTTAACCAAAGAATTCCTGTTGAAGAACTTATCCGAGAACGAGATTTGATTTGGGCAGCTGCAAACCAGCTTTATCAAATGGGACACATCTGGTATTTGACTCCCTCCGAATATGCTTTGCAAGCTGAAGCCAACAAGGAATACCAGTCAGCCGACCCTTGGGAAGAAATAATTATGATGTTTGTTCAGAACAAGCAGGGGATAACAACTCATGACATTCTCCTCAACGGACTGCAAATAGAAACAGGCCGTCAGGACAAGGTAGCAGAGAGAAGAGTGTCAGCTGTTATGAGACAAACTGGATGGCAGCAACAGAGAAAATGGGTCAACGGTCATGCGTTACGTTGTTGGTTCAGAAAAGTTGAGAAAACATCTGGATCATCTGGATCATCTGGATCAACCCAGGCACAGCAAGGGTTTAACAATGATCCAGATGTTTTTCCACATCTGGATCATCTGGATCAGTATTCTCAGCTTTCACTGCCTCAAACAACACATTCTTTAGTCAGTGATCCAGATGATCCAGATACCCAAAAACATCTGGATCATCCAGAACCCAGTCACAGCAAGCTTGATCCAGATGATCCAGATGATCCAGATGTTTTGCCCAACTTTTCTGAAAAAAATAGTGTGCAACACGATCATCTCCCTGCCCCCCTGCCCCCTGCTGATGATCGGATTGACAGTCTTACTGTTACTTGCCCAGAGAAATGCAGCTATTACAAAACATTTGAGGGCGTTAAACCTTTCATATTCAAAGTAGAGTCAGACTTTGGAACGGTTGAGGTCAGCGCCGAACCATATCACCGCTTCCAAACAAGTGGTGAGAGTAAAATCTGGTTGACATTCAAGACACCAGACGGGCAGACATTAACTAAGAGCATCAAGGCAACCCCAGATAAAAAGGTGCTGCCCAGGCTGGCTAAGGAATGTGGTGTCATTCAACAGTGGGAAGAGAAGACAAGGAAATATTTCGGTTCTAAAGTTGAGAATCCAACCTGTAAATTTAAGGTACGCATTCTCGGACATGATGACTACGAGTGGATTGAGGACTGCATTCTCAAGACCGTGCCCAATCGCCCCTCTGTTAGCCATTTCATATTTACAACTCCGAAGAATACAGTCGTCACTTCTCACTTAGGCGAATTTGAGGAGATGTAAACAAGCATAGTAAAACGCGATCGCCCTTCTACCTTAGAAAGCGATCGCGCAAATAGCTTTGAATACGAATCTTCAGAGTATTCGCCCTAGAAGTGTTTGTCACTGCGATCGTGGTGCGGTTCATACTGAAGCCTTGGTGTAATTTTCATCAAAATCATCCTATTTTAAAGATTTGTATAAATTATTTTCCTATCAAAATCAGTACAGCTACTCAGGCTGTTGAAAATCCTTTCGGGGGTATGACTTCCGGTTTAACCTTGTGGCAGGGTTAAACAGGTATATTTTAATTTTTGAAAATCAGCATTCTTTCTAGAATCCAGTCCTTACAGTATGTTGATTCAATAAAGTACTTCCTCTTTTACATAAAAGTGGAACATTTACATAAATTTCAATCAGCCATACAAAGGATTTATCACTTCATCAAATCCGATTTAAAATTCATGGCAGAACCAACTTTTGTACAAGTTTTTGGCACAGGTGCAGTGCGATTAGCTAGCGGCGCGACTACCTCCAGTGCAGGGCTTTTTATCCCAGATAGCGCGTTAACCGCAGCAGGTTTAACAACACCTTCCACGGCAACGGCAGAAGGACATTTAACAGCGGTCTTCCTTGGCGCTAAGGCTTATCTAAGTCAAGCGAATTTTGACGCAAATATCGATCAGTCCTTAATTATTGCAGACGGTTTTTCAAGCTTTACCACAAGAGGAACGAATAACACTGCGTACAGACAAGATCAACTAACCCTAAGTCTCGCAAAAATTGACACTGGTGCATCAATTCAGCCTACGGATTACTGATGACTACATATCAGGTAAGGGTTGACATAGGCTACTCGTATTTTCCGCGCCTTAATGAAACTTTTCCCTACAGCTATTCACCAGAAGGATGTTTTAGCGGCGGCTATTCTTATCGTTTAGGTAACAACGGAAACGATTTATATTTAGTCCATGCTGATGGTGAAGTTTTCCTTGGTAGTAATTGGTCTGGTTACGAAATCCGAGGTTTTACCGTTGTTCAAATTTCTGCGTGCGACGACCCTATAGAAAAATATGACTGCATAAACGGAGCTTGCATTAAGGCGAATGTTTATGACACACCGGGGATACATGAATCACTGTCCGAGTGTGAAACTGCTTGCGGGACTGGCTGTAGTGGTAAGTGTATTAGTAATAGTGATTGGGCACAAATTGAAGGATTGTCTGGGCAATTAAAGAATAGAAATTGTAGCTAAAAAAATGAGCGCTCAAAGCGTAATTGGGAATATGCAATCAGCGCTTGATTGCGCTGGAAAGTGCGATTGCTGCGACAAGTTGCAATCGCAAATTAATGCTATTAATGCGAAGATAGCTGGATTAAAAAATATTGATGAAAATGCAATAATTCAAAAATCCGTCAAACTATCAGAAGCTTCAATTGTCCCTCAGATAGCGCCTGCTGTTGCAGGTGGCGTGGCAGTAGTTTACTCGAAACTTGAACCGCAAATTAATAATGGGGTAGCTACTGCAAGAGAAGCTCTAGAAAAGGCTTTCCGTGCTAAAAGTACTGCCGATAATGCTATAAGCAATGCTGCAAATGCTGCTCGTGATGCTGGATCAGCACGCGCCGAGGCAGTAGCTGCAAACAGAAAAGCGGCATCTGCACAATCAACGGCTGATGAAGCCTCAGCTATGGCGGGCACAGCTAGGGGCAAAGCAAACAATGCTTTTGATAAAGCTGGGTACGCGCAACAAAAAGCAGAGCTTTCTGCAAAACAAGCAGAAGCAGCGCGAATAAAGGCGAACTCTGCTGAAGATATCGCTAAAATCGCCACTAGAGAATCTGGGCTTGCTAAAGGGCTAGCAAATCAAGCTGACGGCAAAGCCACAGGTGCTGTAACTAAATCGGCACAAGCGATTAAAAGTGCAGCAGATGCCAGCAATGAAGTAGGAGGTCTAAGGGGAATTGTTAATGGCATTGGTTCAAGGATGGACGGTATCGGCAGGGGTATACAAGCGCTGGAAAATAAAGTGGGTGGTGCGATCGCAAAAGCCGCGGAAGCTGTTGGTATTTCAAAACAGGCATTAGGGGCATACGCCAGGCTTGCGGGTCGTGTTTTAGAACTGTTCAATGTCGTAGCTACTATTTTCACTCTTATTGAGCAGCTGTTCGTACTGGAAACGCTCGGAGCTCGTATCGATGCTGTCGAAAATTCTGTAGTAGCTCTGGGTGGTGAATTATCGCGTGTCCTGGGTACGTTGCTGGGCTTCAAAAATAGAATTGAACGAAACGAAGTAACGATCGGCAACGTCAAAGCGATTGCTGAAAACGCCAAGGATATCGGTGAATCAGCGAGATTACAAGCAGGCGCGGCAAACGTTCTAGCGGGTAGGGCACAAAGTACAGCAAATAACGCAATTGGTGATGCTAAACAAGCGCAAACTACTGCTGATGGTGCTGTGCGTAACGCCAAAATCGCCAACGAAAATGCTACGACAGCATACCAAAAAGCAACTGAAGCAGAGGGCATTGGTAAGCAGGCATTACGTGTTGGGGGTGACGCGCTAGGTAAGGCTGGGACGGCATTGACTACGGCATTGACTGCGATCGCACTTTATCAGACTTTCAAGGGATTAAGAGGCTTACAAGGTATCCCTGGAATCCCTGGTAGACAAGGGGAGAGGGGCTTACAGGGTGTGCCAGGAACACCCGGTAGAGATGGGATTACGGCTGTTATCACCTTACCTGGTACACCAGGAGTGCCAGGCCGTGATGGTAGACCTGGAAGAAACGGTTTTAACGGTATGCCAGGTAGAGACGGGCTTAATGGTACTCCCGGTAGGGATGGCAGAAACGGTATTAACGGTATTAACGGTATTAACGGGAGGGATGGTATTGATGTGAACCCAGCAGATATTGCAAACTTACAAGCTTTTATTGCATCACAACATCAGCAAACTAGATTAGATATCAATAATACTTCTAGAGGTTTAGTGGGTGGTGTTCGTGCATTTTTCACAACACAATTAGCAGGGATAACAGCACTCATTACTGCAATTGCGAATAACACATATATCGAGAAAGCTTTAGCTGTACTAACATTCGCTACAACATTGCATAATGCGTTGATGTTAACGAATAACTTAGGACAAACCCTTGGCAGTATTATCAATACTGTTTTAGGTTTAGTGCTGCCAAAGGGACTTGACGGAAACCCGATAAATGTAGGAGCAGTAATTGGAAAAACCACAGAAACCCTCATTCAAGACGCGATTGGGGCAGATAATTACACTAAACTTACCCAAGAATGGGCGCTTGCCAATAGAATTTATCAATCATCTGCTAACGTTTTTAATGCAATTACAAATGCTACAAGCGTACTTATAAATGGACTAGAAGTTATTGGAAGTCATGTTGCAAAAATTGGTAATGCACTCAAAAAGTGGGGTGCTGTTGTTGAACGAGCTTATGAGTGGTTTCATCCAAACCCAAACTTTCATAACAAGTATTTTACCTTCTTGAACAACGCTGAAGCTGGTGCTAATACCATACAAGCTGTGGTGCAAGTCCCTGTTAGCATTGTTGATGCCAAAAATCAAATTGATACTGCTAACGCCGAATTTAAATCAGCTATCAAAGGCGATAAAAACCCCGATGGTACGCCAAAAGAAAGCGGTATTGCGACTGAAGAAAATGCAGATAAAAAAGTAGAATTTGACCTTGCTAAAGAAATTAGTAAAGGACTTGAATTACTAGAAAATGATTTGGAGGCTGATGACTAATGCCATTACCTCCTAATTTCGATCAGTGGGAGCATCTGCAAGATATGCTCAGGCTTTACCACAATAAACTAGTCCGGCAGTACTTCAAAAATCAAGAAGACGGCGATATTTCAAGCCCTAAGCCAGCATTAAAGCAAGCTTGTCTAATAGATGATGCTGACACTGTAGCGATGACCCAGTTACGTTTGTGGCTATTTGAAATTACCGTAGGTCACGCTCAGTCTTTGCAAGCTCCCATCTATGGCATCCCTGTCGCTGATTATCAGCGTGATGTTACTTTTAAACCTCAAGTTAAGCTTTACTTCCGCGAAAGATATACAAACCTAACAGATCGCACTGCACCAGGACGAGGAGAGATTTGTTTTAGGCTGATGAATGAATCAGCCCAAACTTACACCCGCGCTAAAGCTGAAGAAATGGCCCGAGATATTAAGCGCGAATTCGCAAATCCTATTTTTGTCTGGGAGAAGGGGATTCACTACTACTACTACAAAGATTTTGATAGGGGTTACGATCTGCGGCTTTTAGTAAAGTCCAAAACAGAGGGTGAGAGACTGGCGCGTAATGTACTTCAGATCCAAGGACACCCATTTGATAGTACCAATGTCGATTTTATGGACACTGACAAACTTTATCCCAGCAATCCAGGCACTCAGTTGGTTTATGGGCGGCAGGTCAAGAAGCCTGTAAAACGTCCTATCGTGGATGTTCGCTTTCGTCACGCTCAGTTATTCCTGAATGGACGGCAGACAGTTATTAATCTTGTGTCAACCCCAGAAAGCGCACTGCGATCGGTGATTGAAAGGGTGAATGCTGCGTAGTTTTTTCATGGAAACAAGTATACTGATCGACACGAATTCTGTGCGCTTTATCCGATGCTATACAGGATGTATAAAGCGCAACCGAGTAGTGTACAGCAATGGCTAAACGATTTAACAATTTAGATGCCGCATTAAAATACCTTCGCCCAGCTTCATCGGGAGAGGATGGAGTAGTGCCAGATGCCCCAGCAGGCACTCCATTAAAGAAATACCAAGACTGGAAGGCGGGAAAAGTTGATATTGATTACCCCAGAGCCGGATCTTCAAATCCTGGGAAGATTGTCAAAATATCTATAAAACCTTTCGCATTACCCGCAGCATCAACAGATGAATACGTAACTACCATCTCTAATAGAGCGCAAGGACAGTATGCTCTATTTGGATTGACTGCGGCAGGATTAGGGATAGCTGCCGTAGACAACAATGACATTAGGGCTATAGGTTTTAAACCTGCTAAAGCTTCCTGCAGAAACGTTACAGGGACCACACTTACATCCGTCACTAGTAAGCTAACGGGTATTCCCTACAAAACTAAAGCTGATTCGGCTTATGTTTTCCCCTTTGGTGCAATTACAGCACAGCCATCTTATAGCGATCAGAAAGCGGCTATTCTTGCGCTGGTTACTGCTGCTGGGGAGGCTAAATCTGTATCTTTCATTCCTGAGAAATTCTAATGCTTGCAGACTTGATTAAGTGCGAAATTTTTCTCGTTCCTCAAGCCTCCCAAGAAGAAATAAGCGATTTAATCAAGCGGGAGGAAATTGCCTACTTAGCTAATACTCGATTTGCTAAAGGTGAAATTTCCTTCCAAGATTATATTGATTGCTTGGAAGTTGCAGAAGTTTGTATTGATGATTATTTGGTAACAATTGAAAATAATTTAACAATAATGGGAGTCCTCTAGTGACTCAATTTAGTGATGCAAGTAAGTGGAATCTAATCATGGATTCCACTAAAAATGCAACGATGTCAGGAGAGAGGATCGTTGAACCAATAGCAGCTTTTGAGCCTTCTCACCTTTTTTTGTCTTCAATTGTTGCAGTTCAAGTATTTAGTGCTACAGCCAAACCAAATTGGTATAAAGCTGGCTATTTGAATCAAGCTGTTCCAGTACCCTTTTTATTAGGGCTGGCACTTGGGGAATTTCGCTTTATCTCTCTTTATACACCAGTAATTATTAAATTTTTGTACTTTCCCAGTGATTATCAAGTTTCGTTTGAAGTACCGAAATACTTTCAAGATTGCACTTTTAAGATATGGGAATTTGTGGATAACTAACAATAATTAAATTTCATACACTTAGAATAATGACTACTACAAAGCCAGCTATAGCTATTATTAGCTCTACGAGTAGCTCCCCAGGAATAACAATCACTCTTGAGACTACAGGAATATTTTTAGGGATTCTTGTTAGTGCTTCCCTTTTAGCTGGTGTGGCTATCAACGTTATCAGTAAGATGAATCGAATTTCATCTTCAATTGCTCAGATTGAGGAAGCTTTAAAAGGTTATGCCAGCAACGCTGAAAAAATCAGAGATTTAGATAAAAGATTTGATTTACACATCCAAGAGTACGTCAATCGGAAGGATGTGGTTCAAATGGTCATGGGGCAGTTAGACCAGAAAATCAACCACAAGTTCAAACGACTTCTCTTCTACACGCGCGACATTCAGCGTTTTTTGCAACGCGATACTACTTTTAAGATGCGCGAATATGAAGAGACGACCCAGCAAGACGAATAATTGACTGGGGATTCTATCAACTAATAGCCCTTCGGCGGCATCACTTTCGCCCAGAAAGTTTTGCACCAAGAAGAAATCCATGATTTTATCGTGGCGGAAGTACCATTCTTTCTTGGCTTCGCCTTTTTCATCTTGCCACTGACGGCTGACTACCATTTTGTATTTCTCGTCTTCTAAAGACATGGCAACTTGGTGAAATTCATCGGCGGGTAAGGCTTGTTTGTCATCGAGTCGCATTTGGTAGACGGCGGCGGAAAATCTTTTGAGGGGAAATTCTTGTTTCCATTCTTGCTGGTATTCTGCCGCCATCAGGTTGTATTGCTGTTCTTGCAGGCGAAACAAGTTTGGCTGTTTACCTTGTGATAGCATCAGCGCTACCACTGTTAAATCCATTGGATTGGAAAGAATTCGGCGGACAGCATCTAACTCTTCTTGGGCTTGCTGGTTATTGAGGACTTCTGTTAAATAATTGGTGCAAGCTTGGGCGTAATCAGCACCTTGAATTTTGGCATCTTGGGGGAGTCGCGGCTGACGGGAGATCAAAAACTCTTGGATTTGTTGTTGTTCAAGGGGCTGCAAGTAGTATGTTTTGGCTGTTGAGGGGGGTGTCCACTCTAGGGGCTGGGTAGTCATGATAATGTTGCCCCGGAAATAGCTTTCCACAAACTGGCAGATTTTTGCCCGTGTTTCGGCGGTGACTTCGTTGAGTCCGTCGATGCAGATATCTATCGCGCCACTGTAAATCAGGTTTTTCAGGAAGCCGGCATCTTGGGCTTGGCCGTGTAGCTTGTCTTGAATGGCTTCAATTACGCCTTTATGACATTTCTGCGCGGGGAGATAAACGACGATGCGCTGGGAGTTTTGCAAGAGATGACGGAGAAACATCGACTTGCCTAAGCCGGAATCTCCTTCTAAGATAATTTGTCCTTGAATGCTGGGTAGGGCTGCGGTAATTGGCTGGATGTCTCCTGATGTGGGAACTTTGACTTTTGATTCTGGGAAGTATGATTGGTCATAAAAATTATCTAAGCCGGCATCGGCTAATAGGGAAGGTTTGAAGGGTTCAAATAATTTGCGGCGGAAGGGGGGAAACCAGGTGAGGAGAAAGCCGACATAACCAACGCCGAGAATACGGCGTACCCAAGGGTTCCAGAAGAAGATGGCTTGGATTTGGGGGAATTTGGGGTAGGCAAAGATGAGGGCTAGCCAAAAGGCAGCGTGAATCAAAATAGTCGTTCTGGCGTTGAAAAACCACTGCCAACCCTTGAGGTTAACTATGACTGATAGGAGCGAATCAGCTTCGTTGAGTCCTTTGAGGTTGTTGTAGTGCTTTTCTAAAATGAGAATATCTCCTGGTTGCCAAGAAACTTTTCTGGCGACTACGGCGATTTGTTTGGCTAAGTCTTCGTGTAATCGCGCTAAATCTCGGCTGGGTTCCCAGGCTTTAAGGAAGAGTTTTAGTGTTTTTAAACCTTCATCGTGTGTCAATTTATCAGGAATTGCTTGAGGTCTGCCTAGCCATGTCAGCAGGGTTTTGACTTCCCCGCTACTGCCACCTAAGAAATAAGTCCAAAATCGCCAAAATTCAAAGTTATTATTCTCAGAGGTAATACCAAAGAATTGTTGATTTGGTTCGTAGGCATAATTCAAAATTACGACAACCTCTTCTAACTTTAGTTGTCTGATTTTCCCTAATGCCTCTGCCGCACTGCGACGAACATACTTGTCCACCTTTTCATCTTTGAGGAACTTGAGGATGTCAGGGACATAGTTAGCCGCAGCTTGTCCCAGATTCCCTAATGCCTCTGCCGCACTGCCACGAACAGAGTTGTCCACCTTTTCATCTTTGAGGATTTGGGCAGCTTTTTGAGCAATATTTTCCGGTTTATTGCTCAATAATTTTAAATATTTCAGATTATATTCAACTAATTGCTTGAAAGCATATCCCTTAACTTGGTCGTGTCCATCATCAAGGGCGGCTAATATACCGTTAATCTGCCAATCTTGGGGTTTGGGTTCGGGGGTTTCTTTGGCGTTTACCCAAGGTAGAGAGAGGAAGAGAGTTAAGAGTAGGGTGAAACAGAAAAGGAAAAAGAGGGAGAGCTTATTAGTGTAGCGGGGAGTTATGAGCATAAATCAGGGCAGGGTGGCAGATTACACACGGCTATGGGTATAATACCAAGCTTGCAATTCCTAATTCCTGATTTAGAAAGTCAGATTTTCTTTGGGTTTTTAGGTTTGTATTTGTGGGAGCATCCCAAATTTGAAAATTTACTATGCTGCGTTCAGGTAGGAATAAGAGAATGAAGAAACGAACCGCAAAGGGCGCAAAGAGCGCAAAGTAAGAGAATAGACTGGATGTTAATCTTTGCTCATGAGTATAAAAGACTCGTCCATGAGTATAAAAGACTCTCCCGCGAGTATAAAAGACTCATTCATGAGTATCAAAGACTCGCCGACGAGTATAAAAAACTCTTCCATGAGTATCAAAGACTCTCCCGCGAGTATAAAAGACTCATCCACGAGTATCAAAGACTCGCCGACGAGTATTAAAGACTCTTCCGCGAGTATTAAAGACTCGCTCACGAGTATCAAAGACTCTCCCGCGAGTATTAAAGAACTTTCAAATAAAAAAATACTCAAATAATTCTTGTGGGGTGGTCGTCTCGCCCGCCCATAGCCAAAGGCGCTCATGTTGCCTGCCCCACAAGATTGAATAGTTTATTTGTTGGAAATCCCTAAAGACTCTCCCGCGAAGTTTAAAGCTTATGAATCAGAAGCAGTTTTAGTAGGTTTACTTTTAATAGCTTTAAACCGTTCTCCTAACTGTTCGGCAATAGTTTTTAACCCTGGAGTTTTCTTAGCAGCAGTCTTGACATAATCGTAAACTGTCAAACTGCTGCTCATTGTCTCACTACCGACAGCCATTAAGGTATCATCTACCTGTTCTGTCAGTTGTCGCAGTCCAATCAGAAGTTCGCTGAGAGTGGCGGCTAGTTGATAATCCCGCAAAAACTCATCTACATCAAAGCTGGCTGGGAGAATTTCTCGGTTAGATTGGGCAGCAGTCAGGCTAGTGTTGACAAAAGCTAGGCTTTTATCGCCCATCTTAAATAACTTGCGTCGTTCTTCTACACTCAGAGTCACCAGAAAAGGCAACTTTGCTTCAATAGTCGCAAAGGCTGCTTTAATTTCTTGGATATCTGCTGGGGTAAGGGAGCCTGTAATATTTTGGTAAGCCATTGTTTATTTACTGTGGTGAATCTGTTTGTTATGATTCCCACTGGTAAATGCGATCGCACAGTATTTAAGGGAATGGGGAGTAGGGAAATTAACCTCTTGGTGTACACACAAGTCGAATTACCCCCCTTAATCCCCCCTTGGAAAGGGGGGAAAAAGAAATCTAGTTCCCTCCCCTTGGAAAGGGGAGGGTTAGGGTGGGGTAAAACTTACGCTGTAAGGAAGCAATACGATTTGGTTAAGAAGACGCGATAAATCGCCGTCTCTACAATTAATTATTAACGCGATGGTTTCTTAGCAAAGCCATAGCGCAATCTATCCATAATCCAAGTTTGGAAGTTGTCAATGTAGCTAAATATCACTGGCACTACCACCAGTGTCAGCAGAGTAGAAGTTGTGAAACCGCCCATAATGGCAATTCCCATTGGTTGCCGAACTTCAGAACCTGCGCCAATTCCTAACGCTAGGGGCAGAATACCGGCGATTGTTGCCAGAGAAGTCATTAAAATCGGACGCAGACGTGACACGCCAGCTTCTACAAGTGCCTGACGCTGAGTTTTGCCTTCTTGCATGTTGATGATTGTATAATCCACCAACAGAATCGAGTTTTTGGTGACAATCCCCAACAGCAACACGATACCAATCAAGGCATATATCCCCAATGGTTTTTGAGCAACCATTAAGGCTACTAGTGCGCCGCCTAAAGAAAATGGCAACGCCGCCATAATCGATAATGGATGCAGAAAGTTGTTATACAGCAAGACCAGAATCGCATAGATACACATTAATGCCAGCCCTAACGCGCCACCAAAACGCCCAAAAATTTCTTGCATAATTTTGGCGCTACCGGAGGGTTGCTGTACTACCCCTGGCGGTAAGTTTTGCATCACAGGTAGTTTGTTGATTGTTTCTACAGCCTCTCCCAAAGAAATCCCTTGCAAATTGGCTTCTACGGCAACTTGACGGGCGCGATCGTAACGGTTGATGGTTGCAGGGCCACTACCAAAACGGATATCTGCAACAGCTACCAGGGGAATCAATTTGCCACTTTGATTGGGGACTTGGAGATTTGTGATTGTATTAATGTCAGCCCGGACTTTCGGATCGATTTGTACGCGAATCGGGATTTGGCGATCGCTTAAATTAAATTTTGCCAAGTTGGCCTCATTATCGCCGATGGTGGCCAGAGAAGCTGTCCGAGCGATCGCTTGTACTGTCACTCCCAAATCTGCTGCCCGTTGTGGGTTAGGAATTACTAAAATCTCTGGTTTAACCAAGCTTGCAGTCGAAGACACTTCTACCAATCCTGCTAGCGATCGCATCTGCTTTTCTAAGGCATCAGCAGCTTGATTCAATGCTTCGGGATTTTCACTTCTGAGAACAATTGATAAACCTTTCCGACTGTCGCCTGGTGACTGACTTTGAAAGCTAATTCTAGCTCCTGGTATTTGCTCAAAGTCAGGGCGTACTTGTTCCTCAAACTGTTTTTGAGAAATATTTCGTTCTTCTCTGGGTTTGAGATTAATTGCCAGGTTTGCAGAATTGATCTCTTCGGTTGCTAGTACACGTTCAACTACTGGATTTTGCCGGATGATATCAGTCGCTTGTGTGACTACCTTGTTAACGTCTTCTAATGTCGAACCAGGAGCTAGTTCTATAGATACGTTAGAAATCCCAAAGTCGCCATCATCAACGAAACCCTTGGGAATCAACGGAACCAGCATCACACTGGCAATGAAGAAAGCTAAAGCGATCGCCATTGTGGTCAATCTATGGCGTAATGCCCATTGTAGTAACGATCTATAAGGTTGAAACCCCCGACGGTTGTCAGTTCCGAGCTTTCTACTTCCTTGCTTTCTACCTGGGATTGCAAACTTGAAATTAAAGAACTTTATTAGCC
>NZ_JADEXU010000012.1 GCF_015206895.1 Nostoc sp. LEGE 12450 | reverse complement strand
CCAACGCCTCGAGTTCTTCGACACTTTCTTGGATATCGATATGTGTAACCCCTGCCATTACCCACCTTCAATGCTATCTACATAATACATTTACCATCTGTCGCATTCTTTTTTCAAATTGGTATTATATCTCAATACGCTTGGGTTAAGCGCCACTTGTACAAAATCGTGGGTTTTGAGACGCGATAAATCGCCGTCTCTACAAGTGTTTTGGTGTATTGAGATATAAGGTGGTTAAAAATAACGCGATCGCCTTCGTGCAGTGTCTTGTATAAAAACTCTAACTTCCGATATGCCCTACCGTAGTGGGATAGATTCGCGTCAGCCAATAAAAACGCCAAGTTAAAAGCACTGCACCTATGAGTAGCCCTAGTACTAAACCCAGCCATAAACCTATAGCACCCCAACCCAAACTGAATGCCATCAGATAGCCCCCACCTAGACCTAGTACCCAGTAAGCAAACATAGTGATTAACACTGGTACTTTAGTATCCTTTAACCCGATTAAAGCACCAGCAGCAATCGTCTGAATAGAATAAAATATCTGGACTAGTGCCCCCGCAGCTAGGAAAGGAATTGCTGTTTTAACTATCTCGATATTATCCAAATTACTGGTGTCCAAATACATTGCCACAATGTATTTCGGAAACAGCAAAAAAATTAGTGCCACAATACTTACAAAGGGAATAACAAGCGCAATGCAGACAAATCCTGCTCTGCTTGCACCCTTAAGATCATCTTGTCCCCTTAGCTGCCCTACTCTCATCGTGACGGCATAAGAAATACCTATAGACACCGTTTCGACAAAACTTTCTGTCTCAACGGTAATTTCATGTGCTGCTAATGTATCTGTCCCAAACCACCCCATCATTAAAGCAGTGGCTGTGAATACTCCAATTTCGGCTCCATACTGCAATCCCAAAAACCACCCAGTTTGGAAGATATCTATAAACATATCTTTATCAAACTGATTCAGAGCTAAATCAAGCTGGTAGTCTTTAAAGTAGTTATCGAAGCAAATCCAACTGGCGGCGGCGATAAAATTCAGCCAAAAAATGAGTGTACTTGCCCAACCGATACCGGCTAAACCAAGGGCTGGCAAACCAAATTCACCGAACATTAGCACGTAATTAGCAACAGCATTTAATAATAGTCCAGTTACCGTAATTACTGTTAAGAATTGAGGACGATTGAGGGCAGAGCTAACTTCTTTTAAGATACAAAAACCGAGCGCAGCAGGAAAGCCCCAAACAATAGACCGCAAATATGTTTGAGCCAATAAGACATTGCTTTCTTCTTGACCAGTCAGCAGCAAGATATAGTCAAAGTGCCAAATGATAAACATCACAGGTAAGCACATCGTCACAGCTAACCAAATTCCTTGACCGGTAGCACGGCTAATTTGGTCTATTTTTCCTGCACCAAAAGCATTGGCGATAGTCACACCTGCGGCTGAAAGAATAGAACGACAAATGGAAGCTAGAGTTGAAAAGGTAACAGCGCCTAAAGCACCCGCAGCTAAAGCTTGGCTGTTAAGTAAGCCCATCATCACCCCATCTAATAAAGGAATGCCCGCTTCTAATATTTGAGTAATTACTAGAGGAACTGCC
Organism: Nostoc sp. LEGE 12450; assembly: GCF_015206895.1. Lineage (GTDB taxonomy): Bacteria > Cyanobacteriota > Cyanobacteriia > Cyanobacteriales > Nostocaceae > Nostoc. The sequence continues at coordinate 84,468 of NZ_JADEXU010000012.1, read as the reverse complement.
AATTGCAGGCAGGCTTGGACTTCTAATATAAGTTTTGACTTAAATTCTTGTAAACTTAACTCCATTGGGTACAAATAAAATTTAAAAATGGTGCTAAAAAAGTAATATTTAATATATTAGGATGTTTTAATGTATAGATACTATTTATAAAGCAAATATAAAGGTGAGTAGAAATAAAAGCTCATCATGATTTCTTATTATGTTGCTGTTATAAATTACTATAGAACTCTTATTTTATTTTTGAAACAACTTCATACAACTAAAAGAGCCTCATTTTACCTTGCCTTGATTCGCCAACTCTTTTGCTCTCGCCTGAGAATCAAACTTTAATTTGTTATCCCACTGCTGTGCTTTGTCAAACTTTTCAACAGCGCCCTTAATATCATCATTTCGGGCTAACTTCTCGCCTTGGATAACTAACGCGATCGCACCTTGCACTAACCGCGATGGAGTTTGGCATAATTGCAATTCTTCTAACACTTCTGGATGGACAATGAGGTAATTATTTAGCAACTTGCAACCACTAAGTAATAAATTATCGAAATCTAAATCCCATAAAATTATTGTTTTGTCAGCACTAGCAGAAGCTAACTGTTGTCCATTGGGGCTGTAAACCACACTCTCGACTACATTACTATGACCAGTCAGGGTTTTGAGAAGTTGACCACTGCTGACATCCCAGATTTTGATGGTATTGTCATCACTAGCAGAAGCTAACTGTTGTCCATTGGTACTGAAGACCACGCTATTGGTCCAACCACTATGACCAGTCAAGGATTTGAGGAGTTTACCTCTGCTGACATCCCAGATTTTGATGGTATTGTCATCACTAGCAGAAGCTAACTGTTGTCCATTGGGGCTGTAGGCGACGCTATTGACCGCACTGCCATGACCAGTCAGCGTTTTGAGGAGTTGACCACTGCTGACATCCCAGATTTTGATGGTATTGTCATCACTAGCAGAAGCTAACTGTTGTCCATTGGGACTGTAGACCACGCTACTGACCGCACTGCTATGACCAGTCAGCGTTTTGAGGGTGTGGCCACTGCTGACATCCCAGATTTTGATAGTCTTGTCAAGACTAGCAGAAGCTAACTGTTGTCCATTGGGGCTGAAGACCACACTACTGACCGCACTGCCATCACCAGTCAGCATTTTGAGGGTGTGTCCTCTGCTGACATCCCAGATTTTGATGGTCTTGTCATAACTAGCAGAAGCTAACTGTTGTCCATTGGGGCTGTAGACCACGCTACTGACCAAATGGCTATGACCAGTCAGCGTTTTGAGGATGTGGCCACTGCTGACATCCCAGATTTTGATGGTCTTGTCATAACTAGCGGAAGCTAACTGTTGTCCATTGGGGCTATAGACCACGCTACTGACCACATTGTTATGACCAGTAAGCATTTTGAGGGGTTGACCTCTGCTGACATCCCAGATTTTGATAGTCTTGTCAAGACTAGCAGAAGCTAACTGTTGTCCATTGGGGCTGTAGACCACGCTAATAACCTCACTGCTATGACCAGTCAGCGTTTTGAGGAGTTTACCTCTGCTGACATCCCAGATTTTGATGGTCTTGTCACCACTAGCAGAAGCTAACTGTTGTCCATTGGGGCTGTAGGCAACGCTATTGACCCAAATACTATGACCAATCAGGGGTTTGAGGAGTTTGCCACTGCTGACATCCCAGATTTTGATGGTCTTGTCATAACTAGCAGAAGCTAACTGTTGTCCATTGGGGCTGTAGACCACGCTAACGACCTCACTGCTATGACCAGTCAGGGTTTTGAGGAGTTTGCCGCTACTAACATCCCAGATTTTGATGGTCTTGTCATTACTAGCAGAAGCTAACTGTTGCCCATTAGGGCTGTAGACCACGCTAACGACCTCACTGCTATTACCAGTCAGGGTTTTGAGGAGTTTGCCGCTACTAACATCCCAGATTTTGATGGTCTTGTCATCACCAGCAGAAGCTAACTGTTGTCCATTGGGGCTGTAGACTACGCTAATCACCTCACGGCTATGACCAGTAAGGGTTTTGAGGAGTTTAGCACTACTGACATCCCAGATTTTGATGGTCTTGTCAGTACTAGCAGAAGCTAACTGTTGTCCATTAGGGCTGTAGACCACGCTATAGACAGACTCGCTATGACCAGTTAAGGTTTTTATGAGTTTACCACTGCCGACATCCCAGATTTTGATAGTTTTGTCATAACTGGCAGAAGCTAACTGTGGTCTATTGGGACTGAATGCGACGCTAATGACCCCACTGCTATGACCTTCTAAAGTATTTACCTCTATGGGACGGTTTTCTTTCTTCTCATTTGGCTGTAAGTAAACCGCTTGCCGTAAAGTTGCTATAGTTTGCATTCGGGTATCACTTCTGTGCTGTGCCCAAATTGTATGCTTGAGTTTGTTACTTGCCCTTAATGCAGTTATTAGAGCATCTGAATATTGCCCAGAGGCAAAAAAAGCTTCAGAAGAATTATTGATGGCGTTAATTAGCTGAACATTTGCCTCTACAGTCCACTGGAATGTTACCACTGCCAACCCAGCAAATCCTAAACCTGCGGAGATGGAACTAAAAAGGGCACGTTTGAGAAAGTTATTCAGTTTCGTTTCACTCAGTTTTCTTTGTTTTCGTTCCTTTTCAAGTTCCGCCGTTACCTGTTTTAACTTCGGTTCTTGTTGCTGACGGATAAAGGCGGCGATGTAGTCGTGTACCAGTTGATAACGGTCAGCCGGGTTTTCTGGTAGCAAAACCACTAAGCCAGATTGGACAAAAATCTCCAACACTAAATCTAATTTACCGATTTCAGAAGTTTGTCCCGCCCTAGCTTCTGATCCCCCCGCCTGCGGCGATCGCCTTAAAAAGGGGATAGAAAGAATAAAGCCCCCCTTTTTAAGGGGGGTTGGGGGGATCTCCGAAAAATACGGCATCAAATCACGTTCCAACTCAGCGCGAGTCTTTAGAGGGCGAGTTCCTTTTTCATCAGTCAGCAAATACAGTAATATGTCTGCTGCTTGCTGATTTTCTTCACCGCAATCATTAACAACTTCATCCAAATAACGCTTAACCAATTCCCCCTTAGTGCCACGTTGCTGATATTCTGCCAGAGTTGTAATATTCTCCGTTTGCAGTTGCGCCCCCACAACCTGCAACTCAATGGGACGAACTTCACCCAATTCCCCGGCTAAATCTTGCACCAGTTGTTCTACTAAAGCAGGTTCTAAGCGAAAACTAGTATTCTCAGTTAAACGCTGAATAATTGACTTCGCATCAGCAGGTGAGAAATTCCCCAACTTGTAAAGCACATTATTACTGAGAATGTCATTGCCAATAATCTTGAGACTGGACAAATCATTGCACTCTAGCAAGTAATGGATGTAATCCACCCGCAGCGATAAGATAACTTTCACTGATAGAACATTCAGACACTCTCCCAGAAACTCAAAGAATTGCTTTCTTTGTGCAGGTTCGGTGTAAACAAAGAAAAATTCCTCAAATTGATCAAAAATTAAGACTGTGCGGAGGTTGTGCTGTTCGTTTTCTTTAAGTCTGGATATTAAATATTGCGGTGTTCCGAGTTCAGAGGTCGAAGTTTCGAGTTCAAAGTTCGAACGTCCGAGTTCAGAGGTCGAACGTCCGAGTTCAAAGGTCGAAGTTCCGAGTTCAAAGGTCGAACTTCCGAGTTCAGAGGTCGAACGTCCGAGTTCAGAGGTCAAACTTCCGAGTTCAGAGGTCGAACGTCCGAGTTCAGAGGTCGAACTTCCGAGTTCAGAGGTCGAACGTCCGAGTTCAGAGGTCGAACGTCCGAGTTCAGAGGTCGAACGTCCGAGTTCAAAGGTCGAAGTTCCGAGTTCAGAGATTGAACGTTGAGGTTCTGACTCTTCCCAATCAGGAAAGACGCGATGAATCGCGTCTCTACAAACTCCCCATTCCTCACTCCCTCCCAAAAGCCTGCCCAACTCTTCCACCCAGTTGGTGTAAACGCGCATTACCACCGGCAAATAATCTTGAGTACCGATCGCTTTATTCTTTAAAGCTGGTAACAGTCCCGCATTCACCAAGGAACTTTTGCCTACACCCGATTGCCCATGAATTACTATCAGCTTATAATCAGGACGGCCCATGCGTTCAATCAAACGTTCTATATCCAACAGGCGACCAGATGCAGCAATTTCTGGAGCAATATTTCCTTGAGGAGAGTTTGAGCGCAATGTCTCTACAAATGCCTGTTTTGTAGCTTCTAACCTACCCGCACCAATAAAAGCCCGCAAACCAAATTGCTGTTCAATTGAACGCCGTTGCTGTTTGATTTTGTATGCTTTTAAATATTCTTTTTGCTCAAAATAAAGCTGCTGCAAAAACTTGAGAATATCTAAGTAAAGTCTGACATCTTCTAGGGAATTACCCACATCCCTAGCATTTTCTAAGCTGAGGGTTGCCTCTTGAATTTGACCTAAATGGTATTGAGAACGACCTAAAATAAATTGATATAAGCTGAAGTCTTTTGATTTTAAAACCTTTTCAGTAATATTAGATAAAATTCCTGATATATTAGCTGATTCCAGATTTGTAATCGCAGCAAAAACTTCTAAGGCTTGCTTAACTAACTGATTTGCATTAACCCAATTATTCTGAGCCAAAGCTACCTCAGCTAAAAAACCGTAATCTTTGGCTAATTCTCTTAGCTGGTTGTTAGCTCGATGGATTACTAAAGCTTGTTCAGAAAGGTTCTGCAATGTTTCCCACTTTTGCAACTCTCGTAAGATATCACCAAACTTAATTACTGCATTAGCAATTAAATCTGGACTTTTCAATCGGCTAATAAAATTTATATACTCTTGGATATAATGCCAAGTGGCTTGCCAATCTGGATGATTGATATCTTGATGTTTAAAAGCTTTGAGATAATAGCAAAAGCCAATCTCACCCAGGACTTTTGCCCATCGCTCTAAATTATGATTTTGTTGCCAAAGTTCTAAAGCTTTGTGATAATGCTGTAATGCCGAATCTTTTTGATTATTTATCTGTTTGATGAAACCTAACAAAGATTCTAAATTAGCTTGAATTTCTAAATTATAAACATCTGGCTTTTTGAGTAAATCTCTTTGTGCCGTTTCTAACTCATTTTCCAGTTTAATATATACATCTACACTAAATTTTAAGTTATTGCTAAACCATTGATTAGCCGTTTCAATGATAAAATCTACTAATTGTTGTGTTGATATATCAAAGTTTCTTGTAGTTGCCCAACTTTCTAAATCTGGTGCAAGCTGTATTAATTGCTTGTAGATTTCATCGTCAATCCACAACACTAGGGGAAAAGCAAAATTCTTGCGAAACTCTTCCCGCACCTGATTCGCAGAAGTTAACATCACAGACAAATTCTGCACTGATTCCAAACCCACAACCATCACACAGGCTGGTATTTCTGCGCCGAATTCTTCCTGAATCGCACTATAAAGAGTTCTGTTTGATTGCTGCACTGCCAAGACATGAATTTCGACTTGACAAATTTCCTGCAATTTGGAGATTAAGCGATCGCGCAAGCTAGCATAATTACACCGTGCCAATATCAGCTTAAACTGTCCCACGGAGGATTCGATCGCCCAAGCTAATTGTTTCAGAGAGCGATCGTTGTTTACATGGTCATCTTCTGGTGGTTGCGAGTCTGTCATAACTTTATGAAGGCAGGGGGCAGGAGGCAGGAGGCAGGAGATAAGAGGTAGGAGGGATTCAAGACTTCATCTTTTGAATAGTTGACACCAAGATTCCTTGAAACCTATCAACTTCTTCCAAAATAGGAGTAAATATTTCCGGGGATGTCAATCCAACTTCCTTGGCAATAATCAACTGGGTATCAAGTTCTCGAAGCGAGCCTAGAGCAATATGAAGAAACTGGATATATTCGTTCTGTGTTTTTCTACCATAGCCTTCTGCTATATTTGATGGCACAGAAACTGCCGAGCGTCTAATCTGACTAGTTAATCCATAAAGTTCAGACTTAGGGAATTTTTCGGTAAGTCGATAGCAGTTAATAGCGATCTGCACTCCGCGCTGCCATATAAATTGCTCTCTATAGCTCATGATTTAGAACTTTGAAGTTAGAAAAAACGAGATAATTTTGCACCTCCTGCCCCCTGCCTTCTGCCCCCTGCCTCCTCATTGCAACTCCCTAGCCTCAGCCAAAACCGGATTAACATCAAACCAAGACTCGCCACGATCGCGATATTCAAACACAAATCGACTGCGGATCAATTTTTGATATCCGTGGTCATCACTCACCTTTTTCTTCTCTTTGACGTGACGTAACAATTGCCACTCATCCTCAGAAATTGGCAACATTATCTCATTCCGCCGAGAACGAATCACTTGCTCTAAGGTTTCACGGGTTAGGGGAAGACTCATTTCTTCCATAATCCAAGTATTCAGCAGCCTCAGCACATCCCGTACATGACCACCGCTCATTTGACACAAGCGTTCTAGGCTAGCAGCATTATCAAAAATTTCGGTAACTTTATTTAAACGCTCCTCTGGTGTCATGTCAGGAAAAGCTCTTGCTAGTACCATCTGCTGCATGAGCGCCATTCCCTGTGTATGAACGCTGCCATCAGCCCATTGTACAGGTACCATTGGTAACACTTTGGGATCTTCTGGGAAACGTTGGGTTAGCATTCCGTAATCATTGGAAAACTTCAACGACAAAGGCATGGTGTAGATGAGATGACAATTCAGCTTGGTCAAAAACTCACCCTGGTCGACAAATAAATATTCTTGCTGCGGACGACCCCAAGGTTTGGCACGATTATCTATGCGGTCAAGATTATCGACAATTACCACCAGACCATTTTTACCCTGCTGTTTGAGTTTAGCGATCGCAGGTTCCAATAATTCTTGATTAATCGCTTCTAGCAGTTTAGTTTTTTGCGGTGCTAAATACTGATTGAGTTTTTCTCGCAGCGTTGGGTCATTTTTCATCTTGGCGGTGATTTCACCAATGCCCACAGACAGAGAAAGCTTATCTTTATCCGCCGATAAACCGACATCACCAAGCACGGGAAGCTTAACTTTTCCTGCCGTCACCTCGGAGTTTAAGACTTTCCAAGCACCTTGCAGCAACTCATTAAACTTGTTAGGTGACTCTAGGGTAATTTTATCCAGACTTTGACTCACCCGACGAGCGATCGCCAACAGCACATCAGCAATATCGACATCGGTCATTTCCAGGTCGTCACTGGACTCAAAATAGACCACATGGAAGCCTAATTTTTCTAGTTCTGCCTGTAACCGTAATAGTTCTGTCGATTTACCACAACCAATATGCCCAGTAAATAAAGTGCAGGTGGGTTCATTAGGCTTAAAAAAAGTAATTTTCTGCTTCAGCTTGCCAAGAATATCACCACCTCGGACTGAGGAAAAATCTATGTAATACTTGCCATCAGAGCTATTGTTGACAAACAGAGTTCTGCTGGGATCGCTAGCCTGATAAAATTCCCGTAAATCTATGGACATAACCTGGTAGTGCAATAATCTGGTATTGTCTTAACACATCCTTGTTGAAAAGGATAAAGTTATTTACATCTTTGCATCTCAAGATGTCATAAAACTCCATTTACCGCCGTGCGATCGCTAATCTTGATTCACATTCTAGTCAGGTTATGGTTCACAATTTAGGTCAAATTATGGGTAAAAGTATAGAATCTCCCATGTTTCAATCAAACCTTCAATATCAATCTTTTAATTGATATTGAAGGTTTGATTCCTCTTGTACGTAATTATTATTTTGATAATCATCTTGCTTTGTAGAAGATGTGAGTTCTTCTAAAATTTGAATTGCACCACTAATCCGCAGTAATGTATCGCGCAGATTTGCTTGTTTCGCCTCTAAATCTGCCATGACTTTTTGTCCTGATATCAATTCGGCTTTGAGTTCAGTGAGACGTTTTTCTAATTGTTCTTTCATTATTTAATTAAGTTCCTTTGACTTTGCTATTCAGGGAAATAAATGTGCCAGTACCAGAATATTGGGGAGTAGCGTCGGGAATCGGACTAGGTACAGAAGGTTGTTGAGCGGGAACCAGGACTTGAAATTTGGCTTTAAATGAAGCACCTTTGAGCAGTACTGCTTTACCGCCAGATTTAGTCTTTTTGGCCTTTTGGTTGCCAGCAAGGGATTCAATGGACAGTATCCCAACTCCAGGGATACTATATTGGGAAGTCATATAAGGACAACCAGGAACGATGACTTTTTTTTCGTCGCCATCTACACAGACTAGTTTCTGGTTAATTTTATCCTTACCTGTGCCAACTAGATCGCCTGGGCGGACGGTGACAATTGCTTGTCCAAAAGTCGGGTTAAACATGGCTTTATCGCCAGTGATGAGAATAAAGTCAGCCATAGAATCATATTGAGTTGCAAATATATTTTATAAGCTTGGCGATCGCACTAACTAGGAGAACCAATACATCTTGCTTTGGCGACTACACCAGCACCTGCACTTCCCTGATTTCCACCAAGATACCAATATCCGTCACTTTTTATATAAGTAAAAACTTGTTCGCCGCCACCAGCAAATTTCCCTTGCACATAAGTCAGAAATGCTACGCATTTGCTACTATGTCCCATCTTGACTTCCGGTTGACCGTTGTTCCATACATATTCGTCAGAGTACCATATCTTTCCCTGTATTTCTCCACTAGGAGTAATGGTTACTGCTTCTACAAGGGTTTTTTGTGTATTACCTTTCATTTGCGTTCTAATTCTCAAACCAATATCTCGATTGGATGAGTCGTCTCGTGCTTGAAGAAAAGCAATATTCTGTTGTCCATATTCCTTGAGTTGAACATGTCCTGATAGGTCAATATTCGTTGTACTGCCTACAGATACACCCACCGATAAAGAACCAGTTACAGTTAAATTTCCAGCAAAAGAAGAACTTCCTGTTCCTTTGACTGTTAACCCACCATCTACAGCAGTGCTTAACAACATTCTTTCATTATTTTGGTTATCTCGCCAAGAATGATTGCCGTTAGCTGTATAGAATAAAGTAGAACCATTAACACCAAGTCCGTATCCACTCCAAAGTTGTAATTTCAGTTGGTTTGTAGTTCCATTATCTGAAAAAACAATTTGTTGACTGCCATCAAGACTAACTCTACCTTCCTGAATAGTTAGACTACCTTTGAGCAACTGATTACCTTGCACATTTAATTTGTAGTCACCTGGATTATTTGTGCCAATGGCAACATTACCATTATTATTGAGATAAAAAGCTGTACTTTTAGAGTTACCACTTCCTACTCGGATATTTAATCCGTTAAAGACATTCCACTTGGCTCCATCCCACACTCCCTCATTATCTATGTTGGACAGGTTATTATACAGTACGTGGTTATAGTCTCCTGTTGCAGCAAGAAATAATGCACCACGCTTACTACCGTCTGCTGCCAGTGATAAGTTTTTACCTGTAACATTACCATTAACAGTTAAATCGCCAACAATTGTTCCAGAGGTGATTTTATTTGCTGATAAATTAGGGATTCTGTCAACATTTAATGTTCCAGAAGTGATTTTATCAGTCGATAAATTAGGGATTCTGTCAACATTTAATGTTCCAGAAGTAATATTTTTTGTATCTATTGTTCCTGAGATTGTCCCAGCTACTGTTAAATCCCCATCAATTTTTAAGCTACCTGTCAAAACTGCCAAGTTTGGAGTGGCATTTCCTCCAGAGCGAAGAGTTAAAGCTTTACTATTAGAATTTGGTAAGGATAAACCAGAATATTCCCGAACGTTAGCATCAAGAGTAATGGTATTTTGAGCTATTGTCAGTTTTCCCAGCTTGACGCTATTTTCAGGAATTGTAGTTGCAAATCCCAAAATAGGTTTTTCAATCCAACGAGTATAGCTATCTGGTACATCTTTTTGCTGTTGAACTTGTTTATCTTGAGCATATTGGATGTAGAGTACGCCGTCAGTAATATTTTTGAAGTCGGAAAATGTAATATTTTCTTTTAAAATAATTAAATCACCGCTAGTATTAATAGCCGATCCAGATTTAATTTGAACAGATTTTGCATCCTGAATAACTGCAACTTCCAGACCTTCAATAATACCTGAAATATGAAGACTTTGATTATGATAGCGTTGGCGATCGCTAAGATATTTATGTTGAATTTCAAAATCGTCTTCTAGCAGATATTGCCCTGCAAAATAGTTAGGACGTTCATTACCAAAGTTGGTGAAATCAGTAGTTTTAGCCATGTTTTATCCTGAATTTAGTTCAATGATTGACTAGTTGTTCCTAGAATTGTGTTACCAGAAATAATTTTACCTTCCTCATTTTTACGGCAAATTTGTAAAATATTATAGGGAGATACGGCTGTGAGGTTAAAGGTTTTTTCTAGTATTTTATAAGCAGATAAGTGCTGATTAATATTTAAGGAAGCTTGAACAGTTACTTTACCAGCAATATCAAGATTATTGAGGTTTTTGATTATCACTGTAAATTTATCTATATGCATAAATTCTTGGTAATAAAGAGTACGTTTAATTATAATTGTATTATTTTGTCTGACAGTTTCTGGTGTCAATAAATCAAATTCTGAAACATCATCTTGAAGGCGAACTGTGATTTGATTTAGTAAATCTAAGTTGATTGTATTTGGTTGGATAATTTCTACAATTACTGCAAATTCCACTTTTTCAATAATCGCAGTTATATCAGGTTGTAACTCTTGAATTTTTGGTGGCTCACACAGTAGAAAACTATAGGGTTTAGTCCATATAAATTCTGTCAGCTTCATTCCCGATTGTTGCGGCTTAGGATTTTGTTTAAAAATTGTATTTCCTGCGATAATTTCCCTTTTATCATTTTCACGGCAAATTTTTAGAACTGGTGATAAATTTAAAGTTTGTTCTAGGAGTGTATTGTTATATTCAATTTCATTAATTGAAAAATACAGCTTAATAGTTAAATTGCCCACGAACTGTTTATCGGTTCGATTTGACAATATAACATTGAAACCTGCCAAGTTTTTTTGTAAATGCTGATAATTTAACTTTTGTTTAATTGAAAATGATTGATTATTGATAATTGCTTCTGGTGAGTAAGAGGTAATTAATTCCGAGTTTCCTTGGATCTGAATAGCTAACTGATTCGCTAATTGATTAATTGGAATACTATTAATGTTGTTGGGAGTAATTGTGACTTCTATGGCAAAGGTTTGATTTTTTGGAGGTGCAAATAATTTGAAAGGATAAGCAACGTGCGATCGCTTAGTTAGCTGCATCGTTGGCACAAGAATTTTTAGGGAATAAAATGTATGTGCAGGCTTTTCTCTATCGATAATTGCTTTAGCAATTTTAGCCTGTCGCCAATACTTATCAGGATCGCGGTCTTTGAGAGTTAGTTGAACTTGAAAATAATTCGGAAAATTATCAAATTGATCGAAGACTTCAACTTTTTCTCCAAATCCTGAATTTTTTAAATAAATACTCAAAATTTCGATTAATCCTGCTTTTGTTCCTCGCAAACCGTATAAATGAACAATTTGTTGAATAAATGCTTTTTTTACCTCTACTTCCCAATCGTCCCGTAAACTCAAGGCTACCCAACCCGCTAACCAAGGTAAAAATTCTTTTGGAGTATGTTGAGGATTAAAATAAATATGAATATTATCAATAATTTCTTCTAATCCTGGTATATTTTGAGTCTTAGCTGTAATAATTTGCTCTTGACAGGGAGTTTCACTTAATCCACTGAGAATTTTTTCAAATGACAGCAACAACTGAGCAATAAAAACATCTTTTTGGAGAATTGCTGGTAAATATTGATGATAGGTACTAACTGATTCAGATTTTTTTACGTTCATTACCAACTTCTACCAATATTGTAAATTTACTGTCTGTGAGATTGATTTTAACTAACTGATTATCTGCTAAATTAATTTCAGATTTAGAATTATTATTCTTATCTTTAATTTGCAGATTTTCAACATAATCTACACCTTCTAAGTCATCTAATAATTTATATAATTCCGATAGATAAACACTCCGGCCAAAAGGCCATCCTTTTCCCTGCCAATATTTTTGCGATCGCAGGGGTTCAAAAAACATCTTGACTTCCTTTTCTGCCTGTGTTTTAACTACTTCTGCCTGTGCGCCATCCTGAAGCACTAATTCTGCTTCTATAGCTATGGATACATACTCAGGTTCTAAGATATGCAGGCGGGTAGTTAAAAGTTTGCGATCGTCGAGGAATTTAAATAAAGGTTCATATTTATTTACTTGAGTTATTTCGTTATCTTCAGGAACAACTACTAAACTAATATGTCCTTTAGCAAAGTTATCAGATGTTGACTCTAAATTACGTTGTGCTAAACATTTAACCCTAGCAATTTTTAAGTTATCAGCATCTTGTGATTTATTCCAATCGAGAAGTACCAATTTTTCAAAATCTTCTGGAGTAACGGCTCGATAAATTTTGCGTACTTCTAATAAAGTCTTTTGAATTTCTGATTGTAAAATGTTTTGTCGTTCCTGGCTAGAAATATTAATGGGTAAATTCCATTCTTCTCCTTTAAGCAAACTCAAAAAACTAGCATAATTCTCATCAGGAATTTGATTAACTCGGTAGAGAACCATTTCTGTTAACCATGCGAATAATTCAATCAGAATAATTCCCGTATCTGTAGGATTATGATCTGTCCATTCAGGGTATTCAAGCGGAATCTGAGAAATTGCCTCTTCTAGTAAGTTGGCATAGCTGCGATCGTCAAGATTGGGTAAGGGTAAAGTCACCTTTTTTCCTCTGTAATCAAAATGATCAATTTAAAAGTGAACTAAGATTGACGGTGTGATGACCAGAATAAATTAAAGAATCAGCACTTAGTAATGACTTGCTTTCTGTTGCAGGTAACTCCACCTCTAGGGAATTAACATGATCTACTCCCGTAATGGATTGAATAATGGCGTAAAAATCGGATTTTTGCGGGTAGCGTCCAAATTGCCAGCCTTCCCCTGTTCCCCCTGTTAAGGGATGGAGAAAGGCTTCTAAATGTTGTCTAACGATATTTCTCACCATGTCTGCGTCTTCGAGCAACACAGGAGTGATAGTTGCAGTTACGGTGACTTCTCGCCATTTTGGGGCTGTAACCACTAAATCTACTGTCCCCGCACAACGGGAACGAATGTAGGTTTCGACTTGCTCTAGTAAAGCCAAACTAGGGGTTGGTTGGCGATCGCTACTGTAGGGCAGAATCATCAGCTTAACTTGTCCCGCACGGCGGTTAATTTCCCGCATCATTTTTTCAAAGTTCTCTGCTTCGGTAGCATTAATTGTCTGCAACTTTTCCCGGAGGCTATCTTCAAATAGCACATTTGGTTTAGTCGGATCGAGCCAAAGTTTTTCATTGAGAGGGCTAAAATCAGCCGTCAATAAATCTGGTGTAACTACTTTGACTCTAGCTACATCTGTAGAAGCTTCGTAAGCTAAATCTGCTATATCCTCAAGAGTAACAGCGCGATCGCGGTGACGTAGTTGCTTTGGTACTCGTTCTTTGAGACAATCTAAAGTTTCCTGTTGCGCCCCACCTGCTGCTGCTTCGAGGTTAATTACCCGATCGATGTAGGGAATGGTAGTTTTCAGTTGGCTAATGGTTTGTGCAGTGACGTTCCCCTGCTTACCTCCTCCAGTGCGATAAAAAGACAGTCGAATATTATTGCGTCCTCTGGGGGGAATCATCCCGGCTTGTCCGTTTCCAAAGCGGATTTCGCCTGTTTGTCGATCCAAAGTGTAATGGCGATCGCTCCCACTAGAACCGTAAAAATCTGCTACTTCCTGCCAAAGTATCCAAACTTCTTCAATTTCTCCCAAATTATCTTTAATTACCTTAATACGATGAGATTCTACGTTGAGAGGAATTTGTCCTTCTTGAATTTCTAACTGCTGTCCCATCAAAATGGGAATATTATTAGCACTAAAAAGTTGATTTGGCTCGTAGCTACTTGAACCTAATACTTCCTCTCGAAGACTAATTGCCTGAACAGCCCACGTGGTATTAGTTAACAAGCGACGTAGACGTGGTTTAACTCGAAAATTACCTGACATCCAACGAACTCGCAACCAATATAGTTTTTTCCCAAAGTTTTCTCTTGGGCTAAAGTCTGCGGGAGCAATAAATTTAATTAAACCTGGTTGCGAAAATGCTTGAGTTTCGTCTTCTACCCCTAATGGTTGCCAACCCAGAGGACTAGAAGTTTCCCAAACTAATTGGGGTTGCTGGGAGCGAATCACTGGAGTATTCTGAGGATAATTTTGTTGCAGAGGTTGATTGGTGGTAACGAGATTTTTACTAATATTACTAATAATATAGTTATCGTACAGTTTAGCGTTTAGTGGGTTCTGAATTTGGAAGCGATCGCCTGTTTGCCAACCAGTTAAATCAGCAATTTGCAGCGTTTTATCTCCAGTATTTACTGTTGATGCAAGGACTGTTTTTTCTGTAATATCAGCAGATAATTCATTTGGTAATGGGGCTTCAAACTGTGCATAAAGAGTAACTGTTTTATTATTAAATGAATTATCAAACCCCAGATAGATGGTTGGTTCTCGATCTATCGTAGGTGTAAAAGGTTGAAAAGATTGTGTACTCGAATTTTCTGGATGAGAATAGATAAAATCATTCTCAGCAAAATAAATAGCTTTTTCTGTCAGAGTAAATTCGTAGGTTAATTTTAATGACTTAATCAGAGGCGGATCGTAAGTTGGAGGAATCGTTTCCGTGATAATTAACTTACGCATGATTCGCGTCCCAACCCCTAAGGTGGTGTTCAAAACTCCGGTTTCTAGCTTCAGCCTATTATTCTCTTTAATGATTTGTGTAATTTTATTTTCTTCTGAGAACCCTCCAGTATAAGGAAGAATACGAATTGCATCGCCAGTTTTAAATAAATCTAAAGTATCAACTTCAATTTCGTTGGCTCCTTGTTTGAATTCCTTTCGCAGAATTGCCAAGTCATCATAAACAGGATACAGGCGCTCATCTGCGGCTTTACCATAATGACCTTGAGTAATGCGAGCGCGAATCCAATAACGAGTTTCTCCATTTACAGTGCTAGGAGAAGGTATATTTTCTGCGTTAGGAAATTGTAACTTCGCCTGGATAGTGTCTTTTTCAGTAAACTGAATCGCTGATGATTTTTCTATCCATTTTAGTTGATTATTTTTATCTGCTATTTCTTGCCATACTTGACCATTACCAATTTCCCAGACAATTTTTAAATTATTTATAGTTACAGGTTTATGAGTTAAAATTATATTAATACTAATAGTTACATTCGGCTTAATAAATGTATCGCTTAAAGCTATATAAAATGTATCATTAAGTTCCGGCTGTTCACCAAAGGGATAAAAATCTTTGGTAAGGTCTAAAGGAGAAGTGTTAAATAAGCAAATTTCAGGAATTAAGTTAGATTGCTTAATATTAATACTACCTTGAATATTGATAAATTGAGGTAAATTACCAATTAGAGAAGATATATTATTTAAATTGGCTTGCAACCATCTTGCTGTTTTTCCTTGAAGCTCATAAGGAGCTGGAATAGGTAAATTTGCAAAAGTAAAAGTAATAGTAGATTGATTATTGTTCTGACTTTGGCTAGGAGCTTGAATGCTTTGCCATTGAGAACCATCCCAATAAGACCAATTAAGCGGTAAAGTTTGTAATGGATTGACACTTTCAACTGTATTATTGGTAGTAATAATTAGTTGTAGTTCCTTTAACTCTGGTAAAGCAAAAATTTCGGGACAAGTTATATAGAGAGAATGGGAAATAGCGCGATCGCCCTCCAAAGCTAAGAAAGCTGCATTTTGTTGTCCTGTTGCTGCCAAAGTGCGCTCATCAGAAAGCATCTCAGAGAGATCGCTATACTTATCTTGATTGGGTTCGCGCAGGAATATTGCTTGTAATTGCGTTGTTGTGACAACCAATTCTCGATCCGTTTCAAAGACGATTTCTTCGTCAGCACCCTCTGCTGGTGGCGCTGAAACTTGAGTAGGAGCAGGAACTAACGCATCTGTGGGGCTTCCTTGTGCCAAATAAAAGGTTAAAGGGACTTTAGCAGGTTGGGGAGGTTTGAGTTCTCCCCCAATTAAATCAAGGAAAGCCAGAAAATTTTTCTCTGGAACTTGGTTGATGCGATCGCTGACTAATTTTACCATCCGCCCAAAGATGCGAATTAATGCCCTACCAGCATCAGTTTTCTCTCCAGGTGCAGGTTTCCAGGTGGTATATTGCTCTACTAAATTCTCAGTTTGCTGAACAATTTCCTCATAGGTACGCTGGTCAATTTTGGGAGGTAAAGAAGCCATAAAAATTACTGTAAATAAAAAGGATAAACTAAATTAAAAATATTATTCGTTGTCCGAATTTGATAATTTATTTGAATTAAAATTACATTTGGTTGGTTAGGATCGGGAATTGTATCCACATCTAAAACATCAATGCGAGGTTCCCATTCAATTAAAGCATCTTTCACATCACTAACAATTTGCCCAACCGTTCCTAAACTATTAGGAGAAAAAACCTTTTCGTGAATATCACAGCCAAAATCAGGACGCATTACTCGTTCTCCTTTGGCCGTACTGAGAATCATCCAAATTGATTGGCGTACAACATCTTCATAACGTGCCATCTCAATTTGAGCATTTTTATCAAGTTGGATAGGTAAAGCCCATCCCACACCTAAAAAATCAATCTCCATTACATCACTTCCAATGAACCATCATTTATTTTCACACCATTTGCACATTTAATCCCTAAACCGGATTGTGCCTCTAGTTCATATTTAGATTTAGCTTTTATTGTACAATTTGCACCTACTTCTAATTTATAATTTTGTTGAGTTTTTATTTGCAAGTTTTTACATTCAATTGAGATATCATCATTACTACTTTTCAAGACAATTTTCCCTTTTGTTTCAATAGTTAAATCTTTTTCAACTTGAATATTCATCTTATTCTCTTTAGAATTAATCACAATTTTATTTTTACCAGTCTTGTCTTGAATAATAATCTGTTCGTTTTCCTTAGTATCATCTAAAACAATCATGTGACCGCTTCGAGATTTAATGACTCGTTGATTATTTTTACCATTTTCATTTGTTATTGGTGGTTTATCTTTCCCATTCCATAAAGCACCAAGAATGTAAGGAAAATTCATATCACCTTGTTCAAAAGCAACCAAAACTTCATCATCAACTTCAGGCAAAAAATAAATGCCCCGGTCATTTCCTGCCATGAGAGTTACCACTCTAGCCCAGTAACTTTCTTCTTCAGAAGATAGCCAAGGAAATTTTACTTTGACTCTTCCTAACTTTTTTGGATCTTTGTTATTAGTGACTACACCAACAGTTACACCGTAAAAATGATGATTTTGGTTGTTTGATAATAAAACATCTAGTCCGTTCATGTAGCATTTCTCCCTACCGTAAATGAAGTTTTATAACCCTGATTTTGGGAACAACTATGTTCCGCACTTTTAATATAATAAAGACCGCTAAATCTTTTACCAATTCCAAGAATTTCAATTACTTTTCCAGCACGTAAATTGGGATTACCTTGACAAATTCCTTCACCAGTAATGTAGGCGATCGCCATATCCTGAAACTGCCCCAATGCCATGCTATCGGCTTCTTCTTTACTTGACACAGGTTGATTTACTATCGTATGGCTTGATTCACCAAAGGCTTTTCTGACTGCTTTTGCCCCAGAAGTTAAACCTCCCATTGTGCCACCTTCTTTTCCTACTTCTGCCTTACCTGATACTTCTTTTTTATCTTTTTCTTGATAAATCCAACCTTTTACTTCTAACTTTTGTACCTGATTCATAGTACTTAAGCGTGGCAAAAATTCTTGCAAATCTGCTCCATAAGTTAAAGTCAAAGCTTTACCTTTAGCATTCTGATGGGGACGAAAATAGAGAGTTGTTTGCTCCATTGCAACTTCATAACCAATGCGTTTAGCTCTCTCTTTTAAAAACTCCCAATCGGTTTGATTATGCTGCAAAATATATTCTAACTTCACTTTACTATCAGTAACTTTTGCTGTAATTCCTCTAGTTCTAGCAATTTGACTGACAATTTCACTATCCTTAATTTTTAGGAAGGATTTTGTATGGCTGCCTCGCAACAAACGATGGCGTAAATCATGACCACGTACCAATAATATGGGTGCTGCATCCTGGGTATATTCTGGCTCTAATCCCGTAATTTCTCCCACCATAAGAGTTTTAAGTTCTTGTTCATATCCCATCTGAATTTCTACTTCATTGCCAACATCAAATAATTTGTCATCGACCCATGTCATTTCCTGTTTTAATAAGTCCCAAGTAATTAATCGCAGCTCGAACATACCAGGTGCTTCCAAATCCTCAGATACTAAAACTGAGACTAAATCAGCTTCTATTTCTGCGGCTAGGGGTTTATTTTGAACCAAAATTTTGACATTAGGATTTAATAAGGAAGCATCATTTGGCATGATTTAATTCCTCTGAGTCAGGCTAGTAATTCGCAAAGGAGGAATTGTCAACACAGTTCCGGGATTTAACATCCGAGGATTGTTTAAGCGATTTTCTGCCGCAATTACACGCCATAGAGCCGGATCGCCATATTCTTCAGTGGCAATACTACTTAAAGTTTCTCCTCGTTTAACAATTCTCACAGGATCATCAATGGGATTAGCAATCTTTGCCTTTTTTTTCGGTTCTTTCCACTCCTTAAATTTACAGTTTAAAGTTGCTCTGACAGGCGTACCATCTTCGAGAAAATGAGTAAGTTTTTTAGTGACACTTTCTAAAAAACCATCAGGTAATAACAAGCTATCTTTACCGGATATAGTTCCCCAAATCAGTTGACAACGAGGGGGACGTTTAGGATTTTTGCCAATACGAGGCTGAGTCAAACTAAAAATTTTTCGGGTATAGTTTTGGACATTTTCTGGGGGAAATCCCATCAGCGTGGTGTCAAAGAACAAATCAAGACTGAGTTGAGTTAATTCTTTAGATGCAACTGGGCCATAGTCTCCCATTGACCAGCCTGTTTTAACAATTTCCACTTGATTAGGGTTAAAAAGAACTTTAAATTTATCAGCAAAATCTCCTGGGTTATTTTTTTCGGCTTTGATAGTTAATTTCTCTAGTGCCATCGATTTTTTCCTCTGCGTTCACTTTCAATGACTAACCGTCGCATTAGTTTGCGTTCAACTTGACTCGCTATAGCATCAACGTCAATATTGGATTGATTTGCTATTGGTGATACAGGACTGGCAAAAGTTATAGGAGGTGATGAAGAATCAATATTTGATATTAAATTGCGGTTTGATAGGTTCGATTGCTGGCTATTACTCCTTGATGATGGGGTAGTTTTAGCTCCGGGTAAAGGCAAAGATTGAGCTTTTAAGGATGGGTTACTTGTAGAAGTTACAGAGACAAGGGGAAGGGAAGATATATTTTGCTTGTGATTAGTTTGATTAATTTGTGAGGTAGAAACAGTAATAGGTTGTGTGTTGAGGAACTTTTCAGATTGATTTTGAGAACTTAGCGAATTGATAGCAAATGATATTTCCTGCTGAGGCAAATTAGCTTGAGGGTTTAGAGGTTGAGCCGTGACGATAGGAAGTTGTTGTGATTCGCGCTTGATTAAGCTTAAATTGCCTGCGTAATTATCTGCTTGCATTTGTTGGTCAGCTAAATTATTTAAATTATTAACAATAGGAAGAGATGGCTGTGGTCTAGAATAATTCTGGAGTTTTGCTTGAATAATAGGTAGGGTTGTATCAGGAAAGCTGGTAAATTCTTGTGATGACGGTATTTCTCTTGTATCTGGCGATTGTTCAGCGATGGGTTGTGGCGAAACTACGGAAATTTCCGATGAAAAGATAGAAGTGTTATCTAGAATCGCTTGAGATGGGTGGTTGAGATTTGATTCAGCGCTATTAGGCAAAGATGCTTGCGAACCTATCAAATCTGCTAACGTCATTTCTGCTGTTTTTGGTAATTGTTCTGCGATGGGTTGTGGCGAAACTACGGGAATTTCCGATGAAAAGATAGAAGTGGTATCTAGAATTGGTTGAGATGGGTGATTGAGATTTGATTCAGCACTATTAAGTGGAGATGTTTGCGAGTTTGTCGAATCTGCTAACGTCATTTCTGCTATTTTTGGTAATTGTTCAGCAATTGGTTTTGCCGAAACTACCGGAACTTCAGATGAAGATATAGAGGTTTTATTAATTTGTGTTTCTAAAGTTAAAGATTGGGTTGTTTTATCAGCAACATCCGAGTTTGAGAATTCGGTGATATTTTGGACAGGGATAGTATTATTAACTGTTTTAGTTGCTAAAGATTGAGAATAATCTAATTTCCTTTGAATTATATTAGCAGAAGGTTCAACTTGGGAGACAGTTGGCAGATAATTATGTACTCTATTCTCTACTTCTTGTTCTTTTGCTAATGAAATAGGCTGTGCATAAACAATGGGTATAGACTCAGATGATAGGCTATTAGTATTACTCCAACGTTGCATTTGTTGAGTCAAAAGAGGTAAACGATTTAAAAAGCGATCGCAACGATTAATAATGCGCTGACCCATCGCCATCTTCATCATTCCCGGTTGATGTAAGGGACGATGCAGGCGATTTACCAATCCCTCATCAAGTGAATTTTGCCAATTGGATAAATTTGCCATGATGAAACATAAAACTCCTATGCGATTTTTACAAAGCTGAGTACAACTATAAGAACCTCCTTACCTATTGCCTATTGCCTATTCCCTATTCCCTATTCCCTACTGCCTATATATTCCTATAACTTAGAAATTCCTTGATGCACTAGTTCAATTTTTTCTACAGCAATTGCGTCACTACTAGCATTAAAGGTTGGCCCTTCCCACTTGACGGGATATGCTTTTTTAAAAGTCCACCACATTACCGGAATTTGCTGACTATTAAGTAAAAGAATCGTACCGTTTAACTGCTCAATCCACCCTTGGCTAGTTGCTTTATACCAAATATAGAACAAATCAATATTTACTAATCCTCGACTCAAAACTAAATTTGGATAAGTAGTATGTTTGGGAAATTTATGAACAAAATCGTTTAAGCCTCCTTCCTGATAAGATTCCAACTCAATTTCACTACTTAAACCGCTAACTTCGCTAAAACCACCAATAACAACTCCTCCAATTTCTACAGCAAAGTTATAAGCCATGTAAGGGTCATGTCCTAGTAAACTGGCTGTTGAACCTGCGGCTAAAGCTGCATTTAGGGCGATAAGTTTGGGATTCATTGCTTTCTTGCTCAATCGCTAAGTCGCTGATTAATTTGTGCTACCTGCGTCACCCACTGCTGACGTTCTCGATGTTCCATTGTCATAATCTGTTCGTAAGACCAATGAAAATTGTAGGCAAGGTAAGCTACCTCCTCCAGCAGTCGTTCTGTGGGGTAGCAAACTACTCCCCCACGGGAATAGTTTCCACTTCAAACTCTCCGTCACAGTGGGGACAAGCTACCCGCAGACGACTATGGCCGTTTTGATTAATCCTTTGATAAAAATCTTGTAAATAGACTAAATCTCCTGAAAATAAACCCTCAATTATTTTGGTATTAATTTGGTCTAATGTTCCTAGTTGGACTATCGTCCTTGCTAAGAGAATAATCACCAAATAACCAGGATTTTTCTGCACCCTTGGATCTCGGATGGGGGCAATTTCATCATAGGCAGTTGAAAGGCGCATAATGCCTTCGCGGTGAGTGTTACCTTCCGAGTCGAGATATCCTTGAGGCAAGATAAAAGGAAATTCAGTTTGCTGCATGATTTTACTGAAAGGAAATATTAACCAATGGTAATACCTTCATGAACTAGTTCGAGAGTTTCTATCGCTACTTCGTCTGAGGTGGCATTAAAACCTGGAGCATTCCAGATAGTAGGCCAGCTATTTTCTAAATTCCAGCGAATCTTTTCTTCTCCTTGATCGTTAGCTAAAATAATGGAAAGATTACGTCTATCTGTCTCGCCATTTTGTAATTTTTTGTGCCATTCCCAGAGTTCTTTATTGTCAGTAACTCCCCGTTTAAGAGTAATGTTACCATAAGTATTAAGACCGGGAATTTGACGTTGGCTTAATGCTTTATCTGTTCCTTCTCGATAAGTTCCTGCTTTACGAGTCGCTGTCAAACCGCTACATTCACGAAACCCAGCATGAACAATACCATCCCATTCCACCCAGAAATTATAACCACTGTATGGGTCATGGGGATTAGAAATCGTGGGCATAAAAGAAGCTCCTGCAATAAATTTGAATTAAGTAAGTGTAATTCCGCTATTACTTTGAACAACTAAAAGTTGAATAAATTCCCCCGGAATAGTGGGAGCTAAACCTATTTCTGCTATTACTTGTCCCATTTCTCGATTTTCAGAGGGATTCGTTTCGGCATCACATTTGACATAGAATGCCTCTTGGGGCAAAGCACCTTGCAAAGCACCTTGTCGCCATAATGATTCACAATAAACGCTTAATTCCCTTTGCAGTCGCACCCATAAAGGAAAAGCATTTGGTTCAAAGACTGTATCGGCTAAATTACGATTCACCCAGCGTCCAAAGGTGAGAAATAAGCGACGCACGTTGACATATTGCCATTCAGCAATGGGGCTGAGGGTACGCACTCCCCACACTCGCATACCTCGTCCTTGGAAGCTACGGATACAATTGACTCCCGCTTCGTTTTTTGGATTCAGCTGTTCTTGATCTGTGGGAGTTAGGGAAAAACTGAGATCCAGTACCCCTGCAAGTGGAATATTAGCAGGTGCGCCATGTACCCCGACTGTGCGATCGCAACTTGCATATATTCCTGCAATATGACCACAGGGAGGAATAGGATCAACGCGAAATTCTACTTTTAGCCAAGGTGCATATAATGCCCCGTTTTGACTAGAAATTCGTTTGCGTTGCTCATTTAGTTTTCCTAGATCATTCAAAGCATCAAGAATGGCAAAGCGATCGCCCATCTGCTCGCAATGTTTTAAGATAGCTTGCTGCATCTGAATAACTTCCCCATCTGAACCAAGCATGATGTCGGGAACACAAATCAAATCAACATTTTCTAAGACTTCGCTTGTCTCTAAACCTTGTTGGAGAGCCTCAAGAGTATTGTCAGATAAGGCTATAACATAACAAAGACGACCTCCGTTTTCAAAAAACCCTTTGATTGCATCTGCTAAATATCCCTTGGCTTGACCAAAATACTGTTGAAAATGCGTCGCCAAGGTTAGCTTTTTTGGTTCTTTCAATTCCTTTGTTACCAGACCAATGAATACCGGAACACCTGTTAGTAACTCAGGTTCTGGAGTAGGAACGACATAGTTTAAAGAGATACCTGGTATTTTTGGCTCTAAAGTTGTCATTTATCATTTGTCATTCGTCATTCGTCATTTGTCAGTGGGGAGTAAGAAAATTTGCCTATTGCCTATTGCCTATTGCCTATTTGTCTATTCCCCATTCTCCATCCCCTAAGTTCCCGTCCCAGTCCATTGACTCAAACGGAAAATCACAAATTCTGCCGGCTTCACCACTGCTAGGCCAATCTCTGTGACAACTTGACCCACATCACGCACTTCTGGGGGGTTGGTTTCGGCATCACATTTCACATAAAAGGCTTCTTGGGGAGTTGTGCCAAATAATGCACCTTTGCGCCACTCTATCAATAAAAAAGCACTGATATTGCGGCGGATTTTTGCCCAGAGTTCGGGGGTATTGGGTTCAAAAACTGTCCATTGAGTCCCTTTATCAATGGAGTCTCGCAGGTAACTAAAATGACGGCGAATATTGACGTATTTGAACTCTGTATTTGCATCTCCGCCCAAGGTACGCGCACCCCAAACGCGGATATTCCCGTTCAATTTGCGAATAACATTAATGCCATCGGGATTGAGTCCATCTTGTTTGGCTTTGCTGAGATTATATTTTAAATCTAAGGCTCCCAAAATAGTTTCATTGGCAGGGGCTTTGTGTACTCCTCTTTGCCCATCAACCCGTGCATAAACTCCCGCAATATGACCGCTTGGGGGAATATAAATATTGTTATTACTCGCAGGATCGAAAACTTGAATCCACGGAAAATACAAGGCTGCATAGGCAGAATTGAAGGGTTTAAGGGTATTCACAACTCCTGTGCTGCTAAGGTCGATGGTATCTAGACTATCGAGAATCGCAATGCGATCGCCAAGTTTTTCCGCATGATCTTTGATATCATCTCTGAGGGCTAAATTTCCTGGTGCAGCAATGATAGTGATTTCATCAATAGCTTCAAAAGCATCTAAAACACCAGCAAGTTTATCTTCTCCAGATATCCAGGTGACATAACAACGAGTTCCACCATTTCTGAAAAAGCCATAAACTGCATGAGCTAAGGTGTTTTGCCCTTGGGTATCGCCACTAGGTGGTAAAAAGTCACCAAAGAATTTCTTAAATTCACTAAAGTTTGTGATTAATTTAATTTCCCCTTCTTGAGCGATGTTAGGATCGCTAGGAATTACTGTTACAGGTAGTTGAACTTGGTAATATCCGGTAATTTTTTCCCCTGAAGTAATCGCATCTTTAAATTTTACGGTTGCAGATTTTTCGGCATCGCTATTGGTAATAGGGTTTGTATCATCTAAATTAACAGGACTCCCACCAACGAAGAAGCCATAAGTCCCCACTGTGCTTACTAGTGGATAATCTCCTGACAATAAGGGATAATTTTTTTGGTTTCCACCTTTACCTTCGCCAATATCAACTGGGCTTGTAGGACTACCCACAGACTTAATTGAGGTGTTGTTAGTATTAGGTGATGACCAAGCATTGGTTTTAATAGTGCCAATAAAAGCAGCAATACTGGTTCCAACTCCGACAATTGGGGCAGAACCGGAAGCTATTTCTTCGACGTAAACACCTGGAGAAAGATAGGTTGGCATTTCATTAGCTCCTTGATATAAGTAAGAAGGCAAATAGGGAATAGGCAATAGGCAATAGGTATAAGAGTTTTAGCTTAGTTTATTTTTCCTCATATAGTTGATTATTGTGCCTATTTACTTATCCTAAAAAAATTGAGTATTTATTTGGGTTTTAGAGCAAAATTCTGCTCCGCAATTACTTGGCCACGCTGAATATTGAGTGAGTGGGAAACTTGTTGATAACCTGTTGCAGAGACAATCATGGTGATGTTAAGCTCACCAGATTTTGGCGATTCTAATCCGATTAAATGATAATTACCTTGTTGGTCACTAATGGTACTATCTCCACTATCTTGGATCTGTACTTTGGCATTTATAATCAACTTTTTTGGATCGTTTGCATCAGTAATTTTTCCTTTAATTCCCGTCGGTAAAAGCACAATATCCGCCATCGTCGTGGGAATTTTGCCATTGACAGGGAAAGATACTTGAGCTTCTTTTCTGGCTTTGTTGTATCGAGTTGGGCTAGTAGGTAACGATGCTTCTAAAAGATATTCCCCAGGGGGCAAATTAGTAAAGTAAAAATAACCATCATTGCTGGTAATTTTGCGGTCAGGCCGCTCAGGCATTTTTTCCCATTTTGAACCGTATTGCAGTGCTTTTAGAGATAAAATAGCTCGGAATTTTTCTGGCATCTCAATAATTGCAACTATTGCACCAGAAATATTCTTTTGCGTTTCTCCTTGCAAAACTTTACCTGCGATCGCTATTTGTTGGTTAACTATAGATAGTTCGAGCATCGCTACTCCTGAAACTAAGAGTTTGGTTGATGAACTCCCACCAGTCCCGCTTCTTCCCCTGCTTCATCCACAGGAACGGAGATAGTGACAGTACAATGCAAGACAACCTTGGGTCTAGTTCCTTCTTTTCCCCCCATTGCTTGCCAAAATTCCCCAAAACTTTGTAAGTTACTGGGACGTAAACTAATTAGTCTTAAAGGAAGTTCTTGTCCTTCTAAGTTATCTGCAATCAAGGGTTCGGGAAGTTTTCGATGTCGCAGCAACACCTTCATTACTGCTCCTAAAAGTTGATGTTCTGTTTGCACATCCTCTTCATTTTGTGGCCAAGCAGTAATTAGATATGAACAATCTACCCTAGCTGGGGGACGTTTTCTAATTGCTCTGCCATTAGTTTGGCGTTCCACTGACCAAGCACTGCTGCGTAACTCCAGATTCTCCTGCACATCATAAAGAAATAAATTAATAGCTGGTTTTTTTTTAATTGCTCCTTGATAAGGCGTAACAAAACTGATAAATACCTCTGTGTCTCCTGAAGGAACATCAGGTGGAAGTTCTCGCTTCAGTAGCAATTCTAAGGTAGTGTCTAGACCATCTAACATAATCTAAACAATGTTCGTTTTATGACACTGTTCATTTTGAAAGTTTATGGAAAAAAATAACTGATAGTTGAAAATAATACAACCAGTTACTAGACTTATGAATAAAATATACATTAGTTAATGTCAATT
Source organism: Nostoc sp. LEGE 12450 (assembly GCF_015206895.1). Taxonomy (GTDB): domain Bacteria; phylum Cyanobacteriota; class Cyanobacteriia; order Cyanobacteriales; family Nostocaceae; genus Nostoc. The sequence goes on along the minus strand of NZ_JADEXU010000012.1, from coordinate 57,946 downwards.
TATTGTAACTATTAGTAATATTTGCAAAAACTGTAATTTAGGAAAAGTCTGCTAAAATCGATTGATTAAATTTAAAATAAGGAACTTAACGTTGCACAATATTGCTGTAGCGGTAAAAATTGGCTTGACCTTTTTTCAGTGTTTGAGAACAAAGATGTAATAATTTGGTCTTGCGTACTAAGTATAATTGGCACGAAAGATTTGCACCCAGCATAAACACTTAAGTATGTGTTATCAGTATTTTTTATAGCAATCCCTAACTGAATGCAGGAGATGAACCATGTACCAAAAACAAATATTTCAAAAAGTTGTACCCTCGCGGCTGTCAACACCAATAAGCAAAGAGATTGCCCCTAATCCTATTTATGGGTCATTGTCTTCAGTTGTGCAGAGGGTACAAGAAGACCCAAATAGCGTGAGTGGGGATGAGAGACAACAGTTAGAGAGTGCGATCGGTTCTAGGTCAACACAAGAGATTTTGGCGGGGAAACAAACGCCGTGGATGCCTAATTTTCAAGGGATATCAACACAGCTTTGGGGAAATTCTCGACAAGCGCCTATACAAGCCAAGGGAAAAAATCAGACTGGTTTGCCAGATGACTTGAAAACTGGGATTGAAAACCTATCTGGTATAGCGGTAGATGATGTGAAGGTGCATTACAATTCCTCTAAACCTGCCCAGTTGGAAGCATTAGCATACACCCAAGGCACAGATATTCACGTTGCACCAGGACAAGAACAACATTTAGCTCATGAAGCGTGGCATGTTGTTCAGCAGAAGCAGGGGAAAGTCAAGCCGACAGTACAAACTAGGGGTGTACAGATTAATGATGAACAGAGATTGGAGGAAGAAGCAGATGTGATGGGAGCAAAGGCTATGATGTGTGGGAAAAGTGATAGTCTCTCATTATCAGACGGTAATCAGCTAGTGGACAATTTCCAAAGCAACACTACTCAGATGATGACGAACGTCATACAGAAAAAAGGAGATAAGCATTACTGGGTGGTTAATAGCGAGACTGGAGACGAACAGTATATTGGCAGTTTCAAGAGCCATGCCCCAGCTAACGCATGGTGGAAAGCAAATAAGAGCGATTATCCTGGATACACCTTTGGGCAGGGCAATAGCGCAACAAGCTATAGGTAGTAATTATCACAGTTGCTCTACTTAAAAGGTTTTTGTAGTGCGAACGCCTAAATTCTCAAATCAAAAAAGTGCAAAGAATATCCAGTGGATGCGACAGCAGAAGAAGTGCAGATATTTACCAAAACCATCTCCCCAGTGCGATCGCATTCGCTCGTAGATTGGGTTGAGGGAACGACACCCAACAAACCCACACCTTTGAAGATAATTGAGGATTATGCAAGAATCAACTTAACACCGGGTGAAATTTTTTTCTCAACCTAGTGCGTCACGGCGGAAATAAACCTACCACTTGGAATGGGTAAAAAGCTTGCGGTATAAGTATTCTTTCTTTTTATTTTTTACTTTTGCCTTGCTGTAACTAGTGCGATCGCCATCTTGTAGCAACTGTCTTAGCGCGATCGCACTGTAGTCGTAGACATCGCTCACGAGTACTATTCCATTTCCATATAGAATAACAATTGCTCACTCAAGGAATATCCAGTGTATTCAGCAGGAGAAGCGCAAATATTCATCAAACCCATCTCCCAAACTGTAGAAATTAGTCCCGATTTAAATGGATTGCAACCTCTCATACAGCGATTAGATTGGTTACTCCAACAGGCTAGTTCTACTCTCCAAACGCAGGAAACAGCAGAGGGAGAAATAGGTATGTCTTGGTTGCCAAAGACTGAGATATCATCAGAACATACATCAATTATAATTCGGTCAGATTCCGCCTTAGCATGGTTACAAGAGACTTTTGAGTTATCTACCTTTGACTTAGATATACTAGCTATTTCCCTAGCACCAGAATTAGATCGTCACTATGAACGGGTTTATGCCTATCTCCAAGATGATATGAGCAGCAAAAGACCTACAGTAGATATGGTCTTAAACTTGCTCTGTTCTAACATTACTGAAAAGCTATCACGACGTAAGCATTTTACTACTAACTCACCCCTAATTTACCATCGTCTGCTCCATCTCTGCCCAGAACCTCATCAGCAGCAATCTACACTTCTTTCTCATCGTCTAATACTCGACTCCCAAGTGGTGAGGTTGCTATTACATCAACCAGGGTTAGATTCCCGACTCATTTCTTGTTGTCAACTACTAGAACCAAGCATATATTTCGATACTTTATATCTCAAGGCAGATATACAGACAGCACTAGAAGCGGTGTTGAGAGAAGACTGGCAGAAACAACAACCCCTACTGCTCTATTTTCAAGGAACTGATCGCACTGGTAAACGCCGCACCGCACAAATTCTTGCTAAAGCTTTGGAAGTTCCCTTGTTAGTTGCCGATTTAGCAAAGATGGTAGAGGATAAAGCCAACTTTGAGGAAAAACTGCAACTTTTATGGCGAGAAGCCTGGTTTTTTAATCGTTTGCTGTATCTAGATAACTTCGATATTCTCTACCTTCAAGATCATCAAATTCTTTATCAATCCTTCCTCAGAGAACTAGAGAAAAATATAGGTATTACTATTCTCTCAGGAGTGCAAAATTGGATACCCACAGCGACGGGTGCAACTGGGTTAATTACAATTTATTTTACAGTTCCTGAGTCTAGTCAACGCCGAGAATGTTGGCAAACTCACCTCAAAGTAGCCCAGATAAGTATTGAAGATAGAGAGTTAGATGTGTTGTGCGATCGCTTTCTTCTAACTCCAGACCAAATTGCCGATGCTGTCGCTACTGCCTATAATACTGCCCGTTGGCAACAAATTGACTCAACTAAAGAAAAACCACTACCGTCATTTTTAAACTTATGTAGTGCCGCTCGCGCTCAATCAGGTCACGATTTAGCTACCCTCGCCCGTAAAATCGAACCGAAATATACTTGGGATGATATTGTATTGCACCCCAACCAAATAACACAACTACAAGATATTTGCAAAGAAGCAGAATACCGAAATTTAGTACATCAAAAATGGGGTTTTGCAGATAGCCTATCTTTAGGTAAAGGTCTAAATGTTCTGTTTTCTGGTTCTTCCGGTACAGGTAAAACTATGGCAGCAGAGGTGATTGCCCATCAACTGCAATTAGACCTTTACAAAATTGATTTATCTCAAATAGTTAGTAAATACATCGGTGAGACAGAGAAAAACCTCAATCGCATTTTTACTGCTGCAACTAATTCTAATGCTATCCTTTTTTTCGATGAAGCCGATGCCTTGTTTGGCAAACGTTCTGAGGTGCAAGATGCCCGCGATCGCTACGCAAATATTGAAGTAGGTTATCTGTTGCAAAAAATGGAAGAGTATGAAGGTATTGCAATTTTAACTACAAATCTCCGTAACAATATAGACGAAGCTTTTGAGCGGCGACTCCGATTTATTATCGAGTTTACCTTACCAGATACAAAAAATCGTCACTTAATTTGGCAGAGAATTTTTCCCAAAAATGCCCCCTGTAGCCCCAATCTGGATTTAGAATTATTGGCACAAAATTTGGAGATTACAGGGGCTAATATTCGCTATATTGCGCTGACAGCAGCTTTTTTAGCAGCAGATGATGGGGGAGTAATTGAGATGGTACATTTAATTCGAGCGCTGCGTCGGGAGTATCAGAAAATGGGACAAGTTGTCAGGGATAAAGATTTAGGTCAATATGTAGATTTGCGTTGATTCCATTATCACACAAAGCAAACGCATCTAAATTTCAGTCACGATTCCTCAAATAAGCGAGCGCCCTGATGTAAACGTTCCGCAATTTGATAAGTTTGTCCTTGAGATCGCATTGTCGGAGAATGAGCGGCTAAATACCGAGATGCAGCCACTAGTATATGAATTCCAGCCGAAGTTTGACCGAGGAAAGAATACTGACGAAAAGCAGCTTCTATTTCTTGAATCACATGAAAATCACGGTTTTCTCGCAACATCAATTTTCCCAATCTTGCCATCAGTTTTTCAGCACTACCACCACTATATAAATAGTTAGCAACTAATTGCCCTGTCTGGTTTACTTGCTGCTGACGGTTTAATAAATCTGGTAGCTGCTGGAGTAATTGTTCGGGATTTTCCACAGTGTCTTTAGGTTCTGGCAGGCGTGCTGGTGGGACATTCAAAAAACGATTTAAATACACACTCATCGCCGCATCAAATACACCTCTTAGTACTTCGACTGTTGGTACTCTTCGTAAAGCTTGATGTACGGCATTTGCAAATGTAAACGGATGGTGGGCTGAATTCCAATCTCCAAAATCATTATTGGTGTGGAAACGAGCTACTCGTAATGCTGCTGCATAAGTAACGACACCAGCTAATTGTTCTTCAGTACAACCTGCTTCCAGTGCATTTAACAGCGAGTCTGCGATCGCTTGTGGGTCTTCACCCATTAAAATTGGTACTAGTTCATCTCCTTGTGACCAACTTCCTTGTTGAGATTTTCCCACACTTAATACAGTTGGTAATTGCTCAAATGCCGACTCTAATATTGCCACCAAATCTACAGGGTAGCGCCAAGAATTGGATTCTTCCATTCGAGAGGCAGTGGCTAAACCCGAAACTAGGCTAGCCAGAATTGATTCTGCTGCTTGCCAAGCTATAGCATCAAGTGCTTCTAATGCTTTATTGATAAAATCAAGCGTATGCCCAACATCAAGATAGCGACGATCTGTAGCAGCAGAGAACAGCATATCTGCTATTTGCTTTGAATCAGCTCCTGAACGAATAGCAGATACTAAACATCTTTGTGCAGCTTCAGCATCCCGTACCTGAATAAATTGGCGGAACCAGTTTTTGAGAGTCGCAAAATCTACTTTCGAGTTGGGTAATGGATGAACGACAAACTCTGGTGGCGCACCTGCACTATCATTAGCCACTGCTGATAGTCCGTGGAATAAAGCACGGGGTTTGTCTTCTACATCTAGATAAGGTAGTAGATTCATCATGCAGGTATGGATAGTCAAACCTGTACTCCAACCTGCTTTGTTATAACGAGTGCCAAATTCTAGCCCCATGAGAAATGGTTCTGTCGGATTCACCCCTATATCTAAGAGTGCAAGCGTTGATTTTGCAATCACTAAAGAAATATTCTGCTCTAAACCGTCTTGCAGACGTTGGGAATGGTGGTTATGAGGGTTAACTAGTGGCGCTAAATTTACCCAAACTTCACCATCACGGATTTCTACTGGGAAACAAGGAACATCATCTGCCCACGAGTCAAATGTTCCACCACTAGCAAGGTCAAAACGGGCATAATGCCAAGGACAGGTAACAATACCATCTTTGCAAGTGCTTCCTTGTAAGGGAAAGCCCATGTGAGGACAACGGTTATCAATTGCGTAAACTGTATTGTTTGAGTAAAACAAAGTAATGGTATGCTTTTGCTTGTGTACTAATAAACTGCCTGCTGCTTGAACTTCTGCAAGTTGAGCAACACGGATATAATCGTCTGTTTTCGTTGCACCTTCAAATATTTGAGTCATTTAATTGCACATAGGTAAATGTCAAAACCCTTATTTCTACTCTGACAAAGTTTTTCAGATTTGAGCATTTGTGCATTCTAATTTTTGTTAACTTTAGAATCAGTAGTAAGACCTACAGGAACCCCTTCGCTTAAAGCACTTCAACTGTTGGCATATTCCAACACTCGTCCCCACTCTCAATACCACGCCGTTTCTACCAGTATTTCTTTGTGGTTAGTGACTTGTCCATTATCATCAAACACATCAGCAACTAGCCAATGATATACATAATATAAGACTCATATTTGATTCTTGAAAAAATTTAGTATAGCTCAAAGAGGCTTTTTCCCTATTGCCTATTGCCTATTGCCTATTGCCTTCCTACACAAATTATGAATATCTAAGGCTGCTTTCTACTCTATTTCACTTATGTATTTTTTGAAGTTGTTAATAGAGTTTGCATCTCCAGCCGAGTTTGTAAATCTACAATCAGATTCTCTCCATTTCGTCGCGCCTCCCATAAGCCAGAGTAGCGAGAGCCAATGCTCCACTTTCCTTGCATATAATCTTCGTTTTCTGAGACTGTGCCTGTGTATGTAACTGGTGAAGGTGAAGTTATTAAATAAAGCTTTGTAAAGCTGATATTACGCCCAATTATCTCACCGCTAACAGTCGCTTCTCCTAAATAGTTATCATCCAAAATAGAACCATTGAAAACATTCCCACTCTGCACAAAAGTTGCTTCAAATCGACTTGGCATTTCATCTTGCCAGTAAGTTCCTAACCAATTACCATTTATGTCCGCCATAGGAATTTATAATAATTTATGTTTTTTAATCTATATTACTATTTTGTATAGCGTTAACGTGCCATAAAAGATTGACTCAACTAATATCTAATTTTCCCAAATATAATGATAGAATATTTTCCATTCAATGTAAGAAATATCCAAACCATTTCACTTTTTAACCAATTCAGCATTGAACAAGCAATTTGATACATGGAGCCGTAAGGTTTCCATATCTATCCTAAATCTTCTACAGTTTTTTATTAGGTAGTTCTGCTATACCATAGATACGCTTTAGTAAATGCGATCGCTACCTTCGTAATTGTCGCCTATCTTTTGGCAGGAATAAGGGAACATCTGCTATAAATGCTATTTTTGGGGCGTTTCTAGCGAAAATGGCAATCGAGTTTAGGTCTTGAGGAATGCCAGCAAATCGGTGTTAAATTGCTCTCGATGCGTGCTGGACAATCCGTGGCCTGCGCCCGGATAGACCTTTAGCATTGAGCGGCCAACCATGACTGAAAACTACGGGTTGTCCTGTGCCCCAGTCTTTGTAATATATCTGCGTGCCATCTTTCGTTGCGATCGTACTCATATTTGTGTCACCTTTAGACTTGTCCTAAAACTCCAAAACCAGAGTGTTCAAAACTTTGACTTTACATGAACTCTACAACAGTAAGGGGAGACTACAAAAAAGATATTACCAGACGCGTTTCGAGTTTATTGTTGTGTAGTGAGAATCTGGGCTATGAGTGATGGTATCTTTTTTTTGGGCTTGTGCCTAAGCAATTATAAAACTTTTCGGTTTAGTAAGTAATAAGGCGTATTTAAGCAGAAAATCTCTCTATGTGATGAAGATTGAATATTAACAGTGAATTAATGTTCTTGAATACACATAAAAAGAGAGGGTTTTTGCTATGGTTGCCGATGTATTCGAGTTACCAGCACCGTCGGTAAACTCTATTGTTGGACATTTATTTGAACTTGGACAAGACCCATTAGGATTTCTTACCCGTTGTCGTGACTATGGTGATATTGTTCCTTTACAGTTAGGGTTAACACCTAGTTGTTTAATAACTAATCCGGAATATATAGAAGAAGTTCTCAAAAATCGCAACGATTTTATTAAAAGCCGAGGCTTACGTGCCTTAAAAAGTTTACTAGGAGAAGGGTTATTAAGCGCAGAAGGAGAATCCTGGTTTTGGCAACGTCGTCTTGCCCAACCAGTATTTCACCAAAAACGGATTAATGCATATAGCCAAACAATGGTTGAGTACACCAACCGAATGGTTCAAACTTGGCACGATGGTGAAACTCATGACATTCATGAAGATATGATGCGCTTAACACTACAAATAGTTATGAAGTGCATATTTAGCGCTGATATAGATGCAGGGGAAGCAAAAGTTGTTGCCAATGCGCTAGATGTGGCAATGCAGTGGTTTGAAAGTAAGCGACGGCAGAATTTTCTGGTATGGGAGTGGTTCCCAAGACCTGAAAACATTCGTTATCGTGATGCTATTGCCCAAATGGATGAAGCTATTTATAAACTGATTCAAAAGCGGCGCAACGGTGGGGAAAAAACTAATGATTTGTTGACAATGCTAATGGAAGCGAAAGACGAACAAACTCTTCAACAGATGGATGATAAACTGCTACGGGATGAAGTCGCGACTTTAATGTTGGCAGGGCATGAAACGACTGCAAATACTTTATTCTGGACATGGATGCTCTTGGCACAAAATCCCGAAGTGCGTGAAAAATTAGAATCAGAGTTAAATCAAGTTCTGCAAGGGAAGTTACCAACTCTCGAAGACCTTGGGCAGTTGGTTTATACACAAAAAATTATCAAAGAATCAATGCGGTTATATCCTCCAGTACCTCTCATGGGGCGGGAAGCGGCAGTAGATACCCAGATTGGTGATTACGAAATTCCTCAAGGTATGGCAATCATGATTAGCCAATGGGTAATGCACCGTCATCCAAAGTATTTTGAGAATCCTGAAGCTTTTCAACCAGAAAGGTGGACACAGGAGTTTGAAAAGCAGCTACCTAAAGGAGTATATATACCCTTTGGGGATGGGCCAAGAATTTGTATTGGTAAAGGTTTTGCTCAGATGGAAGCGGCTTTGTTATTGGCGACTATCGCTCAACGCTTCCAAATAGATTTATTGCCAGGATATCCAATCGTGCCACAGCCTTCAATAACCTTACGCCCAGAAAACGGTCTGAAGGTGCAACTTAAGCAGATTGCATTAGACACTTCTAAATAAATTCTGTTTAATGACATTAAGGCTCTAAGAAATGCCAGGCAATGTTCATCCCGACATTGCCAAAATATCTTTATTAAAGAATAGCGAAAAATTAACTTAAAATTTTAACTAACATTCAGTTATAGTCCAATACGCTTGGGTTAAGGGTTACTCGCAAAAATTTTGGTTTTTGAGACGCGATAAATCGCCGTCTCTACAATTGTAGAAATCAGTTTTTTACTTGACCACTTTTGAAATGATTATGTACTCTTCATTGCTTTAGTTGCTAGAGGTGAACTGTCATAGTGGGTTAACAAATCAGATGGGTCATCGTAAATAGCGATCGCATCCTTTAATTGACTATCATCAAAACCACCACAACGAAATGCAATCACGCCAACACCAGCCTTATTTGCAGACTCAACATCGTAGGGAGTATCGCCCAGCATTACAACAGAGGATGGTTCCATATTCAACTTGCTCAAAGCAGCTTCGACAATATCTGGATCTGGTTTAGAAGCTTCGGCATCACTAGATGTTGTCGCCTCATCCTGACTCAGCAGGTCATCAACTTGTGCAGCTTTCAACAATACTGAAAGTTCTTGACTCGTTGCTGAACTGGCAATAATTAGACGTAACCCAACAGATAACATCTTCAATATTAGTTGCCGCGCACCAGTGGCGGGACTCAGATTTGTTGCAAACTTGTTGATAATCAGTTTTTTGCGTTTCTCGGCGATTTCCTTACCTTTTCCTTGTCCATCGGAAAGTCCTGGCGCGAACTTAGGAATAATCTGGTCGCCTCCCATACCAATCAGTGGTCGGACTTGTTCGAACTTCACCTCATAGCCAAAGGCAGAAAATGCTTCTACCCAAGCTTGAGCATGGGCATCATTACTGAGAACAAGTGTCCCATCTACATCCAAAATTACGCCTTGATATGCCATTGAGAAATCTCTCGGTTACTTTAGTGCCTCTACACTACTGAAAAATTGTTGCCATAACCTCTACCTTGGTTGTTACTTCCAATGACAGAATTACGTAAAATCGTGACCCAGGTTTTTCTCTAGGGACTTCCAAATAAAAAATATCCCAAAGTCGATAGCAAAATTCTCTCTATTTCTCTTCACTCTGTGTTCTCTGCGTCTCTGTGGTTTGTTTATTTGGATAATTTATTTCTTCGAAATTCCTAGAACATTCGCAATTCGCTAACAGTAAGCATTACACACACTTTCATTACATCTAAATATATTTACGGTCTTTGGCTAGATGCCAACTTTTTCAGCCACACAGATGCTTCTTTGTACAACTTGAATCTGCTTTCATATACACGAAACTCTTTTGTGTGAACCATTCTTCTGCCCTGAACCCACTTTATGCCGTGGTACTTGTGCAGTAATTCGTGATATAAAACGAATTCAGCAACAAACTCCGGTATATTGGCATCGTCAAGAGTCAAACTTATCACCACACGATCTCTAGCTGTCTCATAATGTCCGAACTTACGGTAAGTGTTAATTTGGCTCCATGCAAGGCGTGGTTTGACAAGATTTGCTGCAAAATATTCGTAGTTTAGTTTGTCAAATAAATGATGTAGGTTATAAAATTTACCTTGTGCATTCTCTGCAATTACTTCAGCAATTAAATCAAGTTCTAGTAGTACATCGCTGTATTCTGATGAACTGGCAAACGACCTAATAAGTCGTGTACTAGCTTGGCTATTACCCAAAAGGGCAGATTTGACTACCGCCTGTAAAACTTCTTCTGACGCATTAATAAAACCTTCATTAATCACGATTTTAGCAACGTTACTAGACTTTTTACCCTTGTATAAGAGTGCAAGATTAGTGAATTCAATCATTACTTCGATTGACGCTTGACCATGTGTACTGAGAATTTCTTTAGCGATTTGCCGCACATAAGAAGTGCTTCTCAAATGAAGTTGCAGGTTGCATTCATCTGTTAAGAACTTCATCCAGGAGTATATTTGACGGGATGAACTAGTCAACTTGGCAGGCGTTACTTGCTGCTGGAAACATATTTTTTCAATTGTTGTCACTGCTTTTACTAAAGTCTCGGTTATTTGTTGTATGTGAGCAGCATTTGGGGTTGGAGTTGAAGATACATCGAAAATCTTTTGTAAGATAATATTTTGTTGTACTTTGATGTTTTTTATACTAACATTTTTAATGTTCATCTTAATTTGTATAAATCGAATTAGTTAGCAATTTATCTAATTTAATACATTAAAAAATGAGCCTTCCAGATGGATTGAGTGTACCAGAATCTTGACTTCCCACGGGATGTAAGCTGTTCCACATTTAAATTGCATATACTGGGCAGGCAGGATGCCCACCCCACAAGAGTTATATTTAATTCGATTATGCAAATTAGATGTTTTTTAGCTTAGTAAAGTCAGATTGACTTGCTCGATATCTGACTTTTACCCTTAAGTCTTCAAAGGCTAGAAGACAATATTATGGCAACTGGTTGAGCAACTTTTGTAAACTATCTTTGCACCAAGTCAAAGCTATGTAGAGCATTGTACTTATAATAAGTTACGCATCAAAGGCGACACGAACAACAACTAAATTTTATCGGCAACGCAATAGTCTCTATTCTTATTGCTAATATGCTTAATCCGCGATCGCATCGCATATTGTTCAAGTTGTTACTATAACCATCAGTCTGCCGATCGCAGTTTTAGCATTTGGTTTTGAAATCATACAGTTGCCGAAAGTTCAGGGTTTATGTACCCTTAAAACCAAGAGATCGTTCCTGAGTATAAATACTCACCTTGGTTAACGAATCACAGAGCAAACTTATGGTTACAGTCACAAAAAGATAACAGTTAACATCCTATGCAGCAGTCCACAAGAGGCAATTACCGGGATTTTTGGCGACAGCTTGTTACGTTGGCTGCAATCTTTGGTGCTTTCGTTATCAACGTACTATCGAACGTTTTTCCGCTCAATGGACTCAGTATAGGGGAAATTTCCAATACTTTATTTAAAAATGTCCTGATTATCCCTGCCAATTACGCCTTTGCTATCTGGGGGCTAATTTACCTTGGGTTGTTTGCTTTTGGGATATACCAAGCTTTACCTAACCAACGAGATGAGCCTGATTTACGTAAGACAGGTTATCTGTTGGTGATTGCCTGTGTTGCTCAAAGTATCTGGGTATATCTGTTTTTGTCTCGGCTTTTTGCTCTTTCTGTAATTGCAATGCTTTTGATTCTGTTGCCCCTGATTGGTGTTTATGTACAGTTAGAAATTGGCAAATCGCGTGTACCTCGGCTGAAAAAATGGTGTCTTCACTTTCCGATCAGCATTTATCTAGGCTGGATTAGTGTGGCGACCATTGTCAATGTAGCGTGTGCCTTGTATTTTCACGGGTGGAACGGTTGGGGGATTTCTGCCATAACATGGACTCTCATCATGGTATTGATAGCAACAGCAGTTGCAGCAGTTATAGTTATCCAGCGTCGAGACATCGCTTATGCAGGAGTAATCCTTTGGGCACTAATAGCAATCGCACTCAAACACTCTGAGAACTCAATACTCAGAAATACCGTGTTTGTTTTGGCAATAGTCCTAGTTTTGACCACTGCGATTAAAAGCTTACGCCCCCAACAAGAAAATATTTAACTGCGATCGCGTACCTGCCCACCGTAAACTCACGCCCCAGGCATATCTCACATTTCCTCGCTTGTCTTCTGGCAAGCGCTTTCGCCTTTAATAAGTATTTATACGCATTAAGGTAAATATTGGCTTGTCTTTGACATTAAGTGAATGCCAATGTATTTTAGTGTAGCGATCGCACCCAGATCGGGATTGTTAAGCTTTAAGTCTTGCTTGAATAATTTTCGATACATTACCGCAAATGCGCTGATACTTTATTTTCCCCTCTTCATAAATTCCGCAAAAACACCGTTACGCTATTTGTACTTGTGATCAAAACTAAGAACATCCAGTTTATTAGGGCGTGTTTATGACCAACCCTGTAACGACGGTTATCCAAGTCAATCTGGAGATGGCTCTAGAGGTAGCTCAAGAATTGGAGCAAGCTCCATACACTCAACTCGGTGCTTATTGTTTAGAGATTTTACGGGAAATAGGATGTCCTGGTACCGAACTCCCAGTTAACTTACAAACTCGCGATCAGCAACTAAACTTTATTACAGGCTTTGCATCTTATGCTTTTGGGGAGGTACAAAGTGTACAGAGCATTAATTGAAGACATTTTCTACGAACCCGAAGAGACAGAAGAGACAGAAGAGACTACTTTTCCCGCCACAGATAAAGATTTGTTGATTTTAACAGAAAGATTTTTAGCGTTTGAAATTCCTTCAAAGGTTTTCTTACAAGCTATAGCCATTGCTGATTATGACGGTGCTGCTGCTTTCCGCTACGTTGATAGTTATTTGAATACTCTCAAGAATAAGAATAAGCGCAAGCATAAAAAATTACTTGTTTTAGGTGCTTCTACTAGGTTTGATAATAATTGACGTGTTTCTTTACAAGCTAACTAACAACCAATACGATTTAGATCGCATAATTTGTCCGACCGATGCAGAGACGTTGCATTGCAACCTCTCTGCATACATTTGTTACAGACCGATAAGAAAAAACAATTAGAATTTATCTACTAGACAAACTTGTTCATAGCTTTTACCAGCGATATCCCAAGTAAAATCTGTTTCTACCAGATGTCTACCGTTATGAGACAATTCTGCACGCAGATGTGGCCGATCGAAAAGTTGACTAATAGCGGTGATGTACTCCGTTGGTGTATTTGCTCGTAATGCCCGTAATGGATGACTAGTGCCATCTACGGCTAATCCTTCTAAGCCGCGATCGCTAGCTACTATAGGTACACCAGCTGCCATTGCTTCTAAAGTTTTATTTTTAATGCCAAACCCAGTTCGCATGGGTACAACACAGATGGTACATTTATGCAAGTATTCTACCATTGAAGGCACACGCCCAATTACATTAATTCCTGGTTTTTGATCGAGTGCTAAAACTTCTGGCACTGGATGAGAACCGACGATATCGAAAATTGTATCAGGATAAAGTTTTTGGATTGCTGGCAAGACTTCGTTGCTGAAGAAGCAAACAGCATCAATGTTTGCCAAATTATCCATTGCGCCGATAAAAATTAAGCGATGTCCTCCTGGATCGGTGCTACGGTTGGGGAAAGAAAGTAAATCTACGCCATTGGGAATAACTGTAATTTCACTATTGGGGTTAAATTCTTGTAGTTGAATTTTATCTTCTTCTGTTGTCGCTACAATTGCCGAAAACTTACCACAGTAGCTTTGCTCATAACGCCGCAGAAGCGGTAGATTAATTTTGTCTCTCAGGGAATTTTCTGAAATGCCTGTTGTTAGTTGGTTGCGACAGGTAGCGTAAACAGAACTATGAACATTCACTATGGTTTTTAGCTGTTTCTGAAAATGCGATCGCACATAAATTTCATTGACGCTATGTTCGCAGGTAATTACATCACATTTCCCTGCTTCCACCCAGTTATCAACCCATGTTTGCATCTCAGCTGAGTAGCGGTTAAGTACGCTTGGTGGTGTCCCTTGTTGCAAAAATTGACCAAATCGCTGTATTTTCTTCAATATTCCAGTGGTTCCAGAATCTGAAGGGCGTTCAAAAATGGCTAGATGATCCACACAATTGCCTAATTCTGCTACTTCTGCGTCGGTAACATCGCCCTCGCGTTGAGTAGCGAGGGTAACAGTATGGCGTTGACTCAGGTATTTAAGTAAATGAAATGTCCTGACTTGGGTTCCCCCGCGCGTTGGTGGGTAGGGAAAGGTAGATGATAGCATTAAGATGTTCATATAAGTCATGAATCAAATGTGATATGTACACCATGACCTCATTAGAGGCTGTATGTCATCATTTGATTTACAGGAGCTTTCAAATCAATAGACAATGCGTACACCTCTCTTTAAATCCAGAACTACGCCGGAAACAGTGAACATTTTAGTTTAAATCAGATGGATGGACAGGTGAACCGAAAAGTTTTACAATCTGACTGATTGTGGTAAACTTACCTATTGCCCAATCCACATAAGCATAGTAAAGATTTTCTAGCGATCCGGTTTGATTGCGGAAGCACTAAATTAATATAAGAAAGTCTTGAGTAAGGGGCAGCAAACAAATGGATGTAAAGCTGATTCTAGCTGGATTAACAGTTATCTTCACGCTTTCGTGCTTATTCTTTGGCACGAAAAACGGATTCTATGATTCAGATAACTATCACGGCAATGGTTCTGCACATTGAAATAAATCTGTAGAGGCTTGGGCGACTTTCCGTAGGGTGAGTTTGCTAACAGCTCTCAGAAGTTGCAAAGGTAAAACACACAAGAGGCAAACTCCTTTAGCTCCTAGTTTGATGGCTTTTTGTTAGCCCACCTTTCCGAACCAGTGCGGGTTCGGCTGAGGCGTCCTCCCCAATCAAAAATCTGTATTCTCAGGGTGTAGGGGCGCACGCTAAAACTTACCCCTAAGTCACAAAACCAAAACTTGTGTAATGTAACTTTTGGCTTTTGGGATATGTCCATGATGACGAGGTTGGAGGGGAGGACATTATGAGGGATAATCTGTCGGCATCTACGCCAGAAGATGCTGCGGAAGTGGGTACTGAATTAGAATGTTTGCCCTATAGTGTCCAGCATCACGATGAGGGCGTGTGTTTATTGGTAAAGATGGGGCCACACCGCATTCTGTTAGACTGTGGTATGGAAGATATTTCATCGCTGGCTAAGGGGCTTACTAAGTCGGAACGTGCATCTAGTTCGCCCCTACCAGCAGATTTAGTTTTGATTAGTCACGCCCACCCAGATCATTCCAGAGGCTTGCTGGCACTACATAAAGCTTATCCCAAGTTACCTATCTATGGTAGCGAAGTAACCAGCAAGTTACTGCCACTGAATTGGCTAGATCAAGATGCTGAGGAAATTTCCAAATTTTGTCATGCTTTGCCGTTGCGATCGCCTGTGGAATTTCAAGATGGTTTAGTCGCAGAATTATTTCCAGCCGGGCATCTACCAGGGGCAGTGGCCATTCTTCTTACCTACACCACCAAGCAGCGTACTTACAAATTACTATATACAGGGGATTTTTTCTTATCAAATTCCCGGTTGGTAGAAGGTTTGCGTTTAGAAGAATTGCGGGGCTTAGACTTGGATGTGCTGATCATTGAAGGCAGTTATGGCACATCCCGTCATCCTCACCGCCGCAACCAGGAAAATCAACTAGCAGAGCGAATTAATCGGGCGATCGCTGACCATTGTTCTGTAATCCTTCCCACTCCTGCTTTAGGATTGGGTCAAGAGATGCTAATGCTGTTACGCTCTCATCACCACTTCACCGGAAGAGATTTAGATATCTGGGTGGATGGTGCTGTGGCTACTGGCTGCGATGCTTACCTAGAACTGTTACCCCACCTTCCCCCATCTGTGCAAAACTTCGCCCGCCATCAACCCTTATTTTGGGATGAACGGGTACGTCCCCGCGTGCGTCGTTTACAAGCAGAACATCGTCCCACAGTGGGCAAGTCACCTTGTATAGTCCTCACCGACTCTACATCTGATTTAGGCAAACACTGCCAACTAGACACCGGTCCTTGGCTGATCCTTCTTCCAGAAAAAATTGATATAAAAGTTAATAAAGAATATTTGGCACCCACCACTGTTGAAAGCTATCTCTTGGCGCAACATAGTGATGGCCCTGGTACTACGCAGCTAATTCATAATTTGCGACCCCAGCACGTCATTTTTGTCCACGGTTCTCCTGCTTACTTAGCAGACCTGACTAGCTTGGAAGAGTTGCAAAACCGCTACCATGTACATTCTCCGGCGGCTAACACTTTAGTAGAACTGCCTATCGGCGACACATTCTTGCAACCGGCAGCACCAGAGACTAACTACGAAGGCGAACTGACAGAGTTAGGAACAGTAATCACAATTACCCTACCCAATATGATTACTGCCGATCCGCGTTGGCGGCAATTTGCCGATACTGGTTTAATCGAAGCTCGTTGGCAAGGGGAAGAACTTGTCTTAAGGGGATTGTCTCAACGAGAACTTCTTAGCCAAAATAGCGATCGCTATACATGGACGGATGTCGACTGTTGTGGTACTTGCCGACATCAAAGGGGACAGAGGTGTTGGAACCCAGCTTCGCCGTTGTATAACTTTAAGGTAACTCTCGAAGGTTACTGTCCTGCTTTTGAAGGTTTATCTAGTGCTGAGTCCTGAGCTAGGATTTATGACTTAGAACTCGGCACTAGGCACCAGTGGCTTTCCCTTGACGCTAGGCTCTCCCCTTGGGGTAAGGGGAGAGCCTAGCGAATCAGCTGGCAGAATCAGAAACCAGTTACCTCCAACGAGAAACCTGTTTTTAGTACTGGCTCCTCAACACTGATTATTCTGGATTCGAGTCAGTGTAACGGTTGTGGATGCGTTCGGCTTCGGGACAGTCTTCAGTCATCAGAGGTTCCACATTTCCGCGTGGCACTGAAGCCAGTTTTTGCGTTACAGCACCAATGCTCTCGAGGCGAACCATTTCTTCCCAAGAACAAACTTCGTCCTCTTCTTCTGTTTCATAGCGTAGGGTCACTAAATCTCCCTCTATGTCGATGATGCGGGCGCGTTCAATCCAGCGTTGCTGGTCCCGCAAGAAAACACATACCTCGCGCCCATCGCAACAGAGTTGATAAATCTTGCGGTGTAGCATGTACTGTTTCTGCCTTTTTAAACAACGTAGTTAAACCTGTCAAAATCTGGGTTCTACCCCATTACATTACACCTTTGGGAGGTTAATTTCACCGTTGAGAACAAGTACGCTTTATCACTCAATGCCAAAATTTGCCTGTAGTTGTCAAAATATTGGGAAATATTGGGCAATAAATCATGAGTTCCTTTGGTAATGAATTCAATCTCCTTTCAGCTTATTCTAAGGAACGTCTGCTTCATAGAAGTCAAACAATTCGGAATCTGTCCTAATCAGGTTCATATTTCTTGGTGAGTCATTCTTACCATTATGTAATAAATAATACTCCAAAACAATCGTTGATTGCGGTTGTTTAATCTGCCTACTTTTACTCATTGGCATTGCTGGGAAGTCCGGGGACTCGGCTTTACTTTTACCCACTTGTATCTGATCTTAACTCATTCTCTTGCTGACCTTGATGGTTTTCAGCAACAACACCCAAAGAGTTTTGAATTTTTAAGGTTTTTTGCCTGATGATGGGTAAGAGAAGGGCAAGAGAATGGAATAACGAGTGAGCATAAATACTTGCAACAAGCTTTTCTCGGTTCCTTTGGTTCTTTTGGAGGATCAGCAAGATTTATGTGGTAGGGGAAATTCTATAAGCAAGTTCGATGAGGATGCTTCCCGTTTAATTTTACCTGCACGAACTGCGTCATATAGGGCTGCAAGGTCTGGCAAATCCTCTGACTGATAGCATTTAGTAGCTAGCACTTGCTTGAGTAAACCCTCAGATTCAACACTAAGATATCCAGTTTGGAAAGCAGATTCAACGATTGTGCGAATCATCTTGGTTAGGACAGAGTAAACAATTTGTTACATCAAGTGTGGAACACTTTTTTCTGCGACTAGTTGATATGGGACATTAATATTATGTGATTATAGTTACACGTAAATAGTGATTCGTATCACACAAATGGTATTAAATATAAGATTTAGATGAGACTAAACGGGGGTATACGGGGAGATTTTAATACAAAGATATTTAGCATTAATCTTGGTAAGCTAAATAGTTTGAATATTAAAATATAGTGAAACATAAGCAATCAAGCAAAAAACTGGCGGAAATCTTCATCCTTTTGGCTTAATTGCACCCAGTCTAAGTTTAGGGACTGGAATTTTTGCACCAAGCGATCGCAAGCCGGACGTTCGGTAGCATAATGTCCCGCATCTATTAAAATGAGATTGCGTTGGCGCAGCCCGCCGTAGACATCGCGGCTTTCTTGAAACTGATGAAACTTACAGTCAGAAGTCAGATAAGCTTGGGCACCAGTTTTGGCGACGGCTGAAATATAACCAGCCCCCGAACCACCTAAAACAGCAACTCGTGAAATTATTTGCTGTAAGTCATCAGCTGGGGAAAAAATCAAATTAGGGGGAGCAAGCCGGGTTTGAATAGCTGCGAGTAATTCCTGTAGTGTCAAAGATGGCTCTAGCAAACCAACACGACCATATCCTAATCCAGCTTGTGTTGGTACTATGGGAGTAACTTCCTTGAGTTCTAAAATTTGAGCTAATACATCAGCTGTACCATCCTGCACTTGGTCAAAATTGGTGTGAGCGCTGTAAATACCAATTTTGTGGGTAAAAGCTAACCGTACCATTTCTGCGATCGCTTCACCAGTGCGTAAAGATTTGAGAGGATTAAAAATCAAGGGATGATGGGCGAATATCAGATTAGCATTTTCTGCGATCGCTTCTTGCATTACTGCCAAAGTCGGTGTCAAACATACCAAAACCCGTGCTTTTTCCTGCAAAACTCCTGGTTCAATCTGCCAGCCGCAATTATCCCAGCTTTCACACCAAGCGGGATTTGCCCACGCTTCAAACCAAGTAATTAAATCAACAATTTTCATAATTATTTTCTTCAGCAATTAAAAATTGCTAATCAATGTTTCTGTGGTTGAATATTTAATTTTAATGCTAATTGCTGGCGCATTTCTTGGAAAGGTTTGTTCCATACTGGGCTTGCATTCCAGTTCCACACTGCTACTGGGATAAGTTGCTCCTCAGCTAGATAAGTGAGTAGACGATATTCGTCTTCTGGTTCACGAGAAAAAGTGAAGGGATTCCGGTAGCCTGTATCACATAGTTTATAAGATACGACCTGACCATGATTAATCCTTTGTACAAGTTCCTTACCTTTGGCGAGTAAGTAATCCAAAAAAACTAGACTAAAAGGCTCTACGTATGCGCGTTTTTGTGGTTCTTTTTGTACCCACCTCGCCCACTCAAACCCATACATAAAATCGTGAACATAACGAAAGCGAATTTCTGTTTTAGTTCCGAACATTTCTACCAGAGAAACCATCTTTTCACCAAAAACTTTGAGAAAAGGAATAGCGCCCTCATTTGCTACTAAAGCCTGCCTAAGCATACTACTAACTAGAAAATCAAAATCCCAAAATATGTTTTCTGGGAAGTTTTGTAACTGGCTACAGACTATGCTTTCGAGAGTTTGCTGAAGATTTGTAAGAAGTTCAATGTCAGTGTTTTGCTCAGTAATTAAATTTTCCAACTGAGCAAAGCTGGTAATTAATTTTTTTTGGGGATTAAGTGATAATAAATGAATAGACTGTTGGGCAAGGATTTCATCAATATATTGAAAAGTATGAGTTGGTGTCAGTTCTTGCTTCATAGTAATCGAAATAACCCAAACAGCTTACACTAACTATTAGTGTATATCGAAATTAAGTATATTATTAAATAAGTCAAAATAAACTTAACTTTTAAGTTTACAAAATGACACTGATTATTTAATATAATACGTCTAATTAATTTCGTATCAATAATTTTCATTGCAAAGTTATAGGATTATTATTTGATTTTTGAAAAATTAGGTATGTAGGGTGTGTTTTAGAACGGAGTTTCTAACGCACCATTATCGAGGATTGGGTACATTACTACGTATCTTTTCAGAAATCAAACAGGATTCTTGTATCACGACGAAATTTGTTTAATGTATATTACCGCGAGTTTCTGAAATTATATCCAAAGGGTAGGTAGAATAACCAGAGTATTTAAACTCTACAAAACTCAAGCTGGAATCAAACTTGAAAATCAGCTATCCAGAAATGTGGATAACCAATTCTCTTAAATGACTGTGCTGACGATGTTCCCAAATATAAATTCCCTGCCAAGTTCCCAGTACTAGATGACCTCGATTAATGGGGATATGTTCAGAAGTGTGGGTGAGCGCAGTACGAATGTGTGCTGGCATATCATCGGGGCCTTCTGCATCGTGGATATATTTACCTGATTCTGGGACAAGTTTTGCCATAAAATTGGCTAAATCCACAAGAACATCAGGATCGGCATTTTCTTGAATAACTAAACTGGCTGAAGTGTGGCGCAAAAATAAAGTACAAAGACCAGTTTCAACCCCCGATTCTGCGACTGCGGCTTCAATTTTAGCGGTGATGTTGTAAAAAGATTTGGCAGTAGTAGAAATTTTTAGTAACTTTTGGTAGTGAGTCATTTAAAACAGTAATAATTGATGATAGTAAAAGCTAATTAGCAGTTCAATCTGCTTGATGTGATGTTGTGCTATCGTTGCTTTATCGTTAGATAGAGTATATCTTCTCTTAAAAAGGCTTAACACCGAAATCTTTGAGCAAATCGCGGATGATAGGTGTACTAGGAAGATTGTGAGACAATGTAATGTTATCTAGGTTTGTCCCTGGCAATTCTAAACTCTCTTTAGAGGATGTTGTATTGTCTTGGTTAATATTCATATATTAATTTATACTGTTTTGAATAACTTTATTTCGTCTGTAAATAATTTAGAATCGCTTTAGCGATCGCTTCATTACCATCCTTAGCAATTAGCTGGGATCGCTTTGGTAGTTCGGGTAACTGATACAGAAAATCCCAAGTCCCTTGAAAAAACTCAGATGGGGTGATGATTTGATGCTGGTTATAATTTGTTATACCTTCTAGTAGAAAAGTTGCTTCGGCAAAGTCCTCACGAGGGATAGTAACAATAGGTACTCCCAATAGTGTAGCTTCAGCAAAAGTACTGTAGCCAGGTTTAGAGACGACTCGCCCACAAATAGGCATAAAATCTACTGGGCGGTATTTACGGTCATTAATTTTCACTAAATTAGGTAAATCAGGCGCAGATTGATCGAAGACGATAAATTGCCAATCTGGAAATCGCCGCAGGTTATCGTAGGGAATTTGCTGCAAACCCAAGCCACCAAAGGTCAACAAAATAGTTTTTTCGATAGGTGCAGTTATTCCCCAAAGAGAACGTAAATCATCAGCAGAGTAATGGGGAGAACCACCTGTTAGCCCGACATCTGTGATATTGTTGAAAGCTTGCATCGGTTCGTGAAAAGGAAGGCGGAATAGGCGATCGCACTTTGAGTACCAATCGCTAATCCAATCTGCAACTGCTGTAAATTCCCCTCCCCAATCTCGATAGATAAAGTCCCAGCCAAAGTTACTCATCATCCAGCAAGGGATATTTGCACCTTTGGCAAACCCAGGAGTCAGGAAGGGAATATCTGCCAAAATGAGATGAACGCGATTTTGGCGGATAAAATTAACTTCTGAGGCAATCAGCGAATTTTGATGTTTCTTAATATCCAGCAATTTTTCTAAAGTCGCTACTTTATCCATTGTCAAACTATCGGTTTGCACCACACCCAAATCAAATGCACGGGGACGATAGATGAAATCGCCTTCTATATAGCACTCTAGCAACCAGCGCGGGGCAGTGGTAACAATAATTAGCAAAATTTCTGGACATAATTTTTGAATTGTTGCAGCGACGGAAGCCATGCGTGTAGCATGTCCAAAGCCGTGGTTAGTGATTGCTAAGTATAAGATTGGGCGTTCCATTTAAAAGGTAGGAGGTAGAAGTTAGAAGTTTTACGAATTCTGTATGAAGCTGCGTCAAATTATATGAGCAAAGAACCGCATAGACGCGGAGCAGCTTCCCGCAGGGTAGGGCGCAAAGGACACAAAGAAAGAAAATTTGCTGTAGCCTCACAAAGAATTGGTATTAGGAGTTAAAACTTAAAATCATAATTACCAGACTGATAACTTATAACTCCTAATTTTTAACTAATTTTGCAAAAACTTTGAATAGCCTCAACTAATTGGTCGATTTCCGATTCTAAAGTCAGGTAATGGATGGTGGTACGTATACAGCTAGGATCGGCAATTGTCCGAGTTAATATGTTTTGTGAGTCTAGAAATTGTACTAACTTGAGATTTGCTTGGGGCTGATTATTTACAAGTTGGAACGAGACTATACCGCTTTCAGGTGGGGATGTTCGTAAACATTTAACATCGGGTAACGCCACTAAGCGCTGCCAAAGATACCCACTGTTTTGGCAAATTTGCTCGTAACGTTCCTGTGAAGTTCCCCATTGCTGATGAATTGCGATCGCTTCCTTTAACCCAACATACAACGGATAAGCTAATGTAGACACTTCATATCGTCGCCCATCGGGAAGCCAGTCCACAGGCTGAGATTGACTATCTACAACAATGCCATTCAAGCCAATAAACGTAGGCTTTAGGCTTTCTCGTGCTTCTGGTCGGACATACAAACCACCAGCACCCGCAGGGCCACATAACCATTTGTGACCAGTGAAAGCATAAAAATCTACACCCAATTCTGTTAAGTTTAAAGGCAATAAACCAACAGATTGGGCAGCATCTATCAACAAGAAAGAATTATTATTTCTGCATACTTCGGCAATTTTATCAAGGGGTAAAACTTGACCAGTATTCCAGAAAACATGACTTAATATTACAAGACGGGTATTAGGACGTAAGTGCTGGGCAATAACTTGTACAGGATCGCCCTCATTTAAAGTCGCTTTCAGAGGACAGGTGGTAACTTCTACCGCGAATCTCCGTGCGATTTCTTGTGTGGTGGCAATCACGCCTGGATGTTCGCAGTCTGAGAGCAGTATATGGTCGCCAGAATGCCAGTCGATGCCCCACATAGCGATATTACAGCCAACTGTGACATTCTGGGTAAGGCTAATTGTTTCACTTGGTGCATTTAACTCAGAAGCGATCGCAACTCTAGCGGCTTGAGTCTGCGGCGCTATCCAGCGATACGCCTCATTACCAAAGGGGCCTATTTGCTGAACATAAGCCTGAGTTTCGGTCATAGCATCCATTGCCCTTTGGGGCATTGGCCCTTGTCCCCCATAATTGAAATAAGTCTTATTGGCTAAAGCCGGAAATTGCTCTCGATGGCTATGTAGCTTGGTTTGGGCGACAGAAAGACTAGTCATAATTTCTAAGGGATATCTGTTGTTTACAGGCTATTGATACTTAGTAGCAATGGTAAAAATAGGGATGAGATTAATTTAAGCGATCGCACCCAAATTTTATCTTGTAATCAATAACGATAAATGCTCTCTGACTTTTTTCCCTAAATTCTGCGCTGTTTGAGGAGTAATTAGATGGTGTTTGAATTCTGATGCATGAAGCCACGGGGTACTTTGGCGATCGGGATCAGACTCATAGCGTGGGAAGAGATGCCAATGAATATGTGGTTCACTATTGCCATAACAGGCATAATTCATTTTCCACGGACTAAAAGCATTAACGATCGCTTGTCCTGCCAGCATCACCTCTTGAAATAAGGCAGACTGGATAGATGGAGGAAGTTCATGCAACTCTCTAATATGTTTTTTTAGAAGAATCAGGGAGTATCCGCAATGAAATTGATGATCGCCAATCACAAAGATTGAATGCTCAAATTCATGGATGAAGTAAGGATTTTTACCGCTTCTCCAGAGTGTGACACGCTCACAGATGAGGCATCGCTCATGTTGTTCTGTCATGTACCCTTGTAATGATGGATAAAAGGTGATTTTGTCATTCTCCCTCATCTGTCACCCAAGAGAAACGCAAACACTTAGCTGTTGACTGTATAGAATAAACGGCAAATCAGATTTAGAGGCGTTGGCGTAGCCCACCAAGCAAGCTACGCGTAGCGTCTGTCTACGACACGCTGCGCGAACGTAGAGAAGGTATCGCCACTTGCAAACTTTAGTTGTCTAAGTTACTCCCACATAATACTAATTCTTGTTAACTTAAAAGAATGCTAATTAATGCTGAACTCCTACTGCAATACCAACGTTGTAAACGCCGAACTTTTCTAGATATCCACGGTGACAAAAGTCAGCGCGATGCACCCAATGAGTTGCTGCGGAAACTGCAACAAGACAAAATCGCTCATCAGCTAAGTGCTTTGGCACAGATGACTTACCACCAACCAGATTATTCTTATGGAAACTGGGAAATAGCAGAGCAGGCAACTCTAGAATTGATGGAGCGTGGCGTTGAGTGTATTTATAAAGGAGTACTGTTAGCAAATTATTCTGACGAATATACCTTGCTGAGTCGGCCAAATTTACTCGTCAAACAGCCAGGACAGTCTCATTTTGGAGATTGGATGTATGTCCCAGCTAGTATTGAATTGGGTAAGCGCCCTAAGCAAGAATATCAAGTTGTCTCTGCATTTCATACTCAAGTTTTGGCAACAGTGCAGGGAGTTGTACCAGAAACAGCTTTGCTGATATTGCGAACGAAAAACAGCAACTATACCGTAGATTTGTTCAAATGGATTCCACGGATGCAGCAAATTCTGGAGGAGTTTATTGAAGTTTTAGAGTTACCGAATCCGCCAGAGGTTTTTATTTCTCGGCAAAAGTGCAATTTTTGCCATTGGTATAGTCAATGTTATGCGATCGCTCAATCTGAAAAACATCTCTCACTATTACCAGGTGTAACACCTCTTCGCTACACTCAACTTCAAGACATAGCCATCACCACACTAGAATCTCTTGCTAATACAAGTCCCAGCACCTTAGAAAATCTAGTTGGTTTCGACCCGAAAGTAGCACCTAAACTAGTAGTGCAAGCTCAATCTACATTGGAAAAACGACCCCTAGTTTTACCCTATCCGCTACCAATAGAAAATATTACATTCACAGCACCCATAGAACTTTATTTTGATATTGAGGCACAGCCAGACTTAGATTTAAATTATCTTTTGGGGGTTTTGGTCGTTGATAGACTTGCCAATACAGAACAGTTTTATTCGTTTTTAGCAGATAAACCAGAAGACGAAGAATTAGTTTGGCAGCAATTTTTGGATTTAGTTTGGCAATATCCCGAAGCGCCAATTTATCATTTTTGTGTCTACGAGTTTGATACAGTCAAACGCCTAGCAAAGCTTTACAACACTCCCTACGCCTCAGTGCGTCCTGTACTGAACCGATTTGTGGATGTGTATGAACAATTAACCCAAAGTGTAGCATTACCTGTAGAAAGTTATGCCCTCAAAGCGATCGCACGTTGGTTAGGATTTGAGTGGCGGGAAAAAGAAGCTAGTGGTGCAAAATGTATTTACTGGTACGATCAGTGGCTAGAAACTGGCGATCGCACCTTACTAGAAATTATCCAAAGCTACAACGAAGATGATTGCCGCGCTACCCACAGAGTAAAAGACTGGCTTGTAAACTTTTTTCAGGACGAATATGGTTTGCGACTAGCTTAAGTGATTTCGTATTTTATAAAGGGTTTCAAGTTGTTGGAATATAGATTATTTTTAGCAGCGCACAGATGTGTAGCGCTATATTCTTCAGCGTGATATCTTATTTGTTAATTTTACATCCTAACAAAAAATTCTATGCAGCTAACTAAGAAAACCTTCGCAATCCCACGAATTATTTACTTACTTATCCCGATTATAATTATCAGCCTTTTATTCACAAACTTATCATCAAGTGCTGTTGAAGTTAGTAACATAGAGTTTATCGGTGAAGCTACTTTACCGAAAAGTTTAATCTTTAAAAAAACCGAAGTTGGAGGATTATCTGGAATTACATATAATGCAAAAAACAACCTTTATTATGCTATCTCTGATGACCGTGGACAAAAATCTGCTGCCCGCTTCTACACCCTGAAAATAGATTTAAGCAAGGGTTCTATAAAAAAGAGCGGAGTTATTCCTGTAGATGTTACCGCATTATTAAATGAAAACGATCACACATTTCGCCCCAGTGAAACTGATACAGAAGGTATTACATTAACTAATAAATCAACTATATTTATTTCTTCTGAAGGCGACGCTGCAAAACTAATTAATCCTTTTATTAAAGAATTTTCACTATCTTCTGGTAAAGAAATTACAACACTTTCCATCCCAAACAAATTTTTGCCAGATAAAACTGGTAAACAAGGTATCCGCAACAATTTGGCTTTTGAAAGCCTCACCATCACACCTGATAAAAAGAATTTATATACAGCTACCGAAAATGCTCTCATTCAAGATGGTGTTGCCGCTAAACCTAATATCGGTAGTCCTTGCCGAATTTTGCAATACAACTTACTCAACGGCCAGCCAGAAAAGGAGTTTCTTTACCAGACAGAACCAGTTTCACCCTTTTTGAATCTGACTGGCAAATTTGCTAGTGGATTACCTGATTTACTTGCTCTTGATAATCAAGGGCACTTCCTAAGTTTAGAAAGGTCTTTTACTGGTTTAGGATTTGCTATTTCCCTGTTTCAGGTTTCTTTAGAACAAGCTGATGATATTCATCACATAGATAGTCTTTTAGCAATTGACTCCAAAAATATTAAACCAGTTCAGAAAAAACTACTGTTAGATTTGAGAACTCTAGATGTATTGCTAGACAATATCGAAGGCTTAACTCTTGGCCCTAAACTACCCGATGGTCAACAATCATTAATTCTTGTGAGTGATAACAATTTTAACTCACTACAACGTACTCAGATACTAGCCTTTAAAATGAAAATTGAAACACCACTGAGCAGATTATTACGCCGTTTACTGCCGAATCTCAATCGTTAACGAGACACAACCATCCCCCTTTACTGCTATTTATTTATTTCTGCTTATTCCTGTGTATTCACGGAATCTACTAGGTAACTTTATCTAGCCTATTCGTAGTTTACGTGTAATTTCTCAACCGTATTCCTTAATAAATATGTTACATAATGTTTAAGAAATTTTGCAGGCAGATTAACTGTAATGGCGGTATATTATTAATTTCCGACAAATTCTGATATTTTTAGATTTAAATTTAGTACTTAACTAGACTGATTAAACTAATTTGCCAAAAATATTTTTCATAAATGATTTTTATGCCACAAAAAAAAATTGAGAATATGGTAGGGCAAAAAGCAGAATTAGACGATTATATCGGACAGTTTTTAAATAATCGCTATTTAATCAGAGATTTGATCGGCAAAGGGGGGATGGGGAGAGTTTATTTAGCAGAAGATACTGCTAAAGGTGGTATGCCGATCGCAATCAAAATTTTATCACTCAGTTTGGCGAATCAGCAAATGTCCCAACGCTTTGCCAGAGAGATTTTTATTGGCGCTCAATTGGGTCGTAAAAGTAAACATATTGTTCGCATCTTAAGTTATGGCGTTACTGACGATAAAACCCCCTATTATGTAATGGAGTATCTCCAAGGAAAAAATCTCAAACAAATTCTCAAAATTCAACCCTTAACAATATCGAAGTTTTTGGAGATATGTAATCAAATTTGTTTAGGCTTACAATGCGCCCATCAAGGTATTAGCCTCAAAGGAGAGATTTATCCCATTGTCCATAGAGATATAAAACCCGAAAATATATTCCTTAGTGAAGATAGTAAAGAAGGAAAAATTGTTAAAATACTCGATTTTGGCATTGCTAAATTTTTAACAGAACGAAGTGGGATGACCCTGACAGATTCTTTTATTGGCAGTTTACCTTACTGCTCTCCAGAACACATGGAAGGGCGCAAATTGCTAGATGTGCGCTCCGATATTTACAGTTTGGGAGTATTAATGTTTGAGATGCTAACAGGAAAACATCCATTTCAGACAAAAAGTAACTCCTTTGGTACTTGGTATCAAGCGCATCGCTTTCAAATGCCACCTACAGTTGAAGAAGTGAACCCACAAGTCAAAGTACCGCAGATATTAGAAAAACTATTGATGAGTTGTTTAGCGAAAGAAGTAAGCGACCGTCCGCAAAATATCAACCAAATATTAGAAAGTTTAGAAAAGGTTAATAGTCAGATTAATGATGTTATTGCTAAGAATAGTAGTGACATTCTTAAAGCCTCACTTCCAGTTCAATTAGTACCGGCAACATTCTTATCAGAACAAGAATGTTTGCAGAAAAATTGGCCTAAGAACAAACCAATTGGTGCAATTGGTTTTCCCCATTTATTACAAACTCCTCAAAGACCTATACCAACTTTTTGGGCAATGTTGCCCAAACAAGAGATTGCAAAATTTTTGAATAAAGTACACAGCACTGAATTTATTAGTAAAATTAATGTATATCCGATGCTATTGTGGGTAACAGTCCTATACGATGCCCAGCCTTCTATGACTAAGTGGCTACCTTATTTTCTAGATTTGAAAGATAATAAAGGGCAGAATATAGCACGTAGTTTAGCAGAGGTAGGCTACTATCATCTACTATTTTTTACCCTAGAAGAGCCAAATCGTTGCTCTCATGTAACAACCTTAAGTCTCACAGCTAATCAGCGTCAGCAACTTGTAGACTGGTTAGATATGAGTCAACGGTCAAATGAATTAATTTTGTCTAATCAAGCTAAAAATCTTCTAAAAACAGAGTACGAAAAACTAAAATTAGACATTTTACAAAAGTTAGCCGCAGATCATAAAGCTGAGAAAGAAGGGTTAAAAAATTGGATGGATAAATTCTTGGAGATGTTTTTTAAGCTTTTATCGCGTTCTTAAAAGCGCGTCATTAAAATACTTATCACCATTACCTAATTATATTCTTATGTGTGTATTACTAACTTTAAATAGACTCAGCAGCAGAGGTGAATAAAGTGAATCAAAGCCCATTTACATCTCCAAGTAGTACGGGCTTACTTGCCAATCGTTACCAACTGAAGCAATTAATTGGTAGCGGTGGCATGGGTGAAGTTTTCTTAGCAAATGATATTTTGTTAGGAGGTATACCAGTTGCTATCAAGTTTTTAACTCAGACTGTTGTCGATAGCAAGATGCAACAAGACTTTGCTCGTGAAGCTTTAATGAGCGCAGCTTTGAGCCAAAAGAGCTTACACATAGTGCGGGCGTATGATTATGGTGTGAATGAGAAAGGAAAACCATACTACGTGATGGAATATCTATGCGGTAAGAGTTTAAAGGACTTAATTCCGCTATCATTGTCGATGTTTTTGACTCTTTCGCGCCAAATTTGTTTGGGCTTACAGTGTGCCCATCAAGGTATTAATATTGACGGCAAAATTTGCCCGTTGGTTCATAGAGATATTAAGCCTGCCAATATATTAGTTATTCCCGATCCGATATTAGGTCAGTTAGTTAAAATTCTCGATTTTGGGATTGCTAGATTTTTAAATTATGCGTCAACAGCTAGTACAAGCAGGGGATTTAATGGCACTTTACCCTACTGTTCTCCAGAACAGCTAGATGGAGAAAAATTAGACAGTCGCTCTGATATTTATAGCCTGGGTGTGATGATGTTTGAAATGCTCACAGGCAAAAAACCTTGGCACCCAGAAACTGATTACTTTGGTGCTTGGTATAAAGCACATCACTTTGAAAAACCCAAAACGATCGCAGATATTAAACCAACTCTGAAAATACCTCAGAAGCTAAATAATTTAATCATGTCTTGTCTTGCGAAAAAAGCAAGCGATCGCCCCCAAAATATTGCTCAAATTTTACAAGTATTAAACAGTTTAGAACAATCTAATTCTACCAGTTTCCCAACAACTTTATCCTCTAATCCCATCCTTAGCCGCCCCCTAAATTCTGGATTACCAATTGCAGTAGAACAAAGCTGCCGACAACTTTTGTGGCCTCCAAATAAACCAATTCAAGAAATTGTTTTTCCCCAGCTTATAGATACTACACAAAAATCTATGACCGCACTATGGTTGATGTTGCCTAAACAAGAAATCAAAAACTATGCTCTTTCCACCCGTTACAACCAGTTTATCTTCATGGCATCCCCTCACCCAATGCTGTTGTGGGTGACAGTACTCTACCATCGGCAATTGACTCCTAAGTGGCTACCCTGTTACTTAGATATGCAAAATCCACAAAATCTTAAGATGGTAAGTTTCCTGGCTGAAAATGAACACTATCCTTTGATTTTCTTTACTCTGGAAGCACCACATTCCTGCGTCAACGTCCTCAGCAGTCGCATCGAGCCAACTCAGCGACAAATGTTGAAAACCTGGGTGCAACAAACTCATAGCCTACCACCAGCTTCTGTGCCCCAAGTCAGCAAACAGCTATTAAAACAGCAATATAAACAAATGCAATCCCGGATATTGCAGCATTTAGAATCTAAGCCCCAGGTTGTATTATCAAGGTCTATTTAACGGTAAATTAGCACCTTGGAGAGACGGGGCAAAAATAATTTCTAATTTCTCACTCCAAAATGCTTGACAAGCAGAAAAAAAATAGTGATAATAGCAAAGTTGACCAAACAAGGGACTGTAGTTCAATTGGTTAGAGCACCGCCCTGTCACGGCGGAAGTTGCGGGTTCGAGCCCCGTCAGTCCCGTTCTAAATTTATAAGTAGTAAATCACCGAAGTTCGGTGATTTTTGATTTGGAATTCCCCAAAAGGATTGACCCAGAATTGGGGGTTTGAATATAAGCTACATTTATCATGCTTTGCGAAAGAGAGAATTAACTGTGACTGTCAGAGTCCGTATTGCGCCGAGTCCAACCGGAAATTTACACATTGGTACAGCTAGAACGGCTGTATTTAACTGGTTATTTGCCCGTCACCACGGCGGGAAATTTATCCTGCGAATAGAAGATACAGACCTAGAGCGATCGCGTCCCGAATACAACGACAATATTCTTGAAGGATTGCGCTGGCTAGGTCTTAACTGGGATGAAGGGCCATTTTTTCAATCTCAACGCCTGGATCTTTATAAAGAAGCAGTACAAAAACTGCTAGATCAAGGATTAGCCTATCGCTGTTACACCACCAGCGAAGAACTAGAAGCGCTAAGAGAAGCCCAAAAAGCTAGAGGCGAAGCTCCCCGCTATGACAACCGTCACCGCAACCTCACACCAGAACAACGTGCTGCTTTTGAAGCAGAAGGTCGTTCTTATGTGATTCGCTTCAAAATCGAAGATGGGCGGGAAATTGTCTGGAATGACCTAGTAAGGGGAAAAATGTCTTGGCGAGGTAGCGATTTAGGTGGTGATATGGTCATCGCCCGTGCCTCAGAAGAGGGTAGCGGTCAACCACTATACAATTTTGTCGTTGTAGTGGATGACATTGATATGCAAATCACCCATGTCATTCGCGGAGAAGACCACATCGCCAATACCGCCAAGCAAATTCTGCTGTATGAAGCAATGGGTGCAAAAATTCCAGAGTTCTCCCACACGCCATTAATTTTGAATATGGAAGGGCGTAAGCTTTCTAAGCGGGATGGTGTTACTTCCATTTCCGACTTTCAGAAAATGGGCTTTACCTCTGAAGGCTTGGTAAATTATATGACATTGCTGGGTTGGTCGCCCCCAGATTCGACACAAGAAATTTTTACCTTAGAAACAGCAGCTAAAGAGTTTGGCTTTGAGCGTGTAAATAAAGCAGGCGCAAAGTTTGACTGGGACAAGCTGGATTGGTTGAACAGTCAGTATATCCACCATACACCAGTAGATAAACTCACAGATTTACTCATACCCTTTTGGGAAGCGGCTGGCTATAAATTTGATGGTGGACGCGATCGCGCCTGGTTAGAACAGCTTGTAACTTTAATTAGCCAGAGTTTGACTCGTTTAGTAGATGCAGTACCTCAAGGCCAACTGTTTTTTAGCGACACAGTTGAATTTAGCGAAGAAGGCAGTACACAACTAAAGCAAGAAGGTTCTACTGCTGTCCTTGAGGCGATTGTCACAGCTTTAGAAAATCAGCCGCAACTCTCGGAAGCCGCCGCTCAGGACATTATCAAACAAGTGGTGAAAGAGCAAAAAGTTAAAAAAGGCTTGGTAATGCGATCGCTCAGAGCAGCCTTAACCGGAGATGTTCATGGCCCCGACCTCATTCAATCTTGGTTACTACTAAATCACATTGGTTTAGACAAGTCGCGTTTGAGTCGGGCAATAACAGAAGCTAATTAGCAATTACTTCCAGCTTTTAGAAATATTTTAGATTTTAGGGGCGCACAAACGTGTGCCCCTATCCATAAGGTATAGCAACTATAAGAACAACAAATCATTGACTAATTACTAATGAATTATCCCCAATTCCAAATCTAAAATAGGTAGTCAATTCTCCCCACATTGGGAACTTGGTGTGTAAAATTCATGTCTTCAAAACCACTTAGAAGCGAACGTAATTACAATGCCGACAAAAGCGCTCAATAGAGGGATGAGATTATCGTTGATGATAGTTACGCTCTTGATCACATCGACAGTTAACGCTGTGACTGATGCTCAGGAAGCGCCAACGATATTTGGAGATGTAACTATTAGTCCCCAGTTTTCGCCAGACCCCCTGACAGTTCGCGGGATGAGTGGTGGTTCAATATCTGGGACTAAAGTAGGTGGGAGAAGTGAAACAGCCACTGGCCCTTGTACCGGATTTGTTGATGAAACACCAGACCACACATTAGCGTTAACAAGTAAATTCGACTACTTAAAGTTGCAAGTCCAAAGTCCTGAAGACACCACCATAATTATCAAGGGGCCAGGCGGTACTTGGTGTAATGACGATTTTGATGGCAAAAATGCCGGCATTGTTGGTGAATGGCTGGCTGGAAATTACCAAGTTTGGATTGGTTCCTACAAACAAGGTAAATATCTTCCTTACACTCTCAAAATTACAGAAGTTAAGTAGGGTATTGGGCAGAAGAGGCAGAGGGGCAGGGGGAAGAATGCAGAGGGGATAAAAGGTAATTTTTATTCTCCCCCTTGCCCCCTGCTCCCTGCTCCCCTGCCTCTTCCCTAGTCTCCCTAAATAGATGATTGTGAGGGGTTGAAACGACATGAGGAGCGTTGTGGAGAAATCCTCCGTGGCTTTGCATCTCGTTGCGCTCCCTTTTCTCGTGCGATTTTGTATTAAAATTAAGTTAACTTTGATTAAGATTCTTGTTGGCATCGCCATAATGCTCTAATTGCCTTATGACAGTGCATATAAGAGATCAAATTAAACAAAATGGATTTATAAACATCCGTTTAACAGCTTAAAGTGACAGAGTGATGAACACTTGGTTACTAGAGCTAATGAATTGTATAGGCATCTAGAGGCAAATTAAGATGAAATTCTCTTGGAAAGTCGTAGTACTCTGGACATTGCCGGCTTTGGTAATTGGCTTTTTCTTCTGGCAAGGGGCCTTTGCAGGCGCTCCTACTGATATGAGCAAGAATGCAGCCAATACCCGCATGACTTATGGTCGCTTTCTAGAATACTTGGACGGCGATCGCGTCAGCAGTGTTGACCTCTACGAAGGCGGTAGGACAGCTATTATCGAAGCCCGCGATCCAGACATCGAAAATCGCATCCAAAGGTGGCGGGTGGATTTGCCTGTTAACGCTCCTGAGTTAATCAGCAAGCTCAAAGAAAAAGATATTAGTTTTGATGCTCACCCCATGCGGAATGATGGCGCAATCTGGGGATTGTTGGGCAATCTCGTATTTCCAGTTTTATTGATTACTGGGTTGTTCTTTTTGTTCCGGCGTTCTAGCAACCTTCCCGGCGGGCCAGGTCAAGCGATGAACTTCGGCAAATCTAAGGCGCGTTTCCAAATGGAGGCGAAAACCGGGGTTAAATTTGATGACGTAGCGGGTATTGAAGAAGCTAAGGAAGAACTACAAGAAGTCGTCACTTTCCTGAAACAGCCAGAAAGATTTACTGCTGTAGGCGCACGGATTCCCAAGGGAGTGCTGTTAGTTGGGCCTCCTGGAACTGGTAAAACTTTATTAGCAAAAGCGATCGCAGGCGAAGCAGGCGTACCTTTCTTCAGTATTTCCGGTTCGGAATTTGTAGAAATGTTCGTTGGTGTGGGTGCATCCCGTGTCCGCGATTTGTTCAAGAAAGCCAAAGACAACGCCCCTTGTATTATCTTCATCGATGAAATCGACGCAGTAGGACGGCAACGGGGCGCTGGTATCGGCGGCGGTAACGACGAGAGAGAGCAAACCCTCAACCAGTTGCTCACTGAAATGGACGGGTTTGAAGGTAACACAGGCATCATTATTATTGCTGCTACCAACCGTCCCGACGTACTAGACTCAGCTTTGTTACGTCCCGGTCGCTTTGACCGACAAGTAACAGTTGATGCACCCGATATTAAAGGGCGTTTGGAAATCTTGGAAGTCCATTCACGCAACAAGAAACTAGACTCTAGCGTATCTTTAGATGCGATCGCTCGCCGCACTCCTGGATTCACTGGTGCTGATTTAGCTAACTTGCTCAACGAAGCGGCAATTTTGACTGCTAGAAGACGCAAAGAAGCTATCACCCTCCGCGAAATTGATGACGCGGTGGATCGGGTAGTTGCGGGGATGGAAGGTACTCCTTTGGTGGATAGCAAGAGCAAGCGCTTAATTGCATACCACGAAATTGGACACGCCTTAGTGGGAACTTTGTTAAAAGACCATGACCCAGTGCAGAAAGTTACCTTGATTCCAAGAGGACAAGCACAGGGTTTGACTTGGTTTACTCCCAACGAAGAACAAGGATTAATTTCTCGTTCTCAGTTGAAAGCCAGAATTACTGGTGCTTTGGGCGGTCGCGCTGCTGAGGAAGTAATTTTTGGGGCTGCCGAAGTTACCACTGGTGCTGGTGGAGACTTGCAGCAGTTATCGGGAATGGCACGGCAAATGGTGACTCGGTTCGGGATGTCCGATTTAGGGCCACTATCGTTGGAAAGCCAGCAGGGTGAAGTATTCTTGGGTCGTGACTGGACAACTCGATCTGAGTATTCCGAATCTATCGCCTCTCGCATTGATGGACAAGTGCGAGCGATCGTGGAAGAATGCTACGAAAACGCGAAGAAAATTGTCCGCGACCATCGCACTGTCAC
This sequence comes from Nostoc sp. LEGE 12450, assembly GCF_015206895.1. Classification (GTDB taxonomy): domain Bacteria; phylum Cyanobacteriota; class Cyanobacteriia; order Cyanobacteriales; family Nostocaceae; genus Nostoc. Next base: position 22,516 of record NZ_JADEXU010000012.1, on the reverse strand, counting down.
CGATCGCTTAGTCGACTTGCTCATCGAAAAAGAAACCATTGACGGCGAAGAATTCCGCCAGATTGTGGCTGAGTACGCTGAAGTACCTGAAAAACAGCAGTACGTACCGCAACTGTAAGCTCTTAAAGAAAAATCTTGAGCTACTGGTCAATTTAAATGGGGATGGTGTTAGCTATCCCCATTATTTTTTGTAAATTTTATAATACAGAATACTACATCAATTTTTAGTCTAGGAAGGAATTGTGCCAACAACAAAAGATCCTCGACTCGTTTGCGCTCAAAATTCCCTTGAAGGTCTATCGGTGGGTGATGCTTTTGGAGAGCGATTTTTTCTCCATCCAGATGTGGCAGAAAGTTTGATTGTCGCCCGTGCTATCCCTGCATCACCTTGGTACTACACTGACGATACCCAGATGGCGCTCTCGATTGTATCTATTCTCCAAAAATACGGGGAAATTAACCAAGATTATCTGGCAGAAAGCTTTGCCAAACAATACGACAGCGAACGGGGTTATGGTCCAGCAATGCACAGGCTATTAATGCAAATACGCAATGGCGAATCTTGGCAGGAATTGGCAAGTAGTCTGTTTAACGGACAAGGTTCTTATGGAAATGGAGCAGCGATGCGCGTTGCACCAATAGGGGCGTTCTTTGCCGAAGATTTGGATTTAGTTGTCAAGCAAGCACAAGCCAGCGCTGAAATCACTCATACTCATCGAGAAGCGATCGCAGGTGCTATTGCTGTAGCAATTGCTGCTGCTTGGGCGTGGAGACTCAAAGATTCTTTACCCAGCAAAGAAGATTTTCTCAACCTTGTCTTACCTTATGTTCCAGAAAGTGAGGTAAGTGCAAAAATTCATCAGGCTGTGAATTTGCCGGAAAACACATCAGTGCAATCAGCAACGGCAATCTTAGGAAATGGAACTCATGTCTCAGCACAAGATACAGTCCCCTTTGCTCTGTGGTGTGCTGCCCAACATCTTGACAACTACGAAGAAGCACTGTGGTTAACTGTAAGTGGCTTGGGAGATAGAGATACTACTTGTGCGATCGCGGGTGGTATTGTGGCGGTATCTACAGGTGTAGAAGGTATTCCCACGGCATGGCTGCAAGCACGAGAACCTTTGCCTAACCATGAGCAAGAAACAATCACACTCTTCCGTCCTACTGGGCCAAAAGAACTGGCTTTGATTAAAGAAAGTGGCGATCGCGAATTTCCTCCTCGACTACCTGAACAGCCTATTTTCTACCCGGTACTTAACGAAGAATACGCCGCACAAATTGCTCGTAACTGGAATGCCACAAGTACTGACACAGGATACATCGGCTATGTAACACGTTTTCAGGTGCGTGCAGAGTTTTTAAGTCGCTACTCCGTAAAAACTGTAGGCGGTTCTATACATCAGGAATATTGGATACCTGCGGAAGATTTACCTGAGTTTAACTGTAATATCGTTGGTTTGATTGAAGTAATATCAGAATTTCGCCAGTCAAAAAATTGAAAATCTGAAATTGGTAGCATAGGTACTGTATACAAAAATCTATCTACTTTTATTCCCACAATTTATGAATAATAAAGTTAAATTATTGACTCTTGCTTCCTTAACATTGGTAGTTTCTTCTCTAACTGTCGGCACAGTTGTAGCACAGGCGAAACTGACAAATCAGGCAAAACTGTTTATCAATGGAATCGGTGCAGTACGAGTTGGGATGACTGTTTCTCAAGCGGCAAAGGCTGCTAGTACTAAGTTAGTGGGCGATCCACCCAATAACAATTGCTACTATGTTAAGCCACAAAATGAACCCAACAATCTTTCATTCATGGTTACAAAAGGTCGTATTTCTAGAGTAGATGTGCGGCAGAATACCCAGATTACTACCCTCAAAGGTGCAAAAATTGGCGACACCGAAGCGCAAATCAAGTCTCTTTACCCAGGACAAATTAAAGTCACACCTCATAAATATGTCCAAGGCGGACACTATTTGACATTTATCCCGAAAGACCGTGCTGACCAGAACTATCGCGTTATTTTCGAGACTGACGGTAAGCGTGTTACTGAGTTTCGGTCAGGTAAACTACCAGAAGTTGAATTTGTTGAGGGTTGTTCTTGATTTAAAAACTTTCTGCGATCGCTCTTAATGCTAAAAGTAACGATCGCACAGATTCGATCAAACCAACGACCCCTGTAATATTCATACCTTCATAAATTCTAGGAGTTCTGAGCATTTTCAGACATTCACCTGTTTCGACATTCCATAAGCGCATGGTCTGATCTTCACTGCTACTGGCAATAATTGAGCTTTTAACTGAAGAATAGACATCTGGTGAAAATGAATGTAGAGACGTTGCATTGCAACGTCTCTACAAGGGTTTCAGGTAACGTAGAATTAATTTCTGGAGATGTCTAATGGATAAATGCGATCGCATTTATCCATCTTGTAAGAAATTTATCCGTTGGCTCCCACCTCCTGCCTCGTTCAACTTTCCAGTTCATCCACTGCCTTGGGAACTCCCGCAGTTAACACCTCATGTCCATCAGGTGTAACTAACACATCATCCTCAATCCGAATACCAATGCCAACCCATCGAGGATCAGTCTGTGGCTGGTCTTCTGCTAGTTTGGTGTCAGGCACAATATATAATCCCGGTTCCACTGTCAAAATTTGGCCTGGTTGTAAAATCTGCGGTTTGTCTTCACCGTGCTGGTAAACTCCCACATCATGAACATCCAAACCTAACCAATGACTGGTGCGGTGCATATAATATGGCTTATATTTCTCTTCTTCAATTAACTTATCAATTTCACCTTTGAGAATGCCAAGTTCAACTAAACCTTCAGTGATAACGCGCACTGCTGTATCGTGAACTAATTTGAAGGGATTACCTGGTTTTACTTGAGCGATCGCTTGTTTTTGCGCTTCCAAAACAATCTCATACAGCGTCTTTTGTTCAGGCGTAAATTTACCCCCTACAGGAAATGTCCGGGTAATATCAGAGTTGTAATAACCGTAGGCACAACCGGCATCAATTAGCAGTAGTTCTCCATCCTGCATTTGACGATTATTTTCAATGTAATGCAGTACGCAAGCATTCACGCCAGAAGCCACAATCGAAGGATAAGCTGGCCCCATTCCACCCCGGACTCGAAAGATGCGTTCCATCTCCGCCTGAATTTCGTACTCATAACGTCCAGGTGCGGTGATTTCTTGGGCGTAATTGTGTGCTTCAGTGGCGATCGCAACCGCTTGACGCATTAACCCCAACTCAGCTTCACTTTTAATTAGTCTCATGCTGTTGAGAACAGGGCCAGTATCTTCAATAGCGATCGGCCCAGTACCGCGTTTAGGATAAGTCCGCAGTAAACTTTGGTAATGTCGCAGGATTTGATCATTAAAATTGCGATCGCGTCCTAAGTGATAGTAAATGCGGCTGGCTTTTTCCAAATACTGCGGCAACTTTTCATCTAACTCGCTAATGGGGTACGCTTCATCAGCACCATAAATTTCCTTGGCTGCATCTACCCCACAAAGATAACCAGTCCATACTTCCTTTTCGCGATCCTTCGGTTGGACAAACAGCACAAACCGATGTTCTGAATGATGCGGCGCTAACACTGCTACTGCCTGTGGTTCGTTAAAACCAGTCAGGTAGAAAAAATCACTGTCTTGGCGATAAACATACTCGACATCGTTGTGCATCACTGCCATTGGCGCACTGCGAAAAATAGCAGTGCCATCACCAATTTTTGCCATTAACTGCTCACGACGCTGCCGATATTCTGCTTGCATAGCTGATGTTTTTATGAAAATATTGTATTATTTTACACCTCTAACAACCGATAGATGCACAGTTCAGGCCTCTTAATAGTTGCTAATCTAAGTTATTCTAACCAATATTTGTTTCCACTCAAGTCATAAATCGTTGGAGAATAATCAATTATCTTGAAATACCCAGATTTCCTAATTTTGAAATAACTCGTAAATATTGTTGTTATCGAATAATTGAGTATATTCATAAAAAAATAAATTATTTTTAACGCCTTATTCTATATCACTTTTGGTAGTTAATAAATTCCACAACACGCTGTAAAGAATATGTCTGTTCAACCCACAGCAATAAAAGCGATCGCTTACGTGGTTAATAAAGATGAATTCGTGGTATTTACATATACTAATTTCTCATAACTTGGCGTGCAATTACCTGCTGGTGCAGTTGAATAAATTAAGCAGACATCTAGAGCTATTCCACAAAATAAAAAATAGTAGTGATTCCGCAAACAATTGAGAAATTCACGCGCAGCGTGGCGTAGCCATACTGGGCAGGCAAGAGGCAATAGTCAAGAATAATTTTTGAGTTGTACAGAGTTATTTTAGGCAATCAAATATTAGTCCTATAGTGTAGTGTGAATACTTTTTACCTGGCTAATTAACCGTTAAAGATATAAGTAGAATTTTGATAAAAATTTTTAATGTCAAAGAAAACAGATAAAGCAATAAAGCTTTATCTGTAAATCATCATATACAGAATGAACGAAAAGAATTTTGTAATTGTTTATATAGGACTTGAAAATTTTATAGTTATCATTTAAAACAAACAAAGATTTATCTTCAAACAATGATATTAATAAATAAAAAATAGTTATAAAGAAATCTGGAAACCCTGGAAAATGTTATTTCGTTACAGAAAGCGTCTTCAAAAAAAAGTTAAAAAAATATGACAACCAATCATAAAAACACACCATGTTTGGAACTCAAAATACTTCAAAAACTTTGAATGCACAATGGACACAAACTTCTGAAAAAATACAAGCATTATCATCTCCTCTTGATAGCATAAATACTCCAAATTATAATTCGTTTTCGGGGAGTAAGAGTTCCTACCAACCACAACAATCTGCGGTGGTGTCAGCAAATCCTAATCCTAATCCTTACTTAACCAGTGCGGCGATTGTTCCTGACTTCAACGGTGATGGTAAAACAGATAAAGTTTGGGTTGATTCTACAACCGGTGAAATTATCATTCGGTTGATGGATGGCACAAAAGTTGTCGAACAGGGATCTTTGGGTCAATTTGACCTATCCGCCTATGATTACAAAATTGCTGATTTCAATGCTGATGGTAAAACCGACTTCTTATTACGCAATAAGACAACCGGTGAGAACAGCATTGTGTTGATGGATGGAACTAGAGTTGGTTCTGCGGCTGCTCTATCTAGCGTTGATGCAGCCTGGAGTCCTCAGATTGGGGATTTCAATGGCGATCGCAAAACCGATATCTTCTGGCATAATGCTACAACCGGTGAGAACGCTATTTGGGAGATGGATGGCACCACAGTTCTAACTGCAACTGTTCTAGACACTACAGACACAGCTCTAACTCCCACCATTGTTGATTTCGACGGCAATGGCAAGAGCGATATTTTCTGGCGCAATGCGACAACTGGCGATAACAGCGCTTGGTTTATGGATGGTGCCCAAAAGACTGAATTTGCGCTGCAATCCCAAGACGCAGCCTGGACTGCTAGCCTTGGTGATTTCAACGGCGATTTAAGCACTGACATTCTGTGGAGAAACGCTCAAACAGGTGAGAACAAGGTTTGGACGATGAGAGGCATCTTAGTCACAGAAGGCGCTTTGGGAACACTTGACTCATCCTGGACTTCCAAAATTGGTGATTTCAACGGTGATGGTAAGACCGATATCTTCTGGCACAATGGAACCACAGGTGCGAACACTGCTTGGTTGATGGATGGTACAACAGTTGCGACTGAAGCTTTCTTACCAACTAATAACGCAGCCTTGACACCATCTCTTGGTGACTTCAACGGCGACGGTAAGACCGATATCTACTGGCGCGATCAAACCGCAGGTTCAGACAACATTTGGACTATAGATGGAACAACAGCCGTTGAGAATCCCATCAGTGATGCAGATAAGCTTGGCCCACAGTGGTATACATTCTAAAACCTAAATAGACATCTCCGAAAAAGAATGTAGAGACGTAGCAGTGCTACGTCTCTACAAGGGTTCTGGATAACGCATATTTAATTTATGGAGATGTCTAATGTAGAGACGCGAAATTTCGCGTCTCTACTCTTCTTAAAACTTGTAAGTCAAAACCTGAATTTCACTCTTTTCTGGCAATTTGCCAGGGCTAATGGAAACACTATCTCCATTGCTACGCCGCACTGTCGTACCTTGCATTAAGGTCAAAAAATCATCAAGTGGTGAAATATCGCACTTAGCAGCATCAGCCGCCTGTGTCCGGTAATGGGTCGGAATCACCAGCTTGGGATTTAATACTTGAATAGCCTGCTTTGCTTCTTGAGCATTGTAGGCTTTTGCGCTGCCTCCCACTGGAATGAATAATACATCGGGTCGTCCCATCAAGATTTTTTGCTCAATGGAAATAGGTGCAGCGGCTCCCCCTAAGTGTAAGATATTAATCCCGCCTTGCTTCCAACTCCAAGCAGTATTTGAGCCAAATTGCTTACCACCTTTGCGATCGTGGTCTATGGCAATTCCTTGGAACTTAATACCTTTAAACTCATAAACTCCTGGTTCGTAGATGAGTTTTGCATTTCCCGGTAGTACATCCACCGCACCTTCATCCAGCAATTGACTGCTAATCAGTACCAAATCTGCTGCAACTTTTGGTAGTCGATATTTAGCAGTACAGCCAACCGTCCGAAATGGATTGACGAGAATTTTTGCACCACCACCAGTAAAAAGAAAGCAAGTATGACCCAACCACTGAACTGATAAACCGCTAGATTGTGCGTCAGCTTGAGATTTAGAACCCAAGGTAGTAACTAAAGCTGTGGCCAACCCCGCCCCAGCATAGCCCATCAACTGTCGTCGTTTCATTAATTATGCTCTTGACTGTAACTGTTCGAGAAAATTTCGTAATAACTGTTTTCCTGAAGATGTCAGGACACTCTCTGGGTGAAACTGGACACCCTGAATGTGAGGATAGTTCCGGTGTCGCACTCCCATGATGGTGTTATCTTCAACCCAAGCGGTGATTTCCAACACATCTGGGCAAGTCTCACGTTCGATTACCAAACTATGATACCTAGTGGCGATGAGAGGATTTTCTAATCCCCGAAAAACCCCCACCCCAGTGTGAGATACCTGAGAGGTTTTGCCATGCATCAACTCTGGAGCAGGAATTATTTTACCACCGAATACTTGACCGATGCTTTGATGTCCCAAACAGACACCTAAAATTGGCAAATCTTGTCCTAGCTGTTCAATCAATTCTAAGGATATACCCGCATCTTCCGGGCGGCCAGGCCCAGGAGAAATAACTACGGCTTCCGGCTTTAATGCCCGAATCTCATCTATGGATATCTTGTCGTTACGAAAAACTTTAATATCATTTGCTACTGAGAATTCTGCTGCTAATTCTCCCAGATATTGCACTAAGTTATATGTAAAACTGTCGTAATTGTCGATAACTATAATCAAAGCTCATCACTCCTGGTTTTTAGCTCTCATCAGATTACTGATACTATATTGTTCGCTAGATATAAAAATAACGCTAACGTAGACACATAAATATGAAGCGGCTACTTTATAACAAGCCACTTCTTAAATTTTTAATTTCTTATAATGTGAATTGAGTAGAGTCCGATCCTCTTACCAAGTCACTTGGCGATGCCTGGGTTGGGCTACGCCTACGCAAATCATATTTACAAAGCGGATATAATTAACCTTACCAGAGGAGGGAGCAATAGCGTACCAGCTACCAGCACCGCTACCAAAGCAGAGACAAGAACTGCACCAGCCGCACAATCTTTAGCAATTTTTGCTAATTCATGATATGTCTGCTTAACGGTTAAGTCCACAAGAGACTCGATCGCTGTATTTAGTAACTCTAATGCCAAAACTAAACCACTAGTTATACCAATTACCGCTATTTCCACAGCTTGCAGGTGCAAAAATACGCTTAAACCGATAGCTAAAGCACAAACGCTTACGTGGATGCGAAAATTACGTTGAGTTTGAAAACTATAGCTGATTCCAGCCCAGGCATATTTAAAACTAACAAATAAATTAGAGGCTACTTTCCAGGAAAATTCCCGTTCGTTAGACACCAGTGTTTGTAACGAGGTAGGCGTTGGTGATGAAGAAATTTTTGGGGACATAGACTTAAAAATACAAAAATAGAGTTGCTACAGTGGGAATATTCGCCGATCTTAATGGCAGAATTAACTTTGAGGCAATCTTTAAGCAAATTTGCACAGAAGTATTATAAAAGTATTACCCAAAATTAACATTAAGAACACATAACTACTGCTATTCCATGTCAATAGCAATACCTATTGCGTTCAGCAATCTTACTTGCTGTTTTAACATTCGCCCCAAACTTTCTTCATCAGGATGATCCCAGCCCAACAGGTGTAATAAACCGTGAGATGCTAACCAAGCTAATTCAGTTGGTAAGCTATGTTCCTGCTGTTTAGCTTGACGCTGTGCTGTATCTACAGACACGATAATATCACCTAAGTACAATGGTACAGATGCAAGCATTTCTTTGCTTTGCGGAAAATCCACTTCTAAAGCAGCAAAAGCTAAAACGTCTGTGGGCTTATTTTGTTGACGATACTGAGCATTCAGTTCTTGAATTTGCGAGTCATCTGTCAAACACAGCCCAATTTCATAACTTGGCGCTGGCGGAACTTGAGGTTGGAGTATTTCCAACCAGTGATTAAACCAATTTTCCCAAGTTTCAGGAGGAATTCGAGTATCCGTATCCTCAATTTTTACAGATGTTGTCGGGGACAAATCGTAAAAAGAATCCTCCACATATAGTTCAACGCTCAGGGGCACATAGTCTCCTTGTCTGAGGTTTAGGGTTGACTGTCCTTTGTCCTTTGTCCTTTGTCATTGGTCATCTGTCCTTTTAAATATAATTAATGACTAATGACTAATGACTAATGACTAATAACTAGCTTAGTGAGTTAAGTAAGCAAGACCAACAAGGAGAGCTAAAAGCCCTACGGCTGTCAACGCAAAATGCTTTAGGGAAGTTGCACCCTTCCGCACCATGTTTCGCATGGCAAGTTTTACGTAGCTAGGTTGAGGTTCTGTTGAAGGAGAGTTGCTCATAGTTATTTGTCTACAGACTCTTTTATAACTGTAACAGTTGGTCTAAGATAGAATGGCGATCGCTTGCATATTACTCAGAAATTTCTCTCAAAACGCGCCAATATAAAATCGTCAAAAATTAAAAGTGCTAAGCAATGTTAAAAAATCATTACCTAGCACTTGCAAATAATCCCAAATTATGAAGCAGGGTCTTCTACTAATTTGTTTTCTTGGCGCAAATAAGCTTGGATGAATGGATCAAGTTCGCCATTCATCACATCGCCAATCGCCGTTGTTTCTGTATTTGTACGTAAGTCTTTCACCATCTGGTAAGGGTGAAATACATAGTTACGTATTTGGTTTCCCCAGGAGGCTTCCACCATATCACCACGAATTTCGGCAATTTCTTGGGCGCGTTGCTCTTTGGCGATGACCAAAAGCTTTGCTTTGAGGCGATTTAGGGCTTTCTCTTTATTTTGCAACTGCGATCGCTCTTCTGTACAGCGCACGGCAAGACCCGTGGGAAGGTGAACAATGCGAACCGCAGTTTCTACTTTGTTGACGTTTTGCCCACCTTTACCACCAGAACGAGTTGTGGTGATTTCCAAATCTTTATCTGGAATGTCCAATTGCACAGAGTTATCAATCTGCGGCATCACTTCCACCCCGGCAAAACTGGTTTGCCGCTTGCCGTTGGCATTAAAAGGTGAAATCCGCACTAAGCGATGTGTACCCATCTCTGAACGCAAGTAACCATAGGCATAGCGACCAGTAATTTCTAGAGTTGCTGATTTAATTCCGGCTTCATCACCCTCCGACTCTTCAGCTAAAGTTACCTTATAGCCGTGAGCTTCGCCCCAACGGGTGTACATCCGCATCAGCATAAATGCCCAGTCTTGAGCATCTGTGCCACCAGCACCAGCACTAATCGTCAGTACAGCACCTTCCGCATCATAGGGGCCAGAAAGTAACTGTTGTAACTCCCACTGGTCAAGGTCACGATTCAGTTTAGTGATGGTAGATTCCGCTTCTTGGAGTAGTGCCTCATCGGTTTCTAACTCCAACAATTCAACAACTGCCCTAGTATCTTCCAGATTGGCGTGCCAGCGATCGTATTGCTGGAGGTGGGCTTTCAGGTCGTTGAGTTCTTGCAGCGTTTGTTGGGCTTGGGTTTGCTCATTCCAAAATTCTGGTTGAGCGGATATTTTTTCGAGGTCTTGAATTTTGGCTGTCAGTGCAGGTACGTCAAAGATAGTCCTGGGTTTTACCCAGGCGGCCAGACAACGTTTCGATTTCGCGTTTGAGTTCTAAGACATCCATAATGCTTGCTGTAATGAGAGATAGAGCGCTTTGGATTGAGAAATCGCTCTTTATTCTACTTGTATCTATTAATTTTAGCTGTAGTTGGGCAATTTCTCTCCGCACCACTTGTATTAAGTTACAAAAATTACTTGGAATTATCAAGCTCTTCTTTGTCCACTAAAGTAGTGTAATTTAGCTGTTGCAGATAGGCTTTGATAAAAAAATCAATTTTACCGTCTAACACCTCTGTCGCAGCAGGTGTTTCTACATTGGTACGTAAATCTTTCACGTTGGTATAAGGATGCAAGATGTATTCACGGATAAGCTTGCTGGATACAGGTTTTATCTGTCGGGGTTGAATTTTGTCAATCTGGACACCTTGGGCTAGTGCGAGCGCAAACAGTTTACTCTTGAGAATAGCTAAGGCTTTCTCTTTGTTTTGCATCAGACTACGCTGTTGGTTACAAAATACACTAATCCCGGTAGGAATGTGAAACACCCGCACCCATGTTTCTGGGCGGTTGACACTCCCCCGATGGCGATGCCAAGTAATTTCTAAATGCTTCTCTGGAATCTCCCACTCAACGGACTCACCCAATATTGGAATAACTTCTACACTAGCTAAACTCATCCGCAAGCTTTTAGTAGCATCAAAGGGCGATATTTGCTGTAGTTGATGCGTGCCTGTTTCTGATTTGAGGTAGCCGTATGCACAACTTGTTGTAATTTCTAAGGTTGCATACTTAATTCCGGCTTCATTTCCCTCAGAAATCTCTACTACATCCAATAGATAATTGTGGCTTTTTCCCCAACGACAGTACATTTGCAGCAACATATATGCCCAGTATTGACTGTCTGCATTATCAATCTCAGCAGTAATAGTCAGAAATGCACCTTTTTTGTCTTCGGGGTCAGACAATAATTGTCGTATTTCTGCTGTTTCGAGTTCTTGTTGGAGTTGGGTAAGGTTGTTTTGCATCTCTTGCCACAATTGCTCATCGGCTGATAATTCGAGCAATTCCAAGGCAGCCTTGATATCTTCTAGAATCGAACACCAGCGCTGATATCGCTGATGCTTATAGAATATAGAGTATTCAATTTCTTGAAGTACTTCATAAGCACGGGTAGGATTATTCCAAAAGCCCGGTTGAGCAATTACTTGATCTAAATATTGAATTCTTGCAGTCAAATATTGGATGTCAAAGACAGTCGTCAGCCTTACCCAAGATATTAGACAACTTTTCTACTTCAATTTTTATATTTAAGAGTTCAAGCATAGTTTTGCTCACTTGAGGCTTAACTTAATCTACGTATTATACTGTTAAACAGATGAAAAAACCGTGGTTGCTAAAAATTTAACCACGGTTTTACTTTATAAAACTTTACTTTCGTTAGTGCCTACAGACAATTAATCGCGGCCATTGATGGCAATTAGTAACCGCAAGATAAAGACGAACAAGTTGATGTAAGTTAAGTACATCGACAAAGCAGCAGGCAGATATTGGTCATCGCTGTAAGTGCGGGGCAAGATGTAGAAATCAACAACAGAAACCCCAACAAACAGGAATACTCCTAAACCGGAGATGGCGATTTCTAGCCAATTTGGCGTGTAAACACCAAACATGGCAAAAGCGAACTGGGCAAGGCACACAACCACCAAGGCGATAACGCCAAGATTGATGGTTTTCGTCAAAGCCATCCCATCTTGTTCAGAAAGATTTGAACCTATTTGACGGGCAAAAATAAAAGTAACGCCGCAACCAAGGGCAGCTAAACCAATGCCTTGAATGCCAACACCTTGGGATCTCAAAGCGACAAATACCAAGCCACTGAGGGTATATCCAGACAAAAGGCTGTAGGTTGCCAAGAGGGGTAGTGCAAGACCCTTGTTACCTTTTTGGGCAACATTTTGGGCAACAAAGAACAAAACTAACTCCAAAATCACCGCACCAATAAAGGTGGGGAAGAATATTTCAGGGTTAGCACGGATAACTCCCAAACCACCGTAGGTTCCTAATGCCGTTAGCACCAAACCACCACCGACGTAGGGAAGGGCGTTGGCAATCACGTTTGGGCCAACGAGGGCGTGAGATTTAGCCTCACGGATAGCTTCACGAAAATTACTGGTATTGCTCATATTGAAAAACTGTTTTTTAGGAAAACGTTGTGCTTATTCCTATTGTTACCAATCTTTGCGGTTAACAGCCAAGGATTTAATATTGTTGCAAAATCTGAAGGGTGGCTTTGTTGTTAAAAATTAGAGTCCTCAGTCTCTGAGGATTCCACTGGATCTTTAGTACTGATAGCATACTCTTTAGCCTTAATTGCAAAGGGAAAAGGCAAAGGCAGGGAAACGTCATTTGCAAAATAAGGCCAGCGACTTCTGAGAGAGTGGACAAAGTGAGCTAGCTTGTCGCCTTTGATTTCTGGGTGATGAATTAAGGCTATTTCTAAGATTTTGGCTTTTCCAGGTTGCCTGCTGCCATTGTCAAGGCGAGACTGATTTTTTTGTAATATTGTTGTGCCTCGTTCAGTATACAAGGCCTTTCTAACGCTCAGGTAGAGCGATCGCTCCCCATCATCACACACACCCCGCCATTGGTAAACACCACTGCGTCGCTCACCAGGAGAATCTTTAACAATAGCAACTGGTACTTCACCACTATCTGCAATTCGTAAGCGCACAACCCACAGACGATTGATTTGTTCTTGTGAAAGGTACTGTTTTAGTGCTTGTAGTGGGTCATTAGTCAGTAAATTTAGGTTTTGTAGCCAGTTCAGCATTTTGCGGGCATTTAGTGCCTCTGCCATGAATAGCACACGCGGGGGTTTATTATCAGTAATTGGAGTATTGAAACACTCTTGCAAACATTCAGCAACGAATTTATTGATTAGCCTTTGTTCTTTCGTTTGCTCTTTACGCTTTTGTTCATCATCAAGCTCTTCATTACTTTCATCATAAGAGTTAGAATCCCAGTCTTCATCAAGAAGATGCGCGAGTCCAAGAGGATATGGTATCCAGCCTTGTTCTTTAAATAAATCAGGAGTTGTTAATTCTACTTTAGCTGTTATTGAATTAACTCTGATCATCAAAACAACAGTTTTGGGAATATTTTCGGCATTGGTTTTGCGGGTGCGACGTAGGACATAAAAGCACGTTAACCAGACATCAGTATCAATGCCATCTTTCTTGGGATTAATTAAAGGAGTATCAGGTAAAATCCCAAATTGCCTTAGTAAGTCTGATACTGCTCGTTTTACTGGTTCCAAACCGGATTTCTTCAGTTTTTCTGCATCATTTTCGGTGGTTATTCGGTGAATGTGTTGATTGAGATAGCCTGCTTTCATTGCCCCAATTCGCCACGCCAACTTGGTATCAGCCTCGGATATACGAGGTTTCGGTTTAATTTCGATTAATGCCCCACTTAGTTCTTTAGTTTGGGGTAGAAACGCGGTAATTTGATTAATGCGCTCTACTAATAAATTAGGACGTTGCTGTTGATAAGTTTTCCTTGCTTCAGAAAAATGTTGAATTTCCAGGTCTTGTGTGAGGTCGCCAACATGTTGAGTTTTGATACATAAAGAACCGTAGGAACCTTGATAGATATTTTCTACTTTTGTGGGTGATAAATACAGTAACTGGCAAATTTCAGCAATCAGTGCATCACGACATTGGGGAGTTTCCCACAAAACAAGTATGGTACGCAGGCGATTTTCAACTTCACGAAATACTGCTGGTGCTGCTAATTTTGGTCGCAGCATTGGGGTGTGTGAATGATTTGGATTGTCAGATTTCTTGGCTTTTTTTGGCTGTGGAGATTGGATATCTTCATTAGCAAGGAGAGGAACAATTTTCTGTTTGGGTTTCTCTAAAGGCCAGAAAATAAAAATGTTACCTGTCACCCTTTCAGCCTCACCCACTCTCTGAACAGGGAGATGTGCTTCAATAGCTTGATCTAAACTAGCCAAATCTTGTGGACTGACACCAGCAAAACAGGGTGCTTCCCCTAATTTAGAAGTGTAGGCGATCGCAGCTTGGATACCACTAGGAATTGTGTTGACACCTGACCAGTTATGATTTGGGTTAGAAACGAAATTATTTGCGTCAGGAAGTTGAGAGTCATTGAGAGAAAAAAGATTGCTGATGGCTTGAGGCCATTTCACTTCCTTTCCGTAACGGTTCATCATCAGTGGAATAAAGCAAAAGGCTTGGCGTTGACCATCTAACCACCGACGGTTATCACCAATATGAGCTTTCACGCCTGGATAAGGTACATACAGAGGTTTAGTCAGCCAACGTCGAATTGATAAATGATGATAAACAATAGGTTTTTCGCGCCAGGGAACTGTTTGCAAAACAAACTCAATGACAAATGAGATGTATGCTGTTTCTGTTGTTTCCTTTCCTTTAATTACCGTAACTTCAGTGGGAGGCCATGACATCAACTCAGCACCTTGGAGGCTGACCACTCGGTAAAATGTCAGTTCATACTGCTCATCAACACCAAAGGAAACTCTTGGGTTTTTGAGAAACTCCTTGGCAAGGTAATCTGGAATTGCTTGGTAAAGGTTGCCTGTTTCGACTTTGTTTTGAGGATGGAGTAACTCATAGGTTTGTGAATTTCCCCATTGCCAATCATCATTATTCAAATTTGCAAGCTGTGACTCAACATCCTCCAAGGAACTAAATTCTTCTATCAACCAATCTTTGATCAAGTTACCCAAGTCAGAAATGTCTATGGTTTCTGTTGCTAACAACCAAGGTACATTGTCTTTTTGCCAGCCATTACGCAAAGTCTTAATAATTTTGGGAAAACTACCAACTACCAGGGGATCGAGGGAATAAACTGGTACAGCCCGATAACTTTTACCTTGGAGTTTGGCACGCTGTTGAGCAAGGTTGTTGGCAACTTGTCGCCATGCAGTAGGAACATACATTGCAGAGAGTTTGCATGTTGGATTCGTTGCAGTAAGTTCCCAAGCACCAGGAAGAATAATTTTAGTCATAGTTTAAGTTTCTTTCTCTCATTTGTTTCAACGCATTCAAAAAAGCTCCATAGAGCGATCGCGCCAGCACATCCTCACCTTCTACATAGGGTTCCAGCACCTTGATGGTGGCAACCAAAAGTGAAGTACTTTCACTGTCTTGTTCGCCAATGGCTGAATTTGGGGCAAATTTCACATCTATAAAATGGACTACTGCTGGTACTCCACCACGCACCAAACGCCCAATAATTTGCCAGATACTCACTAACTGAGTCCAGCAAAGTACCGATCGCTCGTCTTGTGTTAATTGCTTGAAAGCCCATGCTGTGTAGTTCAGATTGACCATTTCGGCCACAGCATTCTGGTAGAAGATATCTGCAACCTGAGTCAGGGTTAGGTTCATCGATATTGATTGAGCTTCTTCATAAAGTGTGGAGTCTTTTTCGTGTTTCAGCGCCCAAGCGTTGAGTTGCTGAACAGTAGATTGCCAGTTATCAGGTACTGGCATAGGTCTGTTGAGGAACAGCACTGCACCAAATGCAGCTTTACCTTGAGCATTCAAGATGTTGTGACCCCGCTCTAAAGCCATCAAAGGAGCAACTACAATTTGGGTAGGTAAATGTTGTAAATTCCTGATTTCGCTTCGCAGAATCCCATGAAGATGAGTAGGAGCATTGTCACGGCGGAGGGTGGCAATACCGTCATCGTTGATATTTACGTCGAAACGGTAGCGCGATTGTAAGATAGACGCTACCCATTCCGATTCATCGTAACTACCCACGACAATCAAGATGCGATCGCGATCGCTCCACCATTCACGTTGCTGTTGTTTTCGCTGTGCTAAATCCTGAAATACCCCATCTAGAAAACTCTCTGCACCTCTTACCGAGTAGCACATAGCCTCGACCATTTCTTTAGCAGCAAGTTTGCGTCTTGCAGGTGGTAATCCTGATAAAGCAATGTAGTTTGCTTGCGGATTCTGTTTGGGACTAAAGAAAAATTGACTCTCAGCTATACCTGCCTCACCAGTTCTAGATTGCAACAATATAGTGGGTTTTATATTAATGTGATAGGCAGGCGAACCCGGAGCGTAGCTAGTACCTGATATCAGAACAGTATGTGGGCCCTCCCAATCGTCAACTGCAAACAGTTTTGGGAAATTTAACAGTAACGCACGACCTACACCCACATAACGGAAATAGTCCAACTTGCCAGCTTTTTTAGCACTACGTTCTTGCTTATACAAAAAACCTAGAATATTTCCCACTGGCGATTCTGGTAAAACTGGGAGGAAGTCATCCGGTGGACGATGTAAAAGGTCTTGGCTTGAGTCGTGTAAGTTAATTACCCGACCAAGGTCGCTCAGATTATCAACTATAAAACCCAGCCGATTATCGAGTATGGTGACTAAAATCGCAAACTGGAGATTTCGGGTTAGTTCCTCAAATTGAGTCTCATCTGGTAGGGAAAGATTATGGATTTCTATCCATCTTTTGCACCAAGGAGCAATTTCAGCTAAGGCTTGACGGTCATCTTCCGCAGTTAGTATTGTCAGCGCCAAACCTGAAAGTTCACCACCACGACGGGGATTGAGCGGATGTTGTAAAAATCCATCTAGTTGATCCATCATTTGTTTGCGGCGGCGACGTTGCTCTGTGGGAGCCAAGTCTGCTTCAATGATGCGTTTACGCCGTTCTTCCATGATTTGTTGGCGAGTTAATTTCGGTTTCGCTGAGACAGAAATCTCAGGTGGATCAACCAAGTCACGGATAATCCGAGCAAATAGAGAACGACCTGTAAAGGGAAGTGGCCCCAACCACGCAACCAGTTTAGAGTGGGTGAGGAGTAGGTGATAGATGCGGTTAGTAGCATTTTGGGTATGGTAATGTGCGCTTGTCCAAGCAACAAAGCGATCGCCTGCCATATCACTGCGATCGGAATTGTAAATCGTGGACTGGTTAAGTCCGAGTTTATTTAAAAATGAGTTTCTAGAACCATCGACTAAAACTTCATCCGGGGCAAACTCTTCATCAAACTGAATCTGCACGCGATCGGCTTCGTCAACAAATAGATATTTACATTCTCGATAAACAGCCTCAGCAAAAGTCAAGTCTTGTTCAAATCCCTGGCGGGGTACACGAGTATGAATGAAACTAGCAGGGGTGAAAATCCAGACTGAAGCTGTAGCAATATCGTGTTCTAAATGGTGACGTGGACATTTGTAATACAAGGGACAAGTGTATTTTTCATCACTTTCCTGCCAGTCTTCATCATCAAAATCATCATTATCAGCTACAGGAACTTTCTGATAAAGCTTATGACAAGGTTCATTGCCAAATTCCCACTTATCTACTGATTGCACTAGAGCTAAAAGTGGGCAGACTGGACTAAACCAACGCCATGCAGGATGCATCCCTCCCTTAGTAATTTCCTTACCCTCACTTTTGAGAATAGGTTCGTAGATTTTTGCCAGTTGCTCTTGGCGTTTACTACCCAACACTGGTGCAGCAGGAATTCCTAATTTGTGGCAGAACAAAGAAGCGAGGCGCACTGCTGTAGCAACATCATTCACCATTAACCCACAGCGATCGCCCTGTTTAGCGAAGAAGTAAATCAGAATTTCCAACAGGGTAGACTTGCCCACATTTAAAAGCCCGACAATGTGGATCAGACCCTCTAAAGTTAGCTGATCACCGTGCTGGAAATTATCTGATTCAGCATCGTATAGCTGGAAGAGGATATTTTCCAAGCGGTTACGATAATTTTCTTGTTGCCCAAACTGGGACAATTTATCGTCCATTTCTTGGGCAGCTAGTATTAATTCTTCGCGGGTAACACTACACTGTGGATTCTGCTTAGTCCGTGTGCGACGAAGCGATACTACAGACGAAGGAGCTATATTAGCAACTTCCTTGGGAATATCAATAGGAACCTCAACTGGAGAGTTACCTTTTTGGGAAATCTTGACATACCACCGTCCCTCGTCTGCTAATTTGACTTTTCGTTGTCTATGCTGTGGGGTTTTTAATAAAGTTGGAAGATATATCTTCTCTAAACGAGTTGGGTAGGTACTGGATGGAATAGGTTGAGGAACATTCCTTGCCTCCTCAAGGTTGTAGATTCTAATAATATTCAGGTAAGTTGATGTATTCCTGAAGAACTCGCAGCCATTGTCTGCCTTTACGCTTAATCAAATAGAAACGAGCATTTTGTATAAGTTGCCAGTTGCGATCGCTTTGTAGTTGTTCAACTGAAAAACGATATCCTTTGAGCAAAGCTTCCACAGAAGTAGCAGGTTCTTCTGGTGCTACTTCCTTAAGTAGGGTTAATCCCAATTCCACATCAGCAACGAGTTGGGCAAGACGCTTAAGTTCTCGCTGTTGTACCTTAGTATCTGCGTTAACTAAACTAGATACTATATGCTGTTGTAATTCATCCGAGTTGCGGAGTTTTTTACACAGATCCTTGCGCCAGCTAATGGTGTCACGCATTATTTTTTCTTCCCTAAAATTGCTTGAGCCTCGGTGATGATTTCGCTAAATAAGCGCAAGCACACCCCTTCAAGTTCAGGTTCTAGTTGTTCGCGCACTACCTTTATCCGCAAATACTCTTCGCGTTCATCTGGAAAAACTACAAAAGTTTCCGTTGCATCATGCCGATACTGCACCTTTTGCAAACGTTCTTCATCCACGGATGCCCAATCTTTAAAATCAATTGCCCAGCGAACTTTGCGTGGGAACTCTACGAGTAAGTCAAATTCATCGACAAAAGGCCAGAGAGTAACGCGCAAACCCAATTTTGCAAGTTCTTCTTGAAGTTGAATTTCCCAAATTCCTGGAAGCGTACCGTACAAATGCACGCCAGGGGTAACAGCTTTCCAGTCTGCTGCTTTTTCTTTAGAAATAGGTGGTAATGGTTGAAAGTTGCTGGTTGCACAAAGTCTTTCACACCAAGGGGTACGGCAGGTATATGTACCATCAGGGCGTTGGCGTTGCACATACTTGCAGCGCGGACACAGATGATAGACGCTACCTTCTGCCAACTTATCCATATCGACATAGATTTCTAACCGTGACAAGAACTCACGCAGTGGTTTGAGTTCGGGTAAACGTAGCTGTTGGCGATATTCTGAGTAATGAAGAGTGGGTTTAGTAATAATCAGTCGTCGAAAAGTGCGATAGGAATCTTCTAGCTGATTTCCCCGACAGTATTCCAGTACATCTTTTAGTACTGATTCTTGTACCTGCGCCACCACATCATTACCCGAAACTTGCCATTCTCTAGCAAAATCGGAAACTATTCCGTCTTCTATAACGCTGACATCTGGCGAAAGATATTTAATCTCTTGGGCTGGTTTCCAGGAAGTAATTGATGTTTCCGCCCAATCAAAAAATTGGGGTAGGTTCTCTGGTGCTTGTTCTCCCCGTAGTAAAGAAGTTAAGTACATACGGGACATTCCAATGCGAAGGGCTTCTGGTACTTGACTTCGCTTTTCTAGCTCAAGTTTTTCCCACTGCACCACACCAGTAGCTAAATACCGCAGAGTGTCAGTTACAGATAGCTGTAAGGAAGGTTTTTCCGGTTCAGATGTGAAAAGGCGAAGACTACGGGCGCTGTGATCATCCCATTCCACGTCTATACCGCGCATAGTTTGCAACCACTTCTGAACTGTTGCTTTCTGACGTGGTTGCATTCCGAGTTCTTGACACAACTCTTCTAGAGTTGGCCCTTGTTTATGGATGCTGAACCATTGCTGAAGTGTATCCAGAATTTTTTGTCGGTGTTTGGTGATTTTCATTGTTCACCCTCCTGTTTAGCAGAAGTGTGACACCCACCAAACTGGCATGTCAATCACCTGTTTCCATGTTTCCACTAAGTTTCCAAAGTTTCTATCTTACCAATATTGAATAGAAATGTACCTCAAAAGCCAACTAAGTACAAATCCCCATAAAAATAAGTCGGAATTCTGTTTTTTGTAGCTTAGGTTTTGTTCTTCTACCCAACTTTCAATTTGGGTTTTCGACCTTTATTAATGACGGTGCGTACTAAAAGATAAAGTTGCCCAGTTTCTTTTGCGATTAATTCAGTACCGATTCACGTTGCTTTCAGTATGACAGATGGCTATTAGACCAGTGATGCATTTTTCAGCATAAATAGCTAGTTTTTGTTGCAAAAGCTAAAGATTATCTGCCACTCAAGAGTTATGGAAAAAATAAAAATAACCTGCAACAGAGAGGTTAGAAAAATCATGCGTACAAATACTGAATTGTGGAGTTAGACCCCCCATAAGTTCAGTGAAACGACGATGGCTTATTCTTCCCTGACTAAGCAAAATAATAACAGCTTAGAAGAAAATATACGCAACTCCATTATCTCAGGAATAGGAGTTACAACAAAGGAATGTATATGGCAACAAGTGAGTCCTCTTTACGAACTGATGGTATAGAATTATTACACTTGTACCACCAGAATCCTTCTATTAAACTTCGTAATAAACTTGTACAGTTACATACTGGGTTAGTACGGAAGATGGCTCATAAATTCAGCCATCAATGTAATGAACCTTATGAAGATTTAGAACAAATTGGGTATTTTGGTTTGATTAGGGCTATTGAGCGTTTCGATCCCAGCCAAGGATATGCTTTTAGTTCCTTTGCTGTGCCATACATTCGCGGTGAGATGCTGCACTTTTTGCGCGATCGCAGTACTTTATTAAAAATTCCTCGTCGTTGGCAAGAATTATACAATGAAGGACAAAAGATTCGCAAGGACTTGGCAATGTCTTTAGGTCGCCAGCCCAAGGATGCTGAAATTGCCAGCCATCTGCGGGTATCTGTACAAGAATGGCAAGAAACCAAGTTAGCCGCTCAAAATCGGATGCCTTTGAGTTTAGATGCAACCGCAGTTAACTATGTTGATTGCCAAATAACCTTGGGTGAAGCACTTCCTTGTCCTCGTTCTCATGTACTTCTGCAACAAGAAGAAGAACGCCAACAACTCCAAGGCGCAATCAATATGCTGGAAGAAAAGCCCCGCATGGCAGTTGAAATGGTATTTTTGAAGGAACTTTCTCGCAAGGATGCTGCTAAAAACATCGGTACTAGTCCAATGACAGTAACGCGGTATCTGCAAAAGGGAATCCAAGATTTGATTTGCTATTTGCAACCACAGGTAATGCCAACTGGATCGTAGTCGTTCTGAGTCAAAAATCCAATGACTAATACTTCGACTACGCTCAGTACAAGTGACCAATGACTAATGACTAATTATCGAGATTTTAAATCAGCGATCGCACCTTTGGTCATAGCAGCAATAGCTTGATCTGTCGCTTTTGGCAAATGATAATATTTACCGCCTGCTGTTTGCGATAATTCTTTAGCAAAGCCAGTAGACACAAATTTACTTTCCGTATCAATTACTAATAGTTGCATCCCCAAAGCACGAATTCTAGCAGCAATTTCTAATAATTCTCCTTTGATATCTGGCTTTTCTCCTGGTTCTAGCTGTTCACCTAACGAACGCGCTAAGGGAATATTACCCCGCCCATCGGTGATTGCTACAAGGACAACTTGCCCAATATCTCCACTCATCTGGGCATTTAGACCAACGCGCACAGCTTGAGTTAAACCATGCGCTAAGGGCGAACCCCCACCACAGGGCAACCTTTCCAAACGGTTACGGGCTAAGGCAATAGAACGTGTTGGAGGCAATAATACCTCTGCTTGTTCTCCCCGGAAAGGAATTAATGCTATTTGATCGCGGTTTTGATAAGCTTCTGTTAACAATTGCATCACTGCACCTTTAGCCGATTGCATTCGATTCAGAGCCATTGAGCCAGAAGCATCTACCACAAAAACTACCAATGCCCCGGCTTTACGTACCAAGCGTTTCGAGCGAATATCAGGTTGTTCTACAATAACTTTTCTATCTGGTTGCCTTTGTCTGCGTGCTTTTTGATAAGGAGCAGCTGCTCTGAGGGTTGCATCTACTGCAATGCGTCGCGCTTTCCCTTTGGGCAACATCGGCTTAATGTAGCGTCCCCTGTCATCGGAAAAGATGACACTGCGACTACCAGATTTACCTTGCCGCTTCGCCATTTGAGTAAAGTAAAGCACGTTGTCATCAAGGATTACCC
>NZ_JADEXU010000129.1 GCF_015206895.1 Nostoc sp. LEGE 12450 | reverse complement strand
CAACGAAGTGATACACTACTCAAGACACCACTGGGAACGGTTGAATGTCAAGCCGGGTATGACTGGTGAATGGCAGGCTCATGGCCGCTCAAGTATTAAAGACTTTGAAGATATTGTTCACATGGACTTAGACTACCAACGTAAGTGGTCTATCGTTTATGATATTAGTCTAATATTGAAAACTTTAAAAGTTGTGTCAAATAGGAGCGGTGCTTGCTAACGTGCAGTCAATTTTCTGAGCTGCAAGCGCTTAATTTGAACATTTTTCATTTTGGACAACGGGTGCGGCGGGAATTGTGTCTTCATGAGAAATTTTCGGCTCATCACTTAAATCCTGCTTTTCTTCGACCAATAATACTAAAAAAATGATTATCGAGGAGATGAAACTATGTTTGTCTGGAGAAAATATTCAAGTTTTTAGTAAAACGTTAATTACCCCTTGATGACCAAACCCCGACATGAATTACGGAGACAATTACAAATTGCCTAAACCATAAGTGTTTCGGCTTTCCTTAGTGTCATTCGGCTATAAACGGATATCAACTATAAGCGAACGTACAGTTGCAATGCAACATTTCTCAATTAATTTGGGGTTCCGTAGTAGATTCCCCTACCGTTAGTTCCAACAAAAACTAGTCCGAATTGTTGTCTGCTAGCTTCCATTACATTAGGGTCATTGCCAATAGGATTTAGTGGAGCGGATATCTTTGTCCATGTCTGTCCCCTATCTAAAGAACGAAAAATTCCTTCTCCCATACCAATGATTTTACCATATACATATAGTGCTGGAACTGTGCTTCCTGTCTGTGGTTTGCCAAAGGCAAATAAATAAGCTCTCTCCACCCAAGCTATTTTGGCAAACTTCATACCACCATCTGTTGAGCGGTAAAGTCCATTCCAATTTAGACTTATCCAGACTTCGTTGCTAACTCCTGGAACTGTTTTGAGCATAGACCAACCTTCGTTCGGAAATGATGAGTTGACAATGCTGAAGGATGCGCCTCCATTCCTACTGCGGTAGACTTTGCCATCCCTATAGTAGTAAAAAGAATTGCCATTTACTTTGTCTGCTGCTAATGGTTGACCCCAGTACCAGGGACCCTTGGGCCCGTTGGGTAAACCTGATACTACACTCCAAGAAGCTCCACCGTTAGTTGTGCGTATAGGTTGTCCCTCGCTGGCGATCGCCACAAACAAATTTGCATTAGTTGCCGACATAGCTACCCGTAATGGCATAGTGTTTTGCGGAAATGAGGAAAACTGTTTCCAGGTATGTCCGCCATCTGTCGAGGTTGCTCCTGTATAAGTGTTATTCCATCGATTACCACCGACGCGTACCATGCGTAAGGGATCGCTTTCACCATAGGCAATACTGTATGTATCTTGAAACCAGAGTCCAGTACTAGTGCCCAATCCAGTAGACGGATAGGCATCTAATTTCTGGTTATGGTTAAACCCATCGACATCAGCCATACCGCTTAACAATATCGCTCCTTTCGGAGGCGAAATAAGTGCGAAGCTAACCACTTCCTCGTGTCCTTTTTCATAATTAGACCAGACAGGCTGGTTAGCATTAATATTGTCTGTCTGCCAGGTTCCGAACCAGTCCGTTAACCAAACTTTTCCAGTAATCTTTGGGTCAAATTCAATCGCTGAGGTCGCGGAACCAAAATACCAGTCTGGCCACCAAGTTACTTGATGGTTCAAAAAATGGCTTTTCTGTTGCCATGTCGTTCCACCATTGGTAGATTCAAAGACCCTATAGTAATTATTGGATTGACTGTATTGGTCGTAAGTAATTAAAACGTGATTGGAATCGCTGGGGTCTATAGAAATTCCATTAAATGATATAGCTTTGGTGTTAGTTGGCGTAATATTGCTCCAAGCTCCATTTGCATATTTGCTAACTCCTGAAGCATGTGTTATGTAAAGTCCCCCATTGCTATCAAGAACCATTCGATTTACTTGTAATGGACTTCCGGCTATTTTGCTCCATGTCACACCCGTATCGGTAGACTGATATATCCCCTCTCCATAGGCATTGGCATAAACCAAACCAGAATCCTTTTTACTAAACAAAATCCCTGCAATACCAATCTTTACATCGGGTATTCCAGGAAAGGAGCTTACTTTGTTCCATGTTTCGCCAGCATCCATCGACTTCCATAGCCCATCCAAACGTGAACCAAAAAAAATGATTTTAGAATCAAATGGATTAACACCCAGCCTTTCCCCCGTCCATCGCTTACTTTCGTTACCACCCATCAGCAAATCTATTTTCAGTTTGCTCCAGGTTTGACCTTGATTGGTAGATTTAAAAATTGTTCCTAAGCCAGCCCAACTGCTAGTATATTTGCCTGTTGCGATATAGATAACATTTGGATCTTTAGGGTCAAGTGCTAACGCTTCTCCACCGTAGTAGTTACTTTGATAAAGCCCAAAGTGATCTGTTAATGGAATCCATCTCTTCTCTAGTGAATTCCAACGATAGAAGCCACCTATATCGGTTCTAATGTAGGCTAAATCCCGCTCTAAAGGATGCAGATAAATACCTGTAACATAGCCACCTCCCCCTATGGAGACATTATTCCATTGATATCCAGACGTAATGCTGCGACTAGGCTCAACGGTTATAAATGCTATGCTTGCAGCCACTGTAAGCATAGAAAAGCAGATTATCCTTCTTAAAGGAATATGGAAATAGCGATCGCTCATACATTTTAGTTTGTAAAGGGATAAATCCAGAGAATATACTTAGGACATTAAGATAGTCAGTATAAGTCTCTGTGAAAATACATTCAGTATTTTCACATGAGATAAAAGATGATGTAATGATTGCCAATACTGAATAACTGTTACGGATGTTTTGGCAAATTAAAAGTAATTCGTCAAGTGGTTTATAATTTTTTTGTATAATTTGTGATATTTACTTACTTTAGCTGCACGAGCGGACACAAGTAGGGACAAACGCATCTAAATTAATCTTGATCACAACGAAGACTATACTCCGAATCGCACTAAGAAAAGCTCTAAGCTATGCAAAATAAAGCCTACAGCTTTTAATACCCGCCCAGCAGTAATGGTATAGGTCAGGCGATGACAGAACGCCCAGCTTCCATACGGGACACTACGCGAACGCTGGTCGCCGATGAAGAGATGATGTAGGGTTGCCCAAAAAGTTTTTCCAGTAGAAAAAGCTTACTCCTTCATTTCATACTTTTATTAGAACGAGTAAGCGAATACGATAATTACTACTGTGACACTACGAGTACAAATTCTCTCTTGATAAATTTAATCAAAGCCTGGGACTGGCTTTTAAATAACTGTTGCCAGAATCGGTAATAGATTCTTTAAATGAAAAGCAAAAAGAGAAATTAAAATCCGCTCAATAAGTTTTACCTAACTCTTGCTAAAATATATAAATTAAAAGAAGAATTTAGAGACATATTTGAATAACTGAATTTTTGGGAAACAGCGTGATTAACTTATTAGATTGGATGCATGAAGCAATTCCATATTTTTCGAAAAGTATTGGTACGATGGTTAAATGGTTTGGAGAAATAGTAGGTTATTTTGATGAAAAAACTACGAGTGGTACTGTAGAAGAAATTAATAATAAGCTGAAGTTAATTAAGTAGGTGGGCGTGGAAAAACCAATATATGTAAAGCAATGTTAAGAAGAAAGATAATTGTTGAATTTGAAGCGTTATGTACCGTAATTATTTCGTTCTCCTCTAGCTTCTATCCCATTAATAACTGCATAAGCTAGGTCTAATTCATCATCAAACATCTGCCCAGAAATTTCATGTTTTTTGAGTTGTTGCCACTCTAGCTCAATTCTATTCATCTCTGAACAATATGCAGGTAGAAAGAAAATATCTAGCGTGGCAAAACTTACTAGAGAAGAGTAAAAATCCTGTAATCTTGACCTTGTAGCAAAATAGTGGTGCAAAAACTTGGCATGAAATTGTCTAAAACCAGAGGCAACATCGTTTGAAGTACTCGATTGTGTTCAAAAAAGATGCCCTTCGTGCGGGGAAGCAATGTGGAATGAATACAATAATCCTCGACATATAAGAACATTAAATGGGGTAGTATAACTACAGCTAAAAATTCGTCGATGTCAAAATAAGTCATGTCTGCGGTATAAAAAAGCATATCGACCAGAGCAAAAAGGGTCACTCGCTCTAGCACAGAACGAATTTGGTTTGGATGTGATTTTATAAGGAGCATTATGCTACCAGGAACATAGAAGTGTTCCTCAAATACACACTCACCTTGAATTAAAGGGTATATGTATCAGTCAACGAACGGTCACGCACCTAATTGACAGATATGACGAGAAAATTCTTTATGGCTAAAAGATCATAAAAGGTTAAAAGCAATAGTTAAAAAGCAAGGACAGGTGATATTAGCCATCGATGGGATGCAGCCAGAAATTGGACATGAGGTATTATGGGTCATTCGAGATTGCTTATCAGGAGAAATTTTACTAGCTAAAACCTTATTATCATCAAGAAATGAAGATTTAGTGGCGTTATTATTAGAAGTAACTAACACCCTAAATGTACCAATTGATGGAGTTATTAGTGATGGGCAACAATCAATTCGCAAAGCTGTTAGATTAGCATTACCTAGTATTGCTCATGGTTTATGTCATTACCATTACCACTGCATGGGCCACAAGGAGACGGGTGTTGGAATCCAAAAGTCTGCCACAATCGCCGCTCATTGTATCGCCACCGTTCCCAGAATAATTCAGCAGAAATTGATTCAGTAACAGTCGAACCACCAGCAACATATTTTGCAGTGCTGTATTTGTATAAAGAGCCGGGGGATAAACCATTACACGCTATGTCGGCAGAACTCTGGCTGGGGCAAAAGCCTGTTTGTCGCTTAGAGGCAATTCACTGCTTTGGGCTAACGGCTGGTAAGATACGCGCCTATACAGATCAGGTGTTGCAGGCTTTTGCAAACAATACAGTTTGCAGATATTCTTAAGTCTCGTGCCGAAGTGCTGTTGCAAGATACTCGTGATCGCAATAGTCTTTTGGGGCCAATTGTTAGCACCGATCTCTTCGCTGGTCTAGTGCGGACAACAATGCACCTAGATTTAGATGATTTGATGAACCGGAAACACCACAAACCTTTAAACCACACGGCCTACACCAATTTTCATATCCTAACCAGGAGGGTAATTCTGTAGTAGCACCTGTTGAAAAAGCGAATGTTTTGGCAATGCTCGATGAGGTGACAACTTTAGAAGATGTCCGCAATTTGGCATCAGATGAGGACGTGGAAAAATGGCAGGGCGCGTAGGCGTAGCCCGTCGTAGACATCGCTAACCATCTGATAAATGTCAAAGATGAGATTTCTTTAGTTAAACTGCAACGTATGTTGCAAATGCCAATGGTAGAAGTCTGGTGGGATTATTGCTGGGTGGGTTTACATTAGAACAGCGTGGTGATTTTTATCACAACCATAATGTCTGGGTGAAAAGTTCTCCTTCCTAGTAGTTCGCCAACCCAAAATTGCTAGGTGGAGGTCGGCAGAGGAGCAGGGGAGCAGAGGAGAGATTTATACAAGTTCTTTCCCCCCTGCCCCTCTGCTTGCCACCACGCAAAATTCCCTTGGCAGACTACTAGTACCAATAACAATACATTCGCCATATAAGGGGAGTCCTGCTTGCGATATCTACGATAAACTCCGCTAACGCTCTTAAGGGGCTACAAATCAAAATCAAGAACTTAGAACATCGAAGTAAAACACCCATTGGTATTCAGGTACTGTGGCGAGGTTGGTTAAAATTACACGACCTCTGTGAGGGCTGGCAGCTTGCAAAAGAGACTTAACGGGAAAAGCCAGATGTGGAATCCATTGGCGAAGTTCTAGAAACTCGATTTAATAACGTTCCCCTTGAATTAATTGAGCAACTAAAGAAAATTTATGATCTTGACAGACTCAAGCAGTTATTGAAGCAATCTATTATTACAATACCTTTGCCAAAATAAGAGCCTAGATAAATTTTGGCAAAAATGGCAAAACTAAGCATATATAAGCGGCTTGATGAAAATGTGATTTGGAATCTAAAACCCTATCCTGCCGTCAATACGTTAAAAAACTCTTGTGGGAAACCTTAAAGGAATTTTTAGGACTGATTGTTTTTGCCAACCCTCAAAGAAATGGGAGTTAATGGTTAAAGTATCATCATCTCACCCTCGTAAATTGGCGAAGGTATTGATAGTTAAAACTACTACCTTGATTGGGAACCCTAGTACTATATGTCAAGAGATTCTTAATCTTATGAGAGCGATCACCAAACTGGGAGCATTCACAATTGGGTTCTTCAGTTTTA
Organism: Nostoc sp. LEGE 12450; assembly: GCF_015206895.1. Taxonomy (GTDB): domain Bacteria; phylum Cyanobacteriota; class Cyanobacteriia; order Cyanobacteriales; family Nostocaceae; genus Nostoc. The sequence goes on along the minus strand of NZ_JADEXU010000129.1, from coordinate 17,769 downwards.
CCCTGATACTGCCTGCAATGGCTCAGGTAATATCAGATGGTACAACTAACACCGTTGTCAACCAAAGTGGTAATAATTTTAATATTTTTAATGGGATACAAAAAGGTAATAATTTATTTCATAGTTTCAGTAATTTCTCTATACCCGCAGGTAGTACGGCAATCTTCAACAATGCCGCAGATGTACAAAATATCTTTAGTCGTGTAACTGGCGGGAGTGTTTCCAACATTGATGGCTTAATTCAGGCGAACGGTAGCGCTAATTTATTTCTGCTTAATCCCAGTGGAATTATTTTCGGTTCAAACGCTCAATTAAACATTGGCGGATCATTTATTGGCACAACTGCCGAAAGTATCAAATTTGCAGATGGTGTTGAATTTAGCGCAATTAATCCCCAAATTACCCCATTGTTAAGTATCAATGCTCCCATTGGTTTGCAACTAGGTAGCAATCCTGCACCCATCAACGTTCAAGGTACAGGACACTCCTTGAGCAATCCTAATCCCAGTGGGCTGCCTCCGATAATTGTGGCTCCTAGTGCTAGCGAACTGCGAGTACAGCCAGAACAAACCCTAGCTTTGGTTGGTGGCAATTTGCATCTGAATGGCGCAACTCTGACTGCCCAACAAGGGCAAGTAGAATTAGGGAGTGTGAGTGGTACAGGACTGGTTAGCCTCATACCCACTGCACAGGGCTATACCTTGGGATATGAGAATGGGCAAAGCTTTGGCGATATTCAATTAGCACAGCGATCGCTATTGGATGTTAGTGGGGTAAATGCAGGTTCTGTACAGGTTCAGGGGCGACACATTAAATTCATCGATGGTTCAGTGGTACTAGCGCAAAATTTTGGTTATTTAGCAGGTGGAGAAATTCACCTTCAGGCATCCGCAGCGATAGACATGATTGGTAGAACCGATGCGGCAATTTGGAGTGGGATTCGCAGTGAAACTTTTGGTAGCGCAGCTGGCGGCAACATCCGCGTCATTACTCCCAAACTGACACTCCAAGAGGGAGCAGGGTTGAATAGTTCAACTGTGGGAACAGCTGCGAGTGGCAATATCGAAGTTCAGGCAACTGCAATTGAACTGTCTGGCTTTTCACCAATCAATCCTACAGGCATCAGTACTCTTAGCACTTCTAGCTATTATAGTTCGGGGAACGCTGGCGACATCTTTGTCAATGGCAATAGTTTAGTAGTATCAGGTGGAGCTTCATTGAGTTCAGCTACGTTTGGCAGTGGCTCTAGCGGTAAGGTGACAATTCGCAACAATCACACCACTGTCATGGGAGAAAACCCCTTCGGACTATATAGCAGCATTAGCTCAACTACGTTTGCAATGGGAAATGCCAAAATCCTGACGCTAGATACAGCTAAGTTACAAATTCTCGATGGTGGAGTAGTGGCTGCAACTACATTCTTTATAGGTAATGGTGGAGATTTGAGTATTAACGCTACAGAATCAATTGAGATCAGTGGCCGCAGCCGCAGCAATAACAGCAGCATCAACTCATCTGTCTTACGATTAGACCCACAATTTCAGCAGCTATTTGGTTTGCCAGACATACTAATAGCTAATGCGGGTAATGTGAACATTACTACACCCAACCTGACATTAATGGATGGCGGAACAGTGAGTGTTACTAGCCAAGGTAGGGGCAATGGTGGCAGCCTCAACATCACAGCTAATACCATTAAATTAGACCGTCAAACCAGCATCCAGGCAGCAACAGAATCAGGTAATGGCGGTAATATCGCGTTAGAAGTTGGAAAGTTGTTAATACTACGTGGCAATAGCGTGATCGTAGCCACAGCAGGCGGTAATGGTAATGGCGGTAATATTAATATCAATGCACCGCTCGTTGTTGGATTAGAAAACAGCGACATTATTGCTAATGCAGTTCAAGGTAGGGGTGGCAATATTCAAATCACCACTCAGGGAAAGATCGGATTGCAGTTTCGTCCCGAACTCACCCTGGAAAATGACATCACCGCTAGTTCTCAATTTGGTATTAGTGGCACAGTTCAAATTAACAACCTCGGCGTGGATCCGAATTCTGGCTTAATTGGGCTGCCAGCAAATGTCACCGATCCATCACAGCAAATTGCTACAGGCTGCGCCAACGATCAAGGCAGTAAATTTGTAGCAACGGGTCGCGGTGGTGTACCGCAAAATCCTACACAGGAAGTGACGAGTGATCGCACTTGGTCTGATATCCGCGATCTCTCTGCATATCGCAAAAATAGTTCTATTACACCACAAATAACCCAATCTTCAGAAGTTCTGATCCAAGCTACTTCTTGGCATCGTAATGCCCAAGGCAAAATCGAATTAATTGCAGATAAATCTCCTACTCAGGCGCAACAACCATTAACCTGTGCTGCGGTTCCTAAAAGTTAATGATGTTATAAATAATGCCCTGAATGGCAATACCTTAGCCAAAATAAGAGGATGAAGAGAGGGCCGATGTAATAAAGTTATTGTCTTCGCATAAATTTCCCTGCGTGCGATCGCAAACTTTGAATTTTCCCCGATGTGGTGAGGATTGGGAATTTTGGTTCTTTCGCGTATCCTATCCACAACATCTTTCACTATGCGACCAGATGGAATCTTATTGCCAGCTTGCTCTACTGCCTGCTGCCATACATCCGCTTGCACAGTCGGTTCCAACTCAGCTTTCGCCAAAAAGCGCAATTGTCGTTCGTTGGTCGGCATTGGAATTTCTCACCTAATCAAACCCAAATGCCGATGAAATACTTCAATAGACGGTATAGCCACACGTTCAAAACGCATTGTACTGAATAGAAAACAAAATCCCGTTCTCCTGCCAAGTTCTTCCGTCTGAAGAATCTACCGACACCAACGGAATCCCCCAGTCAACACGTGCATTAAAGCTATCACCGCGCCACTGCAATCCCAACCCCACAGAAGCCAACATATTTGAGTCGGGATTTTCTGTACCTGCATTCCACCCAAATCCGAAGTCTGCAAAGGGGATAATTTGCAAAGTACCACCAGCCCTGAGAATCGGCACTTGCACTTCAGCTGAAGCAAACACACCATTATCAACTAAGAAAAAATCTTGGCGATATCCTCGTACACTATCCACACCACCCACGCCAAGCTGTTCTAGCGGCAAAAGTGTAGTAGTAGCTAGTTGCGTATTCAGACGCAGTAACATCAGAGTATCTGGAGCCAACAACCGTAACCATTGGGCTTGCCCTTGCCAACTGAAAAAACGACTGTCCGCTCTATCTGAATTTATCGTCGCGTCGAATGCATCAAGTCCCACGTTGAACTGCGATCGCACTGCAAATACTTCACGGTTATTGCGATATACCCACTCCTGGAAAAATCGCAATGCTGATACCCTCGTGTTCCCTTTGTCATCTGCACCATCAGAGGGGAACGGAATTCGCCCAAATTCAAAATCTACATACGAAGCCTCGCTTTCTTTCCTGGAAACAGTTATGCCAAGCGCAAATTCCTGGTTGGGAGTTCGGACTATTGGCTGTCGATACGTCAGTTCATACTGCCGATATTCTGCTTGAATATCCAGGATATCAAAAGGTTCTTCGACAACATTAGCTGCTGAAGTCCCGTAGGTAAAAGAAATTGTCCCATCTCTGGGATTGATGGGTATTGTGTAACTAGCATCAAACGAGTTACTACCATCAGTATTGGTATAGCCCACATTTAAACCATCTCCTACTCCCAGTAAGTTTGCTTCAGTTACTTGCAGCCGACGACGAAAGCTACCTACAGATGGCGTTCGTCCGTTGTCGAGTATGATTTGAGTGTTAAATGTGTCTGCTTCTTCTATGTTCACTGTCAAGACAGCTGTGTTGAGCTTCTCCCCAGGTGACAACTCAGCAGATAGCCTTTTGATCAAAGGATTGTTCTGCAACAGTTGCAGTGCATTTAACAAACGTTTTTCGTTTACAGGCCCCGTTGTGTTTAATTTCAGGCGATCGCGCACATAATTAGGAGAAAGTCGTCGAGTACCTGTTATCTTAATGCTTTCAAGTTTACCTTCAACTACTTGAATTTTTACCACACCTGACCCCGGACTAATTTCTTGAGGTGGAATATATGCACCAGAAGCAATGTAACCGTTTCTGATGTATAGATTGGTGATTCTAGAACGAGCTTCATACAACTCGGCTATATCCAGTTGCCGATTGAGAAAGTCGGACACAGCTTTAGCTAACTCTTCCTCGCTGAAAACTGTACTACCAACAATCTCGAAGCGTTCAACAGTAACTCTTTCTGTCGGCTTGCTAGGGAATTCCTCTTCTGACGGCAGAGTTGGTTGTTGTGGCGGAAGTAGTTCTGGTAAGGGTTGCCGCTGGGGTAGTTGAGGTAAGGGTTGTGGCTGTGGTGTAGGGGGCTGGATGTCTTGTGGAGGCGGGAGGTTTGGCTGCTGTGTAATGATCTGTGCATGTAGGGTTTTAGCAGTACCACTAAGCACTATCAATATACTTAAAGGCAACCAAAGCAATGTGCGCTTTGTGGGAGATTTATCGATCATCAGATTCGGTAGGATATTGCCGCAAACTCTGAAATTGTACAGGATTGCTGTTTTATCAAAACAAACGCAATCTCAAAATCTTCTTAGGTTCAAGCATTCAATATCAAGCAGATAAACATTAAAATCTTAAGTTCAAGGTTAAAATCCTGATTTTCAGTTGATAAGGTACTCCTAAATTGGCAACTATGATCAAAGAAAGTTTTATCGCAAAAAATTGTAGTTAGCAGCAATTATGAACGCTGTTAATCGTAGGATAAACAACTAATTTACATAATTTTTATTCTTACGGATAAACTTTGCATTTTTACCTAACTCCCTAAGTTCCCTAAATCATGATTAATAAAATACACCTTGTTGGTATTCAGAGTGTTAGCGCAAGACTATATAAGCAGAAGCAAGAATGTTCTAACGCACTCCAGTTACTACCATTTCAAATGTTGGAGGAACCATAATTAGTCCTCGTCTAATGGGCTTCATAGGACGAGGACTCACTAATCCCAATTGCAAGCGTGACAAAATAGTTGCCAGAACAAGCTTGATTTCAAGTTGTGCTAATGCTGCTCCGATACAGCGACGACTACCACCACCAAATGGCAAATACTCGTATGGAGAAAATTTACGCTCTAGAAATCGCTCTGGTCTAAACATCTTTGGTTGTGGGTACACTTCTTCTCTTTGGTGAGCTAAGTAAATTGAAACATTAACGATTGTATCCGGTTCAAGCTGATAACCCATGATCTCTATAGGCTTTTGTACAAACCGTGAAAAAGGCATTAAAGAAATTGGATAAAAGCGTAATGTTTCAGAACAAACAGCACTCAGGTAAGGTAATTGTGCTATTCCACTCTTGTCATTGCCAATGGGAAATGAGTTCAGTTCAAATAGAAGATTTTTGTGAATTTCTGACGAACAATAACTCCAGTACAATGCCCAAGAAAGAGCAGATGATGTGGTTTCATATCCCGCGAACAATAGCGTTATCAAAGAATCGCGCAATTCAATATTCGTTAGTGGCTCCCCAGATTCATGAGATGCTTCCAAAAGCATACTTAAAATATCCTTCCCTGGATAATTACGTTGCACTTTTCGTTCAGCAATAATTGAATATACTAATTTATCAATTTGCTGGAGTTGACTCATTAGACTTTCTTCCAATCTCCAAAATTCTAGTTTTTTTTGTAATACAGGAAGAAATGTCAAAAATATTGAATTAAAAGGATGGTGAAGAACATCAAACAGGGAAACTAACAATTCTTTCAGGCAATTATAACGATCATCGTTTTGTAGTCCAAATACAACATCAAGAATGATGCGAATAGAAATTTCTTTCATAACTGAATTAACTACAAATATCTTCCCCGGAATCCATTCTCCAATTATTTTTTCAGTAATTTCACAAATGGCTTGACTATAATCATGCATTCGCTCCGAATGAAAAGGAGGTAGCAGTATTCGTTTCTGTCGTTGATGCTGTTCGCCACTACAAGAAAGAATAGAATTTTCTCCTAGTAATAGCTTTAATAAATTATTATTTTGAGTAGATTTAAAAGATTCATAGGTGGCTGTAAAAACTTTTTGTATAGCTTCTGGATTACTAAAAAAAATAGTGGCAGGAAGCTCGTTTCCCAATACCCTAAAAGTATCCCCATACATTTGATGCCAAACATCTAATGTTTCTAGTGGTCGAAGAAAAAACTGAACTGTTTGTATCCAAGAGGAAGCTTTTGGCCCGTCAGGAAGAGACATAATCAATCAAGCTACTACAATGATTTATATATGAATATACAGTATATACTAAGTAATATATATAGTCTTCAAACTAAAAACTGAAATTTTTACTTGTGAAACAAAGCTGATTTACAATTTTATTAACAGTAGCAGTAACATGGTTAATTCAATAATTAAGATAGGACAAAAACATAGTGTTGCAATGCTGAAAAAATATAAAAATATTGCTACAATTTCAATAATTTTTTCTTTATCAACATTTTTCCCGTCCGAAGCTCAACAAATTGTTCCAGATGCAAGTTTACCGAATAATACTCTAATAAAATCAGAGGGGAATATCAGTAATATTGAAGATGGAACTCAATTAGGTACTACCTTATTTCATAGCTTTAAAGACTTCTCTATTCCTGCTGGCAGCACTGCTTACTTTAATAATACTCCGAATATTCAGAACATTTTTAGTCGAGTGACAGGTAAATCTATTTCTAATATTGATGGATTAATTCGAGCTAATGGGACAGCAAATTTATTTTTAATAAATCCCAATGGTATTATATTCGGTAAAAATGCTCGATTAGACATTGGCGGCTCATTTTTGGCAAGTACAGCAGATAGCATTAATTTTGATAATAAAATTGAGTTCAGTGCTAAAAACCCTCAATCTTCTCCTTTGTTAAAAGTAAATATAGCGAGGGGGCTAGAGTTTGGTATAAATCCTGGGGCAATTAAAGTACAAGGAGCAGGTCACACTCTTCAAGGTTCCGATTTTAATTTTCCTTTTGATGCCAGTAGATTTGCTAATGGTTTGCAAGTAAATCCTGGCAAAACTTTAGCCTTGTTAGGGGGAGACGTATCAATAGAAGGAGGAATACTTAGTACAATAAATGGAAACATTGAAGTAGGAAGCGTCGCTCAAGGAAACTTAGGCATTAAACCAGATAATAACAAGTGGGTTTTTAATTATGAAAATGGACAAATCTTTAAAGATATAAGTATATCACAAAGTGCTTTAGTTTATGTTGGAAGTAATGAAGGTGTAGGAAAAAGTATTAATATCCAAGGACGTGAGATAAAAGTTTTAAATGGCTCATTGATTGCTAGCCAATCCTATGGTTTTAAGCAGAATGGAGGAACCACTATTAATGCCTCTAATTTTTTAGAAGTTAAAGGAGAATCTCAATTTAATACCAGTGCTATTTTTACTAGTAATTTTGGCAAGACATCAGGAGAAAATATTGAAGTCAATGCAAAAAATTTTATCATTGAAGGAGCGCAAATAGCCACCACTACTTTTAGTGATGCGCCAGGAGGAATAGTATCGGTGAATGCCAACAATTTAAAAATTGCTGGTTCTACTCCATCTCTTATCAATCCTTCTGGCTTAGGTGGTATTAATACATTCAGCTATAGTTCTGGCAATGGAGGAGATATAACTGCAAAGATAGGAGAATTAATTTTAGATAACAGAGGAACTATTACTGCAATTTCCACTAGATCCTCGGGACGTAGTGGTAGTTTAAATTTAACATCAGAAAGTGTCATTATTAGGAATGGAGGTAGCTTAGGTTCTCTTACTTTCGCTAACGGCAAGGGAGGCAATGTTTTAGTAAACGCAAAAGATTTTATAGAGTTAACAGGACAATCTTCTTCTTTGGAACCTAGTCTCATTCAGGCTAATACTTTTGGTAGTGGTAACGCTGGTAACTTAGAAATTAATACCTCAAAACTATTTATTCGAGATGGAGCAACTGTAAATACAACCACGGTATCTTATGGAAATGCCGGTAGCCTTACTATCAATGCTTTTGATTTTATAGAAGTTTCAGGCGTTAGTCCAAATTCAAATTTTACTAGCTCCATACAGTCGTCAGCAGCTATTTTAGATGAAAGTTTAAGAGCAAGATTCCCTAGCGTACCACCAACCCCCACTGGTGATGCAGGAAGCATAACTATCAATACCAGGCGCTTAAATGTTATGGATAGCGGATCGTTGAGCGTCAAAAATGATGGATCTGGCGATGCTGGCACACTTCAAGTAAATGCCAATCACATCAGCGTCGCCAGAGCCGGCGCTATTACTGCAACCACTGCTGTAGGCCAAGGCGGTGATATTGACATCAATTCAAATTTTTTACAACTACGAGATGCCACCATCTCCGCAACTGCTGGGCAGCAAGGTAGTGATGGTGATGGTGGAAACGTAACTATTAATACGAAAAACTTATTCTCTTTAGGAGACAGTAGCATAACTGCCAATGCTTTTGAAGGAAGGGGAGGTAATATCAAAATCGATACTAAAGGGCTTTTCCTTTCTGCCAACAGCCAATTTACAGCCAGTTCTGAGCGAGGTGTAAACGGCACAGTTGAGGTTAACTTTTTAACAGGAAACAATGTGCAACCCAAGATAGAACTAGAAGCAGTTCAAACAGATACAAAGATTGCATCAGTCTGTCAAGGGCGATCGGACACAATAGCAAGTACTTTCGTTGTTAGTGGACACGACGGTTTATTTCCTAGTCCTAGCAACCTGCCATCTCAAAACCCTATTTGGCAAGACAACTCTCTTCTAGATCAGTCCGACAATGATTTGGGAAAACTAAAATCAAGGGGTCAAGAGCCTACGCAAATATTAGAAGCACAAGCAGTAGTACAAGAATCTGATGGCAGAATTTTTTTGACAACAAATTCTGGGTCAGTCAGTGCTAACAGTGCATCGTCTGCTAATCCATGTGCCGACGAAGTTAAAAAGGTAGGTTTGAATCAATTTTAGTAAAAATTAATGATTAAACGTCGAGATTGGGCTAAATACTTTTTTCTAAGCATTGCAGGGTTATTTACGTTTAATAACAAAGCATTTCTTGCTCCTGCTTATGCTACAGATAAAAGACATAATCAGGCACGATTATTAACCCAAAGAGGAAAAAAATTTTTTGATGAAGGACGAGCCGTAGAAGCACTTCAAGACTGGGAAGAAGCCACAAAAATTTATAGTCAAATTCACTATCAGGAGGGCGTTACAGGCAGTTTAATCAACCAGAACTATGCCCTACTAGCTTTAGGATTGAATCGTCGGGCTTGTACTACACTTTTACAAGCTTTGAAGTTAGATACAGATGCCGATATTTGCGCCATCCCCTCAGAGCAATCTACTGAATCTACAACAGAACTACTGACGAAAGCAATTGATCAGCAAAAGCTAACACCTCTGAATCTGCTTGCGTGGCATAACTTGGCAGATGTATTGCGCTCAATTGGCAAGTTGAATGAATCAAAAATAGTTTTGGCAAAAATATTGTCAACTGTTAAAAATCTTTCATCTGCTGACCGTAGCAGAATTTTACTCTCTTTGGGAAATACTGAAAATTCATTTTACAAACAAGCAAGAGATAATTATACTTCAATAGAAGAACCAGCTTTTAAAAAAGAAGCTAACTTTTTAGTTCAAAAAAAAGCCTTAGAGTCCCTTGATATTTATCAGCGAATAAACAATTCATCAACAACTTCTCAAGAAGTACAATTACAATCTCAATTACAGCGCTTGAATTTACTATTAGATTTTCAGGAATGGCTGACGATAGAGGTGAGATTAGGTAAAACAAATTTAGCCACTGTTCGCGCTAGTATTACTCAACAGATTCAGCCAGCAATTGACTTAGTTTTAAAAAACTCCTCAACATTTTCTCGATTACCTGCTAGTCAATCTGTTTATGCCAAACTTAACTTTGCTAACAGCCTGAATCAAATCTCAGATCAACAATTACACTCAGTAGCCATTGTATACGCTAAAAGCGCTTTGCAAACTGCTCAAAGCACGAACAACCATCGGCTAAAATCAGAAAGTTTTGGTACTCTAGGTAAATTAGATCCAAAGCAATCACAAACCTATTTTGAACAAGCTTTAAGCCAAGCTCAGTCAGTTCGGGCATCAGATATTGCCTACCAATGGCAACAGAAATTAGGAAATTTATACCAAAAGGAAAAAAGGACTAAAGCAGCACTTCAAGCTTATGGTGCTGCAATTGAAAATATTACTCAAGTTCGTAGAAACCTCTTACCAAACAACGCAGATTTACAATTTTCCTTTCAAGAAAAAGTGGAGCCTATATATCGAGAATATATGCGACTACTCTTAGCTTCTCCTAATCCTGACTTAAAACGAGTAATCCAGACAAATGAAAGATTGCAAATAGCTCAATTAGAAAATTTTCTCCAGTGCGGAAATCTTGACATTATACCTTTAAACGAAGTTAAAAACTTGCCTAGCGCTCCGACAGTAATTCACATAATTGATTTAGATGAAAGTGTAGAAGTAATTTTACAGTTGGCTGATGGCTCTCTTCACAGTCATTCTGTTGACTCTAAGCTAGTTAAAACTAATGTTGATAATTTATTAGAAATCTTACAATCCCTTCGATTGTCCTCTACCTCTGAAATTGACATTCTTTCTTTTCCTCGGTCACTCTATGACTTGCTAATCGCGCCCATAAAAACATACTTGCCTCCATCAGGAACGCTAGTGTTTACTTTAGATACATCTTTCCAAAGCTTACCAATAGGGCTGCTTCATGATGGTAACGATTATTTATTTAAATATTGTAGTATTGCTCAAACTTTAGGCTCTAGAGTTCGACAACCCAAACTCTTACTTAAAGATCAGTTAAGAGCTTTAATTGGTGGACTGTCTGAAATCAATCCCAGTATTAGGACTTTAAATGTTCTTGAAAACATGGAAGCACTACCAAAAGTGAAAGAGGAGATAGAATATGTAAAGCAACAAACTTCTTCTTCAAAAGTTTTGCTAAACGAAAAGTTTACTAGCCAAGCGCTTGGGGAACAGTTGAGTAGTTTTAACTTTCCTATTGTTCATTTAACTACTCATGCTCAATTTAGCTCTGAGGCTAAAAGAACAATGTTCTTTACTTGGGACAAAACGATTAACGCACTAGAGTTTTATAGTCTACTAAAATTCAGCGCTCGATCCAATGAAGATGGAATTGAATTATTAGTTTTAAGTGCTTGTCAGACCGCCAAAGGCAATAAGAGGTCAGCACTAGGAATTGCTGGAGTAGCTGCACAAGCAGGCGCAAGAAGTACAGTGGCAACTTTATGGAAGGTAGACGCTGACTCCACTGCTTTACTTATGGAACAATTTTACAAAAATTTGAAAAATGGTGTTCCCAAAGCAGAAGCATTGCGTCAAGCGCAATTAAATTTAATATCAGACTCTAGATACAGCCACCCTTATTTTTGGGCAGGATTTATTCTTGTTGGCGGATGGTTGTAAAATTCTACTAAATTTAGCCCTTGCTGCACTTTAGCTAATTCATCTAAGTTTCTACTACGTTTTGCTAATCCATCTGCCACATTATAATTACGAAGCGCTTCATTCGGCAACCATGCTTCTAAATATCGATCTGCTAATACTCTATAAAGGGTAGGATTTTGACTTCCTGCTGCTACTCGTGCTTCTAACACCTCAATCGCTTCATTCAAAAGATTTCTAGACATATATATAGCATGTAGATCGAAAATGGCTGCTTCGTCTGGGGGTAAGTTTAATTCATTGATATGCTGGACTCTTTGTTTAATTTCATTTTGATCCTTCTCTGGTAGAACAATAATTACTAACGGTTCGGAACTTGCTAGAGATTTATCCTTGTTTGCAATTACAGTGAATTTATACGTGTTACCAAGTTTTAACTCTTTTTGCTCCTTGGGGTAAGGCAGGCTAGTAACAGTTTTATCTACTGTTTTCTCCCAATAAAATTCGTAGCTACTCACAATTACTGTATAGCTAATAGCATTAGAAACCGCATACCAAGATATTTTAGGCCGACTACTCAACATGGAACTGCCATAGGGACTAATTAATGTTGGTATATCCTGATCCTCATGCGGACTCTTAGTATTATTACAACTGCTAGGGTTCAGTCCTGTGCATAGCTTTGCTTTTTTCTGAGGCAATGAACATTCGTCAGAGGCATCGAAAATCTTACTCTGCTTGAAATCTAAAAGTTTTCCGTTTAAATAACACAAAGCACTGACTGTGCGTCCATTAACTGGGTTAATACGATCTCCTGGGCACAGTTGACTACCTGCTGCCAAAAAACGATCTCCTGCATTAACAACTCGACCATTCGCCTTACACTCACGACTCCTTATTGATTTAAGTTGGCGACCCCATGCACTGCTCAAACCCAAAAAAAGGATTATTGATACAATCATTGAAATTCGGGAAATGTAGATTATTTTTCCTACTTTGTCTATTCGCCTATCTGCCATTAACATTAAAACTGTTGTGTTAGTACTTGCATGTTAATAGCATACAGGAAGTTTAGGTATCAAATAAAGTGTCATTCTTCCCTTTGACGAATAGGATCTTTTAACCTGATTCTTTCTAATACTTGCGACCGCCAACCGAAAACCTCTGGCTCTCTAGACTCAGTTAGCAAACAAATTTCCCAGGAAATCCAGGCATAATCAACATCACCTAGAGCTTCTTGCACCTGCGCTAACAAGCAATGGGTAGATGTTCTGTGTATATCTAATTCTTTGGCTTTTTCCAGATATTTTTTTGCTTGGCTATATTCCTTTTGCTCAAAGAGCGCCCAACCTAAATTTTTATACAAAACAGCCCGTAATTCAGGCTCTTTAGCTTTTTGTAAACCTTGTTGCGTTAAAGCGATTGCTGCATTATAATCACCTTTTATAATTTTCAATCTCGATAAATTATTGATGGGCAGAATGGCTTGGCTACTAGTTTTTATAGATAACTGATACTGTTTTTCAGCTAAATCATCTTTTCCTTGCTCATCATAAAATGTCCCTAGTCCGTAATGCCCTTGCCAATTATTAGGATCTAGCTCAATTGCCTTTCCATAGTTATCAGTTACACATTTAAATTGCTGTAATTGTTGGCAAACTACAGCCAAATTAGTATAGATTTCCGAATTTCGATTATTATATTTAATTGCTAATTTATAGTATTTTTTAGCTAGATCGAGGTTACTAGTACTACCACGCCCCTTCTCAAAATAAAATTCTGAAACGTCAGGCTTAAGTTGAGGATTAATTTTAATAGCCCAGTCAAAAGCCTCTTGCGCTCCCTGAGAATTATTTGCTGCTTCTAACTTTCGTCCTTGAGTTACTAAGTAATTACCTAACAAGGGTATAGACAGAATAATACCCCCAATAATTATTAAACCCCTGAATGCAACCTTGCTATATTTAACTATTTTAGAATTAGCTAATTTATAATTTTTAATTTGCTGAGGCAGATTTTTTAACCTCTGCAAAATCACTTGAGTACTTTGTGGACGTTGCCCTGGTAAAGGATCTGTTAACTCATCAATAAAATCAGCAAAAGGTTTGTCAATCTGCGGTGCTTTGTTTCTCCAGATTAATCTTCCTGTTTTTTTGTCTGTAGGTAAATCAATTAGTTGAATTGCAGTAAGTAAATGGATGAAAGTGCGACCTAAAGCATAAAAATCTGATTGCGGTACTGCCTGTCCATCCATTTGTTCTGGTGGAGAATAACGAGGTGTACCAACAGATGTAATTTCATACTTTCCTCCTCTAGTTGTGCTATCTCCTCCACTTCCACTTATTTTAGCTAGGTAAGTGCTTGTCACTCTTCGTACCACACCGAAATCCACTAATGCTAATTGATCATTTGATTGGAGAATTATATTAGAAGGCTTAATATCTCTATGAAAAAAATTAGCCTGGTGTACTGCGACAAGAATTTCAACTAATTGTTTTACCCATTCTAATGCTTGAGACTGCGAAATACACCCGTTAGATTCTATCCATTGCTCTAAATTCTGCCCCTCAATTTTATCCATAACCAAGCAATGCAAGGTTAAAGAACTATTGTTAGGAACAAAAGTAAAAAAGTCATCTAAGGTACTTTTAGGAATATTTGGATGATGGATTAGCCGTAAACTCAGAGATTCCCGCTCCATTAACTCAACCAGCTTCGGCGAGTTCATTTTCAGAACTTTCATAACTCGCTGTCTGCGGTCAGGATTCCATTGAGTACCAGCGTCGTCCACTTCAAAAACTTCAGTATAGCTGAATGGGTTTTCACTCAATGCTCTCAATGGCTTAATTAATCGGATGCGGTCATTAATCAGTAGCGGAGTACCACAAAAAAGACATTTTTCAATGTCATTAGGATTTTGACGTTGCTCGCATAAGGGATTAATACAATAACTCACATTCGTAGGAGGATAGCCAGATATAAACTACCTACCCTAAATCTAGTCCTTCTTTCTATCAGCGATAATGTAACTAAAGATTTAAAATTTTGAGTAGTCATTTTCGGTACATAAATGTATTTGTAACTCAGCTTAGACGCAATTTTTATCCAAAGCTGAGGAAATTACTAGCTGCAACCGTAACATATTGTATTACATACAGGGACTTTTCATAGGTTCATGCTCAAAAATAAAGAACAACTAGCAAAGTTGTTAATATTTGTGTATCAGTGGCAGACTAACAGCAGTATTTAAAGTAATCAGTTAATTTGAGAAATGCTACTGTAATTTAGCAATAGCAGTAGTTTTATAAACTACTCCTTTCAGATGTACGTAAGTGGTGATTCTAATCTATCTTTTGTCCCCTTTGCATAATTAGTGACTTGAGTTATCATTTATTTGAAACAAACAGCTATTAAATAGAGAAGTCAAGTATTGTTACTGAGTTTGATACAACACTTTTTTTGTAGCATTCACACTTAATTTAGAAAGAGCATGTGTGATTACTTGCTCGGATAACAGAAAGAGTATAACTATGGATTCTAATGCTGTCCAGCCATTTAAACCGCCAGTCCCTTCTCCCCTTGCTTCAAATAAACAAGAGCTTTTAGGGCAAAAATACTCTTCAGTAGTAGTAACTTTTGATGAAGCTTTAGTCGTGGTCAATGATCTGGTACTTGCCAAAAGAGGTAGATATTTATCTCAACCAGAGATCCTTATTATGAGAGGAGCGTGGCATAACCGTGAGTTTGTAGAAATAGCAGAAAATTCAGACTACAGCGTTAATTACTTACAACGAGGTGTAGCTACTCGGTTATGGGATATACTCACGAAAACAATTGGAAATGGCAAGCAGGTTAGTAAAAAAAATGTACGAAATTTTTTAGAGCAAGTTGCACAGGAGCATTATCCTCAACCTGCGCCTGCTGAGGAAAAAAACTCTTCTGTTAAGAATGTGATACACATTCTAGGAGGTAAGCCTCCTAATATATCAAATTTTTATGGACGCACAAGAGAACTATCTTACTTAAAAGAATTAATAACAAAGCAACGTTGCGTATCGTTAGTAGGAGTGGCAGGTATTGGTAAAACTGCATTAGCTGCAAAGCTAATACAAGAGATTAGTGTAGAATCTAAACCTAAATTTGATAGCATAATTTGGAAATCGGTTGCTCATGGGCCACTTCTTCAAGACTTGGTAGCCGAACTACTAGAATTAATCCCACCTTTAGAGCCTACGCTAGACTCACCTAAATTTACTCAAGCAATGATTTCAACGTTGCTCAAGCAGATGCAATTGCGCCGATGTTTATTGGTATTAGATGAATCTGATTCTTTGTTTGAAACAAAGAATTTGGAGCAACAGTTAGAGTACAAACTATTTTTCCGCCGATTAATAGAGGAAATGGATGAAACCTGCTTGCTCTTAACTAATCGAGTGTTCCCTGATGATTTGGAAGACCTTATAATAGCAGGACGTTCTATTCAACATTTGAAAATCAAAGGTTTAGACACTGACGCTGCAATGCAACTCCTATTTGATCAAGGATTGAATGATCCAGAAAAATGCAATGAATTGATTAAAACTTATTACGGTAATCCTTTAGAATTAAAAACAGTTGTCACTCGAATTCACCATTTCTTTGGCGGTAGTACTAAAAAGTTTTTTGAAAATAAAACTACGCTTTTTAGTAGCCAATTTCAAGCAATGCTTGATAAAGCGTTTGGTTATTTGTTAAATGAAAATCAACGACAGATCATGATTTATATAGCACAAGAATTGGCTTTAGACTCAAAACCCGTTCTTTTCACTAGTCTATTAAATGGATTGAATCAGAAAGAAGAAATATCATTGTCAACATCAGATTTAATTACAGCATTAGAAGGGTTGGAAAAACAGTCTTTAATCGAAACTATTAAAGATCCCGCTTCTGAAGAAATCAGTTTTACTCTTCAACCTATAGTGAAAAAATATATTAGAAAAAACACACCAGGACTGGTACATACATCTAATGCTGCTGAAGCACTAGCAATCGCATCATAAAAAAGAGGTATTCATGATTGTAGGAAAACTAGAGATAGCAATAAAAATCAACCAACTTCCTCAAGCCAAGACTGTAGAGAACGGTTGGCAGCAGTTTGATATTTGTGATGGACGTATCATTTCAGTTACAGTCCAACCCGAAGTTCGGAAAAAGCTAACTGATGCCCAAGCTAGTTATCCACAGTGGGTAGGTGCGATCACTGGTAAACTCGGTCAAGAAACAGAAAACAGGTTCGTGTTAAAAGAACCTAACATACAAGTTTTCGGGCGCAAGCCTAAACCAGAGGCAATAGCTACGCCTGGTGCTGCTTAAGCATGGGTAATTAAACCCTACACAGAGGTGCTACAGACCCTCGATTACCCCTAAAGTAATCCTTAGTAAATATGGAGGCCGCAAGTAAAAATCAAAACAACGCTAGATACCAGATGGACAGAAGTTCTGTAAGGTCAAAACGAACAATAAATGGAGGGAGATATACAATAGCACCAAAAATTTAAAGGACAAAATGCCACTAAGGAGTTGGCGCTTTGTCCAAAAAGCAAAAAACTGAATAATTTCAGAGCGGGGTTATCTCAAAGCAACCAAAGTAGTGGTCTTTAAAGTTTGGCGACTTGTTTCCACTGAATGGTCAGATGAGATAAGATTTGCGCTGCTTCTCGTATTATACGAGAAGTCACACGAAACGCCTAGTTTTGTGTGGCACTTTTAGCTGTCAAAATTCATATTTTTGTGTAAAGTTAAGTTTTGTTAAGAAAATTTTCCAAATTTTGTAGTTAAAAGCAGTAGCAGTGCGAATAACAGTTACCAGTTACCAGTTACCAGTTAACAGTTATCAGTCAGAGTCTTTGATAACTGTTGACTGATAACTGATGCAACCCCCTCTGAAGCTTGTAAACCGAGTTATCAGGGGAAAATATTGTGATAAATAAAGAACGCCCCAAGAGCGCAGTAGTAGAGCGCATGGGGTCGAGTGCAGCTTTCGCATGGCAATTTTATGCTGTGACGAAGGGAAATTTTCGGAATATCCAGGCTAGAGCAAGGGTTTCGCAGCTTGAAAGAGTTCTCTCTAAGGAATTCCGAGGGGAGAACCGATGAACCATACCCCGAATATTACGGAGGAAAGAAGCAGGGGAGCAGGGGAGCAGGGGAGCAGAGGAGCAGAGGAGAGTTCTTGTACAAGTTCTTTCCCCTCTGCCCCTCTGCCC
>NZ_JADEXU010000378.1 GCF_015206895.1 Nostoc sp. LEGE 12450 | reverse complement strand
GTCCCCATCAACCTAAATCTCAGCCACCGCCCGTTCAATCAAGCGACGTGCTAAAGTTTGCGTGCCAGTGTGTTCATAATAATTAGTAGATACATCCAAGAATGCAGCCAGGTAGTCTAACTTATCATCTGCAATATCGACAAAACTGTGTAAGTTGCTAACTACCTTGTGTGGCGTTAAATTATTCGCACTGACAATACCATTCATCCAACCTTTAACTGAGTCAAAGCTTTCGCCGATAAAGTTGAGTTTACTACCAGCATTATTCCCTGGAATCACATCTTTGATATTTTGGAAAGTCGAGTTCTGTTCTAACTCATTGGGACTTGTTTGATTAATCCCAGATATGGCTTTGCTGATAAAGTCTGGGCCTAAAGGTATTAAACCATCAACACAAACTAATGCCACCATCCGAATGAGTGACTCACCACTATACTCACCTAAAGAAGCGACAAAATCGCCAATACTATCTCCAGGAATGCCATTAATTTGACAGAAAGCTACCAACTCAGCCACTAACTTTAATGTCAAATCGATGGTTTGGGCTTTGTCTGGTTTAGGAGTGACAGAGTTTAAAAAACCCAATAAAGGAATTTTCTCGCCAACTTTGTTAGCTAAAGCGGCTGCACCAAGGGCTTTATCTGTACCATCAACGGTTTGATATAACCACAAAGCTGTTTGGTATCCTTGGGATTTGTCATTGAATAGATAAATCGCTCTTTCACCAATTTGTTGAATTAAATCTTCGTCGTCTTCGCCAGTGACGGTTTTAATAGTGTTGACAAAGCCGACGGTATTTTGCCACTCTCCAGGAGCAACAAAATCGAGGGACTTCAACATAGAAATAGTTAAGCCGCCGGTTGGCAATTGATCGACTAAATCAACAATCGATTTGCTCACAAAAATCTCCTTACTTAGGTTTTGTTATCTTCCATGTCGGCAATCCGACTCATTTCAGGTTAGCCAGAGCATTAAGATTAAACTTCTCTAGCCAATCTGCGCGATCGCTAGCTGTAAATGACGGATTGCTGGAAATTGCTTTTACTTGGTACTTGCCTACCAAAATTGCAGTTTGCGTCTTACCAACTTCTATGGCAGGATAACCGCCGATTTTTTTGGTACTTTTCGAGAACTTGGCTGCTGCATTAGGTGTGCTGGTGGTATCAGAAATAGACAGCAACGCCATATCTTTACCGCCTTTTTTCAACTTCAAATTAGCAAAGCCTTTTTTCTCTTGGGTATAGACACCCTGGTAGCCATCACTAGCTTTTGGGAAAAATTTATTAAATTCGCTACCCTGAGTTGCGTTCTTAGCCACGGCTTGACCGCGTTTTTGTTGAGTGCTTTCTTTTTGCGCCTGGTCAAAACGTCCAGGTGTTTTTGGGCTACAGGCTGTTGTCAGTAGTAGCACTGACAGCAATAAAGCAGCTGCAACCCTACGCCCACGGTGTAAAATCATTCTTGGCTTCTCCTTATACTTGAACTTTGAGGCAATTATCTGCGCTGCTAGCAATTATTACTCGTAAAATTTACTTTTTGATAATTATTGCTTAAGTGCTTAACATACCAATAAACTCAACGCAAAAATGCCCCCTTTCGGGCTACGGTCTACATACATCTCTATACGAGATGCACAATAACGTTAGATCCCAATACTGCTCGGTTAAGCATTTTTAACTCGGCATTGGGTTTGGGGAAAAGGTTAAAGAG
>NZ_JADEXU010000128.1 GCF_015206895.1 Nostoc sp. LEGE 12450 | reverse complement strand
TGCCTCCCCTGCTCCCTTACTTCTTCCCTCATCCCCACCTCCCGTATGCTTACCCTTTTCATTCAGGGGTTACGTGGTTAACAATGGGTTGAATGTTTTTTTAAATGGTTCAATCTTATGGCTAGAACTCCAAATGAATATGCCGTATACCTACTACTGGAAAGCGGCCACCGGGAAGAAGTCCGTTTTCCTACTATTCAAGAGTTTCAGAAGTGGTATAGCGGCGAACTTGTGCCAAAATCTGCTTCCAATGACTTTATTAGTGTGCCGATCAAAAATATTCAAGGGGAATATATGGTAGTAAGACCTTCTCGGGTTGTAGCAATCCGGGTAGAACCTATTTTTAGTTCCAGTGTTGAAAGATTCAACTAAATGATGAGAAAAACCCTTGCTTTACTTTCCTTGAGTCTGGGAGTTGTCCTTGTAAACCCTCTTTGGTCGGCTGTTGCTCAGGTTCCTAACTTACTGCCCTTGCCAATACCGACTACTCCCGATCTCTCTCCGGTACCAATACCAATCACTCCAGAGATAACACCGCCGCTAAAACCGATCGCTATAGGAAGCGATTGTACGCTCCAGCAGAGGTGCTTGGGTTGGGATGATCAAATTTGGGGTCAAAGAGGTAAAACAGGCGTTGGCGCTTCGCCCACCGGAGGTGATCGCAATGCGTTGTTGGCTTCCATTGATAACAGTCTGATCTACCTAACAAAGGGTGAAGCGATCGCAGCATATCAAAATTATCCAATCAAGGAAATTACCCTTGATCGCGTCCGCCGGAGTTTGTTACGTTTCCGTCAACTGGTTGTCAGTTCTAAGTCACCGGCCCAATTACAATCTGCTGTCCGCCGTGAGTTTGTCTTTTACCAGTCTGTAGGCAACGATGGCAAGGGTACTGTTAAATTCACTGCTTATTACGAACCTGTTTACACCGCTAGCCGTGTCAAAACTGCAATATATAAATATCCCCTTTATCGGCTACCACCTGATTTCAGCCAATGGTCGAAACCCCACCCCAAACGAATTGATTTGGAAGGAAAGGATGGTTTACAAGGAAATAAGAGCAAATTGCGCGGTTTAGAACTGCTTTGGTTCCGCGATCGCCTCGACGCATACATGGTACATATCCAAGGTTCTGCTCAAATTAAGTTAACTAATGGCAAAACAACGTCAGTTGGCTATGCGGGTGGAACAGATTACCCCTGGACTAGTATCGGCAAAGAACTAGCCAAAGATGGCAAACTGCCACTAAATGGATTGACAATGCCACGTCTAATTAGTTATTTCCGGCAAAAACCCCAGGAGTTGAACAATTATCTGCCCCGATGGGAACGATTTATTTTCTTCCAAGAAACAAGTGGTAGACCAGCAACTGGTAGTATTCATGTGCCAGTGACAGCAGAACGTTCCATTGCTACAGATAAGTCTCTCATGCCACCGGGAGCGCTAGCTCTAATTTACAATTCATTTCCCTATCCCGCCAGTGGTGGCAAACTAGAGAGGCGTACTGTCAGCCGCTTTGTGCTTGATCAGGATACAGGAAGCGCCATCAAAGGCCCGGGCCGGGTGGATTATTTCATGGGGTCTGGTAAACTAGCAGGCGATCGCGCTGGCATCACAGGCGGTAATGGTTCACTATATTATTTGTTGCTCAAAGAATAATTATTGGGCATGGAGCAGGGGGCAGGGGGCAGGGGGTAGTAATTAAAATTACCTCTTTCTTTCCCCATTCCCCATTCCCACCTAATAAGGCGGATAAGCAAAATCATCTTCATCGGCATAAACGTAGGAGTTAGAAACTCCTGCCATTGCCAATTTAGGCGTTTCTGATTTTACAGGTTCCTTCCCAAAATCTTTGTATTCTTCAAAAGTCTTGCAAATCATTGCAGACTCCAGAGAATCCGAAGCTATTAAATATTGAGTTAAAGTCCCTACTGTAGGATGTTTGTAGTCTACAGTTGAAGCAACTAAAACTGTATTTGGTTCAATACCTCTTTCTTCACACTCAATTATTGGGCAAAAAATCCCGTGAGCATGGAACAAAGGGCCTTTTGGTGTTAAAGGTTGCTTGCGGTAAACAGCATAAGCTTTTTCTAGTTCAGCCACGAATCCACTAACTACTTTACCTTGTTGATATTCGCAGTATGTTTTGCTGAAACTCGCTCCGGCAGCACCATTAAGAGTTAGTTGTAGTGGTGATTCGTGTAAAAACTTTTTATTCTCGCCCACTATAAAAATTAGATAGCGAGTAAAGGTTTTAAATTTAAGTTTATCTGCTAAAAAGGCATCATAATTTTCTTTGAGCGTACCCAGCTTGAGACCACTTTCCCGGTCTTTGACAGACAATGGCCCCCGACGCACTAAAACCAAGTTTGGAGTAGTGCTAATAAAGACCGTTTCTACTCCAGAACTAAATTCATGCTCTACCTGCTGCCAATTATCATCTGGCACAAAGCCGACAGCATTGGCATTGTCTAGTTTAATCGCCAAACCGTGGGATTGCATACCATCTGTGCCATACCGAGGATTAATCATCTGACACCAAGGGATGACTTGAGAAGGCGGTGCATTAAATTTCTCGTCTTCAAAGTCGAAATTAGCAGATGCTTTCATCGTTTTAGGCTATCAAAGTGTTTTATTGAACAAGTTTATCGGCAGGGCGCTGATCCTGGAGAGCCAGAAGGAGAGCGTTGCTACGAGATTTACTCGTGCCTTGCGTGTCGCCCTCAAAAGGAGGTCGAACATGCCGTAAAACTAGCATAGTTAGTTTTTCCAGAGTAAAGCAGAATCAATCTATGTTGCAATCCCTATTTCGTTTTGTAACAACAGATCCTTGTCGAAATAGTGCTGGGCACTCAGCACTTATTTCTCAGTATTATTTCACTCTAGTAATTATCTTTTCTTTTTCTGATAATCTTGTAAATAAGTATCTCCTTTTTTCAAAGATGATCCATGCCTTTGGCAAATAGCTTGGGCTAATGCTATCTCTTCTTGCAGAAGCCAAACAGCTACATCGCCACTAGTAATGTTGGCATCAATGTTATTAGCTTTCAATTCTTGGATTAGAGTAAGAGCTTGCTCATATTTCAATCCACAAGCGGAGTGATTTCTTTTACTGGACATAATCTTCATTTCGTCACTTGGTGGGAGGAAGGATTACAGGCTTGATGATTTGCTTAGATTTATAGTGGGCTAAATTTATACAACAGGTTCCCAAAAGCAATTCAGGCATAGGGTAGCACTTTACTTGCATTCCACAGAAGTAGCATTTCCTATTTTGCAACTTCCCTGATTCTCTTCAAATCCGCTAAATGCTCAGTTGTGCGTAATCCACTTTTGTACTCAACCAAGCAATAAGGTGCGCTTGCTGTGGTGTACTCAATTATTGTGCAGGGCTGGTTTGTTTTTTCGTTTAAATACATAATTCCGTTTTCGTAATTTGTGGGCTGTATTGCCTATGGTGTCGTTCCTAACGAGTAGCATGATGGTTGCTTGCGATCGCTAAAAATATTGACAAAGATGGTACTTTTGAGTAGCGATTGAGTAGTATGATCGACAACTAACCTTGAAAGTATTGTGTAGGCAAGGGAGAAGCACATTAGTTTAGAATTACCGCCCAATTAAATCAGTCGCTCATAGAGGAAATCCCTTTGACGCTAGCCTCTGCCTTGTAGCAACTGGCACGACATGGAGAAACGAGAGTTTGACAGATATTTTGCGGAAGTCCTATAAACCTCCAGCAAAATAGCCTGATTCAATGTAATATCTGTCACATACAGTTGTCGGAATGCAGTTAACAGTGTCATAAAGAAAAGGGGAAGGTTAACCTGTAGGGTAGAACTTACCTGAGAGTTGCTTGCACCTCTAGCTTTGATGGATCACACTCATGACTGAACTCACGCTACGCCTAAAAGAGGGAGATACGGAGACAACGATCGCAGTCGATCAAGGTATATTCACAATTGGTCGTTTGCCCGAATGTAACTTGTACCTACCTTTTGCTGGAGTCTCCCGCAACCATGCTCGCCTGGTGAAAACAGCAGACGGTGTGTGGACTATTGAGGATCTGGGCAGCAAAAACGGGACGCAAGTCAATAAATATCTGATTAACTGTCCCCAAGAGTTGCATCATGGTGATATCGTTTGGTTGGGCAATGTTAGCCTGGTAGTAATGCTCACAAACGCTGTTGGTCAATCGATACCTCAGTATCACGCAAGTTCGGACAATAATGAGCAGAGAACAATTCTGCACAATGTCGAACAATTACAACAGCAATGGATTGCAGCTGATAGCAAGGATGGCAATATCAGCAATAAGGACAAAACCATTGCCCGTCTCAAAGACTTAGTGGATATAGCGAAAAATCTCTGTGCAGCCGCATCTATAGAAGAAATTTTTTCTCAAGTGCAGCAAGTAGTTTTTCGTTACCTTGATAGTATCGATCGCTTGGCACTATTAATTGATGTTAATGGTTGCGGTCAATTAGAGTTAGTGAACGCTGCTACGAGAAATAGTTCCCAACAAAAACATCTCCCCTCAGATGGAAGTTGGATTAGTCGGAGTATCTGTCAAAAGGTATTTGACGAAAAAGTTGTGATTCAAACTGCCGATACTCATCAGGATGAAAGATTTGCTAGTGAACAGAGTATTTTAGTCAAAGGCATTCGTAGCGCGATGGCAGTGCCTTTATGGGATGAAAATAAAGTTGTAGGCGTACTCTATGCCGATGCCAATCTTTCTTCTTACCATTGGGCAAATGAAGGCGAAGAAGAACTCAGCTTTTTTTCAGCTTTAGCAAACCTTGTAGCTTCGAGCGTGCAGCGTTGGCTACTGGTAGAGAAACTCAAAACTGAAGAGATGATTCGTCACCGATTAGAACGCTATCATTCTCCAGCAGTTGTGCAGCAGTTGATATCTGTAGGCGGATTACCGGGTGGTCGTTTAGCACCAGCCGAGAGCGAAATCAGTATCTTATTTGCAGATTTAGTCGGTTTTACAGCAATTTCTGAACGGTTAACACCAACTGCGATCGCTCAACTATTAAATAATTTATTTGAAGAAATGCTAAAAGAAGTGTTTACTTGCGGCGGCACTTTAGATAAATATATTGGCGATTGTATTATGGCATTTTTTGGCGCTCCAGAACCGCAAGCAGATCATGCTGATCGCGCTGTTACTGCTGCCAAAGGAATGCTCACTCGTCTCGAACATTTAAACGCCAATGGTTTTTGGCACGAACCCCTGCAATTACGGATTGCTATCAATAGCGGTAAGGCTGTTGTGGGAGATGTCGGTAGTTCCCAAAGGGTGGATTATACGGCATTAGGCGCGACAATTAATCTTGCTGCTCGGATGGAAGCAGTTTGTCCCCCTAGTGAATGTGTGATTAGTCAAGCCACTCATAAAATGCTTTCACTGCCTGAAGACTTCCAGGAAATGGGAGACTATCGTTTCAAAGGTATTGATCGATTAGTTAAGGTTTATCAGACAAAATTGCAGCAAGCGCCAACAATAATTAATCCATTTATTAATCTTTAGCTATTTGGCATGGGGGATTAGGCGCAGATTCTTTACCAAACCTAACAAAGCAAAACTTAAAGAATAATTCTATTTCGATAGAAATTGCTTTGAGCAACTAAATTTATCGAACAGAATTCAGGAGTCAGGAGTCAGAATTCAGTTAGGTATTCTGTATGATTGGCGGATAGCGTCGGCGGCAAGCGAGTCTGCTTACTCTGTAAGAGTTGCAAGCTACGCTTTTAGCGTCTCGTAGAGAGCGTTTGAATAATCAGCGTTGAACAAAAGTTCAGTGGCTCCAAGTCAGGAGGAGTCTGAATCTCATAAGTGACTTGTTCCTTCTGCCCTATGCCTTCTTCAAATCATTTCTTAAAACATTTGCCTACTGTTTTCTACTTTTTTATTGCCTAAAAACTAGAAGAATATAAAGAATACATCAAGCTCAGTATTTACATATACATTTTTCGGCAAATAATGTGAAGAGTATGCAAAGATGCGTATTTAAACATAGACATCTAAGTAATATTATCTTGACTAAATCATTAGAATTCGGCAATTTTTTGTGCCCAAAAACAGCACAAATAGCAACTTTAGAACTGAATTTACTGAACAAATAAATTAAGGAAAGCTATGGCAAATGTCATTGGAACCAACGGCAATGATACCCTACTAGGCACTAACAGCGCCGACACGATTAACGGTCTAACGGGGAACGATACCATCACAGGCAAAGAGGAATACGACACCTTAACTGGTGGTGGTGGCAAAGATATATTTGTTTACAACCAAGGTGACGGCATAGATACCATTACTGATTTTGGTGGCGTAGGTAAAACAACAAGCCCAACAGCAGCAGCTATTGCCAAAGTGGATACAATCAAATTCCAAGGTGTTGACTTTACTGCCCGAAATCTGCTGCTCACCCAGAATGACAGCAATCTGGAAATCACCTTTGAAAGGAACTTTTTTAGGAGCACAGTCATCATCCTGCAAAACTTTGCCCTGGAAAACCTGGATAACCTCAGCAAATCTACTGGTGCTACTGTAGATTTGGGCAATATTCTATTTGATGGGCAAACTAGCATTACTGACAGTTTTGATGTCTTCAATGCCAACTCTACCCAAACCACTATATTCAACAAGAACACGGTCACGTTCCTTAACGACCTAGATAACAATGTCAACGGTTTTGACAACTCAGATGATGTCATCAATGGTCAAGACGGTGATGACATCATTGACGGCAAGAGTGGCAACGACCTTTTAAGGGGTAGTGCGGGGAGTGATACTCTCATTGGTGGTGTGGGCGATGATACTCTCATTGGAGAATATATCAATGAGGATTACTATCCAAAAGGCAAGAACTTACTCTCTGGGGGCGATGGCAATGATACTCTCATTGGTAATACAGGGGACACCTTAGATGGTGGCAATGGGAATGACACGTTATATGGTGGGAATCTTTACAATATGTTGATGACTGGTGGCGGCGGCAAGGATAAATTTATTTTAGAGTATGATTATAGGGGCGATAGTACCATTACCATCACCGATTTTGGTGGCATTGGTAAAGGCTCAAACCCATCAGATGCGACGCTCGCCTCCTTGGATACCTTGCAATTTCAAGATGATTTTACCTGCACTGCCAGAAGTCTGCTACTTGCTCAAAATGGTAAAAACTTAGAAATCACTTTTGAAACGCAGTTTTTGTCCAAAATCATCCTGCAAAACTTTGCCCTGGAAAACTTAGACAATTTAGCCCAAGTCGGTAATATCCTGTTTGGTGGGCAAACTAGCATCACGGATAGCTTTGATGTCTTCAATGCTAACTCCACCCAAAGTACTATTTTCAACAAGAACACAGTTACTTTCCTTAACGACCTAAACAACAATGTCAAAGGTTTTGATAACTCAGATGATGTTATCAATGGTCAGGGGGGTAATGACATCATTGACGGCAAGAGTGGAAACGACCTTTTGAGGGGTGGTACGGGAAATAATACCCTCATTGGTGGTACTGGTGACGATAGCTTGAGTGCTAATTATCCAACAGGCAATAATTTACTGGATGGGGGCGATGGCAATGATTTTCTCTCCACCTCTGGCGCATTGCAAGGGCGCGGCAACTACGGTAGCTATTTAGCGGGCTATACGTCTGGCAATAACACTCTCAATGGTGGTGCTGGTGACGATTCCTTGCGTGCTGATTATTCATCTTCATCAGCTAATAACCTGCTTTCTGGGGGGGATGGCAATGATTTTCTCTCGGCTTCTGGCTTGTTAGACATTGACTCCGGATTGATTGTCACATCTGGCAAGAATACCCTCAACGGTGGCGCTGGTAACGATACCTTGCGTGCTGATTTTTCAGAAGGCGATAATCTACTCAATGGTGGCGATGGCAATGATTATCTCTCTGCCTCGACTAGCGGATACAGCTATGATTACGCAGGCATTATTACCTTAGGAAATAACACCCTCAACGGTGGTGCTGGGGACGACACCATAAATATTGACTTTTCATCAGGTGAGAATCTACTCGATGGTGGCGATGGCAATGATATTCTCTCCGCCCTTAGCGCCTCAGGAAATAACATCCTCATAGGTGGCGATGGCAATGACATCCTCATAGGTGGGAGTGGTAATGATACCCTTTATGGAGGGGATGGTAATGATACCTTTGTTTTTGATACTTTGTTCAAGATTTTTAATGTAGGCGTTGATACTATTGATGACTTTAACGCGACTAATGATGTGATTCAGATATCGGCTCTTAGTTTTGGTGGTGGGTTATCAATACCTTCACTAGAAGCGGATCAGTTTACCATCGGAACATCTGCAACCACAAGCAATCAACGATTTATTTATGACAATATTACAGGTGGACTGTACTTTGACCTTGATGGCAGTGCGGGTGCATTTACTCAGGTACAATTTGCACAACTATCAGCTGGATTGTCACTCACCAAAAACAATTTTGTAGTTGTTTAATCGTAATTAGCACTTTGTGAACTACCCACACTGTACGGTTATATCAGTGTGGGCTTTTAATTTCACAGAGGAATGACGCATTTTAGACTTACATCCTCGAATTGGTCTTAACCACTATTAATACTTAAGTAATTGGTATATTTTATTTCAAAAATAATTGCAAAATTGTAATATTGGGCAGCTAACTCTTGGTTAAAAGACTAAAATTTGGGTGTAGCTTCCAGAATTGATCTGTGTAACACTAGGAAGCCTACCTGAAGCTATTTTTTAACGGGAGGTCAGGTAATGGCGATCGCTACCATCAATCCCGCCACTGGGGAGACGCTCAAAACTTTTGAGGCGCTCAATGATACAGAAATTGTTGCTAAACTCGATTTGGCAAATCAGACTTTTGAAAAGTATCGTCAGACTGATTTTTCTGAACGATCGCAGTGGCTACAAAATGCTGCTGAGATTTTAGAGCAAGACAAAGCAGAATTTGCTAAGTTAATGACTCTAGAAATGGGTAAACCATTTAAAGCTGCGATCGCAGAAGTCGAAAAATGCGCCGCCGTCTGTCGCTACTATGCTGAACACGCCCCGGCTTTTTTGGCTGATGTCAGTGTAAAAACTGATGCCAGCCAGAGTTTTGTACGTTATCAACCAATGGGTGCAATTCTCGCGGTGATGCCGTGGAATTTCCCCTTTTGGCAAGTATTCCGCTTTGCTGCACCAGCATTAATGGCAGGAAATGTCGGCTTACTCAAACACGCTTCCAACGTGCCGCAGTGTGCCTTGGCAATTGAAGATATTATCCGACGTGCAGGTTTTCCTGAAGGTGCGTTTCAAACTCTATTAATCGGCGCTGCCAAAGTTGCTGATTTAATGGCTGATGACCGCGTAAAAGCTGCCACCTTAACTGGAAGCGAACCAGCAGGCATATCCCTCGCTGTCGCCGCCGGCAAACAAATTAAAAAAACAGTTTTGGAATTGGGAGGAAGCGATCCATTTATTGTGTTAGAAAGTGCTGACTTAGAGACAGCAGTTGTCACAGCTACTACAGCACGGATGTTGAATAATGGGCAATCATGTATTGCAGCGAAACGTTTTATTGTCGCAGAAGCGATCGCAGATAAATTTGAAAAATTGCTTTTAGAAAAATTCGAGGCGCTAAAAGTAGGCGATCCTATGCAATCGGATACCGATTTAGGCCCACTGGCAACACCTGGTATTCTCCAGGATTTAGATCAACAAGTACAAGCTGCTACCAAAAGTGGTGGTAAAGTCCTCACCGGCGGACATCCTTTATCAGATCGTCCAGGGAACTTTTATCCACCAACGATTATCATAGATATCCCGCCTGACACACCAATTGCAAAAGAAGAATTCTTTGGCCCAGTAGCCTTGTTATTCCGGGTTCCTGATATCGATGCTGCCATTAAACTCGCTAATGACAGTCCCTTTGGATTAGGTGCAAGCGCTTGGACAACGAACGACCAAGAATGCGATCGCTTGGTTGAGGAAATCGAAGCCGGTGCCGTGTTTATCAACAGTATGGTCAAATCCGATCCCCGGTTGCCCTTTGGTGGTACTAAGCGTTCTGGATATGGCAGGGAATTGAGTATCCAGGGTATACATGAGTTTGTCAATGTGAAAACCGTGTGGGTTAAATAGATTAGTCATTAGTCATTAGTCATTGGTCATTAGCCAAAAAATGACCAATGACAAAGGACAAATGACATAGACGCTTCTGCGGCTTCCCGCAGGGTAGGACAAATGACTAAATAAATAGTTAGGAAATAAAATGAATACAGCAGAATTATTGGTGCAGTGCTTAGAAAATGAAGGAGTGCAATATATTTTTGGACTTCCTGGTGAAGAAAACCTGCACGTTTTGGAAGCGTTAAAACATTCTTCCATTAAATTTATTACGACTCGTCATGAACAGGGTGCAGCATTCATGGCCGATGTCTACGGACGCTTAACAGGAAAAGCTGGGGTGTGTCTTTCTACTCTTGGCCCTGGGGCAACCAATTTGATGACTGGGGTAGCAGATGCTAACCTCGACGGTGCGCCTTTAGTGGCAATTACTGGTCAAGTGGGAACAGATAGAATGCACATTGAATCCCATCAATATTTAGATTTGGTGGCAATGTTTGCACCTGTTACCAAGTGGAATAAGCAGATTGTGCGACCGAGTATTACACCCGAAGTAGTGCGGAAAGCATTTAAGCGATCGCAATCTGAAAAACCCGGTGCAGTTCACATCGATTTACCAGAAAATATTGCTGCCATGCCTGTCGAAGGCAAACCTTTGCGTAAGGATAATAGCGAAAAAACTTATGCATCTTTTGCTAGCATTCGGGCAGCAGCCGCCGCAATTTGCCAAGCAGTTAACCCATTAATCTTAGTCGGAAATGGGGCAATTCGCGCTCAAGCAAGTGATGCCGTAACCCAATTTGCCACTTTGTTGAATATACCTGTTGCCAATACTTTCATGGGTAAAGGTGTGATTCCCTACACACATCAATTGGCTTTGTGGTCAGTGGGATTACAGCAAAGAGACTTCATTACCTGCGGTTTTGATAACACAGATTTAGTAATTGCGATTGGTTATGATTTGATTGAGTTTTCCCCGAAAAAATGGAATCGAAATGGTGAAATTCCGATTGTGCATATTGGAGTAAATCCGGCGGAAATTGATAGTAGTTATATTCCCAACGCCGAAGTCGTGGGAGATATTTCAGATTCCCTCTATGAAATTTTAAAATTAGCAGACAGACAAGGTAAACCCGATCCTTTTGCTATCAGCTTAAGGTCAGATATTCGGGCTGATTATGAACAGTATGCCCATGATGACGGATTTCCCATTAAGCCGCAAAAGTTAATTTATGACTTACGGCAAGTGATGGGCCCAGATGATATCGTTATCTCTGATGTTGGCGCACATAAGATGTGGATGGCTCGTCATTATCATTGCCATAGCCCCAATACTTGTATTATTTCCAACGGTTTCGCGGCTATGGGTATTGCTATTCCTGGCGCATTAGCAGCAAAACTCGTTCATCCTAAACGCAAAGTCGTTGCTGTCACAGGTGATGGTGGCTTTATGATGAATTCTCAAGAATTAGAAACGGCCTTACGTGTCGGAACCCCCTTTGTCACCATAATTTTCAATGATGGCGGCTATGGATTAATTGAGTGGAAGCAAGAAAATCACTTTGGCAAAGGAAACTCATCTTTTGTACATTTTAGCAATCCTGATTTTGTTAAATACGCTGAAAGCATGGGTTTAAAAGGCTACCGAGTTGAATCGGCTTTAGATTTAATTCCCACTCTGAAAGAAGCCCTCGCTCAAGATGTACCCGCCGTGATAGATTGTCCCGTAGATTATCGGGAGAATCACCGCTTCAGTCAAAAAGCCGGCGAGTTGAGTTGTGCGGTGTAAAAAGTTACGACTTAGGAGTTAAGAGTTATAACTGAGGAGCTAGGAGTTACAGCAGCTTTTCTTTACATGAAGTACAAAAGTAAGGGTTTTGAGGCAGAACGTAGAAACTCTTTATATCTGAATTTTGAGTGCTGCATTTTGTACCTAACTTACTTGCAATCTGCTGTATTTATTCCTAACTCCTTTTTTAGACGAAATAGGTTTTCAAAGATGATTTCAAGCTTCAGAAATATCACTGCTGTATGTGGCGTATTTGTATTAGTCAGCGTTAGCAGCTTTCACAAATCAGCGATAGCTACTATAAATAACCAGTCTCAACTAATAGCGCAAAGCCAGGGTAAAACCCAAGTACACTCAGTTTTTAAATCTATTTTGCCTAAATTAAAGCAAAAGACTCAGATTCGGGTTCTCTTGCCGAAGTTTATTCCTGAATCAGATGGGGAAAATCCAATTTACGCAATTATGGAAGCTGCTACACAAAAAAACTACGAGATTCTACTGGCTTTCAGTCCTGACTGTAATGGTGCCTCTGCTTGTCGTTTGGGCGTTGTTTCTGCTGAAGGCGTAACCCGCAAAACCCCACGTCTGACTGGGAAGCGTGTATCCTTAGCTAAGGGGATCACTGGCTATTTCGTAGATTTTACTTGTGGTGCTGGTTGCTCAGATGCTACCTTGACTTGGAGACAACAGGGTGTGCAATATGTTGTTGGGTTGAAAGCAGGCGATCGCACTTCTTTGATAAAAATGGCTAATTCTGCGATTAATCCCTAACTAACGTCAGAGTTTGATTCTACTTCCCAGCGAAACAGCCGTGGTAATTGAGAAACATCTATAACATAGTTAACAATCCATAATACCAATTCCAAAATCAATAAATATCGTACCCATACCAACTCACTTTTAGAATCCAAAAGTGTTAAACCCTCATATAACTGCCAGAAGCGGTAAGGCAAGTATATATAAGGAACCATTACCCACACTACATTTTGCAACTGCCTGAGTGTTACTATCTCAGAGATAATTTGCAACCCTAATATAATAAAATACCAACCAAGCACAGTCAACACACTGCGATCGCCCCACCATACACCCCACAATAGCATGACTACTAATGGTAGCAATACTCCTAGCAGTTGCACTGAGCCAAACCAGATTTTATACCAACCGGGAAATGGTAAAGGTAGAGTATAGGGCTTTGTATGTTTCCACCCCCAGTTCACAACCACAATAAAAAGTGTGGCAATTACAAAAAAGAGGAGATTTTCTACTAATAGATAGAGGTTAATATTTAAGGAAGTCATGTCGCTTGGCTCCAAATTCAAAATTAAAAATTAACTTATTCCAATCTCCATAAATTACGAAAAATATTTTAACTTTTATTTGCTCTATTTTCTTGTATTACATGAATTATTGATGGCATTAAAGAAATAACTACAATTGCT
This sequence comes from Nostoc sp. LEGE 12450, assembly GCF_015206895.1. GTDB lineage: Bacteria > Cyanobacteriota > Cyanobacteriia > Cyanobacteriales > Nostocaceae > Nostoc. The sequence continues at coordinate 10,760 of NZ_JADEXU010000128.1, read as the reverse complement.
CCAATAATTGGTAATAAATACTTATCTACCTGTTCAGGTGGCAGAGATTTTCCTAAGAAAAATCCTAACAGGGTAATGCCAAATGTCCAAAGAAAGCCACCAATTAAGTTGTAAGACATAAATGTTCTGTAATGCATCGCACCAAGTCCAGCCACAATCGGCGCAAAAGTGCGAATAATCGGTGTAAACCTGGCCAAAACTAGTGTTTTTTTCCCATGTTTTTCATAAAAATCCTGGGTTTTTACCAAGTGTTTTTTATGAAACAACCATGAATCTTCTTTCTGAAATAATTTTCTACCAAATTTGTGTCCTGTAGCGTAGCCAACATTATCACCAAGGACTGCACAAACAAAAGCACCAAAAATCAGAACCCAAATGTTAAACCCTGATTTGGGAAGAGATGCGAGAAATCCAGCAGTAAATAGTAAACTATCTCCTGGCAGAAAAAAACCAATTAGCAAGCCAGATTCAGCAAAGATAATTGCCCATACCCCAAAGTAGCCAATTTTTGTAATTAGGTCTGGTAAATTTAAATGCATTAGAATTTTTTAGTTTTCAACAATATATCCACCACATCTTAACGTTTAGCAATTTTGCTGAATAAAAAGTAATATTAAATTGACGTAAAGTTCTTGTGTAATCTTAGAAGTTTTAGTGACAGATGGCACATTTTGGGTTAGAGGTGCAAGATGCAAAGATATTTGAAAGTACTAAGACTATTTTGGGGTGCTGCGATCGCATCTGAGTTAGAGTATCGCGTTAATTTTTTCGTCGCTACCCTTACCAGCTTGGGAAATCTTGCGGGTAGCCTCTTTGGATTATTCTTGTTTTACCGCACTGGTTATACTTTTAGTGGCTGGTCATGGGAAGCAGCTTTAGTAGTTTTAGGAATTTTTACTTTACTACAAGGATTTTCTGCGACTTTTCTAGTGTCTAACTTGAACCGCATTGTCCGTCATGTTCAAGAAGGCACTTTGGACTTTATATTATTAAAACCTATTCGCAGCCAGTTTTGGCTTTCGACTCATACCCTCTCCCCTTGGGGACTGCCGGATCTAATTTTTGGTAGTATTATCATTGGCTATGCAGGTAAACGCCTTGGTGTAGGGATAAACGGCTATCTACTTGGTGTGCTGCCGTTATTGTTCAGCTTTGTAATTTTATACAGCCTGTGGTTTATGCTGGGTTCAATGAGTATTTGGTTTGTCAAAATATACAACGTTACTGAAGTGTTGCGTGGTTTATTGGAAGCTGGACGATATCCCATAGCTGCATATCCCACTGCTTACCGTTTTTTCTTCACCTTTGTGATGCCAGTAGCTTTTTTAACTACTGTACCAGCCCAAGCGCTGTTGGGTCGGAGTGAAATTAGCTGGTTTATAGGTGCAGCAATATTAGCAGTAGTGCTGTTTTTTGTTTCTACTTGGTTTTGGCGGTTTGCGTTGCGATTTTATACTAGTGCTTCGAGCTAGAGAGATATGAAAACTAATCAAATTCCTCCTGGAAGCTTTGGTTTACCTGTATTAGGTGAAACACTCTCCTTTGTTTTCGACCGCGATTTTGCCAAAAAGCGCTATCGCCAGTATGGGCCCATCTTCAAAACCCATCTTCTTGGCAGACCGACTGTAGTAATGGCAGGGACGGAGGCATTAGAGTTCGTTTTGTCAAGCCATATCGATAATTTTTCTTGGCGTGAGGGATGGCCTGATAATTTCAAGACATTACTGGGTGAATCGCTTTTTCTCCAAGATGGAGAGGAACACCGCAGAAACCGCCGCTTGATGATGCCGGCGTTACACGGCCCAGCATTGGCGAGTTATGCCTCCACAATGGAAGATATTACACGTAGTTATCTGCAAAATTGGGAGAAAAAACAGGAGTTTACTTGGTTCCAAGAGTTTAAACAGCTGACATTTGATATTGCGAGTCAATTATTGTTAGGTACGCGTCCTGGGCCGGAATGTGTGCGCCTCAGCCAGTTATTTACAACCTTGACGAATGGGCTGTTTGCTATTAATCCGTTGCCATTACCATTTACTACATTTGGTAAAGCTATAGCCGCGCGTAATGAAATTTTAGAGCATCTAACTCAAGTTGTCAGAGAACGTCAGCAAAACCCAACTCAAGATACCATCAGCCTGTTAATCAAAGCTAAGGATGAAGACGGTAACAGCCTAAGTGAAAAAGAAATCATTGCCCAAGCGGTGCTGTTACTCTTCGCTGGACATGAAACTACTACTTCGATGCTGACTTGGTTATGTACAGAGTTAGCCCGTCATCTAGAAGTACTCGAAAAAGCAAAATTTGAACAATTGCAACTTGCAAGTCAAGGTGATTTGGATTTAGAACAATTGGGGAAAATGCCCTATTTAGAGCAGGTTTTGTGGGAAGTTGAAAGATTGCATCAACCTGTCGGAGGTGGGTTTCGTGGTGTGATTAAAGACTTTGAATTGAATGGTTATCACGTCCCTACTGGTTGGCAGTTATACTACTCAATTGGAGTTACTCACCAAATTGAAGAAATTTATTCTGAGCCAGAACTCTTTGACCCAGACCGTTTTAGTCCTCAACGGCAAGAACAAAAAAAATATCCCTTTAGTTTAGTTGGTTTTGGCGGTGGGCCACGCATTTGTATTGGCATAGCTTTTGCCAAAATGGAAATGAAGATTATTGCTGCTCATCTTCTACGTAGTTATCATTGGGAGATATTACCCAATCAAAGTTTAGAAGTAGTTGCTGTTCCCACTAATCGCCCTAAAGATGGGTTGCGGGTTAGATTTCAACCTCGGTGAAATGTTTTATGGCATCCCAAATAGACATAAACTTGCCTAACGGAGTTTTGCAACGCTTACAAAATGTAAAAGATTATGTAGGCGGAGGCGTTAACTCTCTAAGTAACTCAGCACAACAAGTTAGGGAGTCTTTGAATACAACAACCGATAAAGCAATTGATACAGTTACGACAAGTCTAGAGGAAACTTGGCAAACTGCTGAGAAATTTAAAAGTACAACATCGGGAGCAGTTAAAGATGTAATGGCATCTTCTGTAAGTGATTGGCTGACACAACACCCGATATTTTTTAGGTTAGTTCAAGTACTAGGTTGGGCGACTAATCACCCAATTATTAGTATAGTGATTTTGCTGTTTGCACTTGCCTTGCTTTGGAGCATCATCAAAGCAATTGTCCGCTTAATTGAAACAGCTAGTTGGTCAATACTCCAAGTCCCAATAAAATTACTTCTGGCTTTAATTAAAGTTAGTTTTCTATCCTTAGCTAAAGTTGGCAGTTTTGGTATTCAAAAAATTACAGCTACTAAAACAACTGATAATCTGCCAGCTTTGTTACCTGAAAGTTTTCAACCAAATAAAAAACAACGATTAGTAGAAATTTCTCATCGCTTAGAAGCAATTCAAAAAGAACAACATGAGCTTTTACAAGAAGCCGCAGACTTGATTGCTTCTGACACAATTGATATAGACATCTCCCAAATTAAACAGCTAAGAAGCGTTGAATCACATCTTGGCTGAGTTCAGATGTGGAACCGGAGGCGACAATACCGCCTTTTTGCATGGCGTAATAGTAATCAGCCTGACGGACAAAGTGTAAATGTTGCTCTACCAATAAAACTGAAATACCTGTAGTTTCGACGATGCGACGGACTGCGGCTTCAATTTCGAGGATGATTGAGGGTTGAATACCTTCAGTGGGTTCATCCAAGACGAGTAATTGAGGCTCTCCCATTAAAGCACGTGCGATCGCTAATTGTTGCTGCTGTCCACCACTCAAATCACCACCCATCCGCGAAAGCATGGTTTTTAACACCGGGAATAAGCTAAAAACTTCTTCTGGAATTTCTGCTTTTTTAACTGGTTTGCGTCTAGCTTCCAACCCCAACAGCAGATTTTCTTTGACTGTCAAACGGGGGATAATCTCTCGCCCTTGGGGAACATAACCAATTCCCAACTTTGCCCTTTGATCGGGAGATTTCGAGTTGATTAATTCTTCAGCTAAGTTAATAGTACCGCTACGGGGTTTGAGTAAACCCATGATTGTTTTGAGTAGGGTGGTTTTTCCTACACCATTACGTCCAATTAGGCAGACCATTTGCCCGGATGGTACGCTTAAATCCACATTGCGAAGAATGTGGCTTTCGCCGTAGTAAACGTTGAGGTTAGAGATTTTTAGCATTATAAATTATTTATCCATATACATATAAAAATTTCACGCAGAGTCGCAGAGCAGTGTTAGCCTATACTAATCACCCCAGCATAAAAGTCTTTTACAGCGCCCTCAAAAGCAAGTGTCATAAGAGATTCAACATCTGGATCAGTATACAATTTTCCAATGTGCTGATGAGCTAGGTTAGCGAAGCCATATTCGATAAGCTTAGAACGAGCTTTAGTCATGTCTACAGAAGTACCAGTAACTTTGCCTAAATCTAGGAGAAAGCTCAAAAATAAGTTTAGGTACTCCTCTAAACTTACATGGTCAAGTTTCAAATTTTTCTTATTGTTTTTTTCAATCTCTTGCATTAAACGAGCTGTAATTGCATCAATTGGATAGCAAATTCCCATTAAAGTTGCGAGTTCATTATGGAAATACTGGTAACTGTTATTGGGAGATGAAAAATACTGAACACTAAATAAGGGTAGAGGAAATTGCTTCTGATCAAATTCAATAAATACTGAATCAGGAGGTTTATTAGAACCGTGTGTACCTTCAACAACATATAGAATAGAGTCTGACCCAGAGTAATCTTGGGCAATAACAACCGATCTCTTAACACGGTTAAGAATAGTCAATACTCCAACCACCATTTTTGTTGAAGAACTCCAGTAAACTTCTACTGAATTATGGTGAACCCCTAAACCCAAATGTTTTGTTGCTTGTTCAGCTACTGGAAACAATTCTTTAGTCTCAATAGCAAAAGTCCGCCAATCACCTTTATCATATCTAGCAAATTCTCGGATTGGCTTAGTCAAATCTCCCTGAACCCATTCTGGCAAGAAAAATGCAAGACATTTGAGAATTGTATGTGCTGTAGAACGATATTGTTCTCGAAGATTTAGCTGATATGAGATTGGTTGAGGTTTTGCATCTGTTCTATCTAGCTGTGTCTCTATGATAATTTTCTTAAGTTGTTCTTGTTCTTCGGCTAATGGAGGTCTTCCCAGCCAAGTAGCCATACCATCTCCTTCTATCCAACGTTTGGCTTCACTTTTAGAATTAAACGTAAGACGTGATTTTATGCTTTCATCAGGCAAAATTTCGTCTTCAATAAGAGGCTGTTTAAGCTTTAGCTTGGCTCCTTGATCTAAAAAGTATTCATTTTCTAAAAAGATTTTAGGTACTTTCTCATGACGTTCTGCTTTGAATACCCATGAATTCATTACAGCTTGTACATAAATAAGAAAAGCTTTGTCTGTAGGATGTGAAAAGCTAAAGTTGCATTGGCAGCAAATCAAGTTTTTGTCTTTATATGAACCGCCCCAAGATGAGTTGAAGATATGTTCCCCTGCTATTGCTGGAAGGGAAGCGCCGCAGTAGAAGCAGTTTTTCAACTCTGATGCACGTCTAGATAGCTTCTCAAAACGAGTAAACATGAGGGAATTCGTCTGATAAATTGTAATATTAATGTAGCATAAGGTTTACCAGTGACTGTTGACTGTCAAGTGTAGTTAAATAACAGCCACCACTGATATTTTTCATTCTTCCTGTTTTCCCAGATATACTTCAATAACACGAGAGTCATTTTGTACTTCCTCAAAATTCCCTTCGCACAGCACCGAACCTTCATGTAACACTGTTACTCTCTTAGCAATTTGACGCACAAATTCCATATCATGTTCAATTACTAAAATTGAATGACTCTGAGCTAGTGCTAACAGTAATTCACCAATGTTGTATGTTTCTTCATCTGTTAAACCCGCAACTGGTTCATCAACCAGTAATAAATCAGGTGACTGTGCTACTAACATCCCAATTTCTAAACGTTGCTTTTCTCCATGAGAAAGTAAAGCTGCTTTAATATCTGCCTTCGGCGTTAAGCCGATGGTTTCTAATAATCCTTTAATATTATTTCTTTCAGCAGCATTAGAACTTTCAAACAAAGTAGAAAAGACATTTTTCTTATTATTGATGGTAATTTCTAAATTTTCACGGGGCGTTAAATTTAAGTAAATTCGGGGTGTTTGAAACTTGCGTCCAATTCCCAATCGCGCAATTTTATATTCAGGTAAAGAACGCAGGTTTCTTCCTTTAAATAAAACTCGCCCAATAGTTGGTTGCACTTTCCCGGTAATCACATCTAGAAATGTTGTCTTTCCCGCACCATTGGGGCCAATTACTACTCGTAATTCACCCACATCCATACTAAAGTTAAGCTGATTTAGCGCCTTAAAACCATCAAAACTAACAGTTACGTTTTCAGTTTCCAATATTTTCGCGTTCATGTTGCACTTCGGGGTCTTCTTCCAAGGTGGGATATGTAGCAATTTCTTGACGACGGTTGAAAAAGGAAATATTCTGGCTACGCAACCATCCCACGATACCGTCAGGAAGCACTGTGACGACTATCAAAAATAGTGCGCCTTGGAAAAATAGCCAGATTTCAGCAAATTGTTCGCTTAAAAAAGTGCGGGCATAATTGACTAACAAAGTTCCGACAATCGCGCCAATTAAAGTAGCGCGTCCCCCTACAGCTACCCAAATCACCATTTCAATCGAAAAAGCAATATCCATTGCTCTAGGTGAGACTGAACCACTTTGAATGGTGTAGAATGCTCCTGCTATGCCTGCGATCGCACCTGAAACTGCAAACACCAGCACCTTAAAATCTGTAGGGTCGTAGCCAGAAAATCTTACCCGACTTTCATCATCACGAATCGCTATCAACAATCTCCCAAAGCGTCCAGTTGTCAACCAGCGACAAATCCCGTAGGTGATTGCGAGAAAAACTACCGTTAGGGTGTAGAAAATAAACTGTGTTTTGGCATCGCTGACCGTTGCCCCAAATAAAGTTGTAAAATCTATCAGCCCGTTCGTACCGTTGAAAAATTGTTGTTGACCGTTAAAGAAGTTGAAAAATACAATAGTTCCCGCTTGAGTCAAGATAGAGAAATAAACTCCCTTGAGGCGATTACGGAAAACTAGATACCCTAGCAATCCCGCCAATAACCCTGGAATTAGTACCACCAAAGCTATTGTCAAAGGAAACGAATAAAAAGGTTGCCAAAAGGCGGGAAGTTCCGTAACCCCATAAAGCCCCATGAAATCAGGCAATTCTCCAGTCGGGACTTGCAGCTTCAGGTACATTGCGATCGCATATCCACCCAAACCAAAGAAGATACCATGTCCCAAACTCAATAAACCAGTATACCCCCAAATCAAATCGATACCCAAAGCCACAATCGCCAGTGACAAAAATCGCCCCAACAAATTCAGGCGAAACTCCGAAAGCACCACTGGCATAACAATTATAAGGAAGAGTGCGATCGCAACCACCACCCCCACCTCAATTAATAACCCTCCTCCCCTCTTCTTCATTCTCTGCGTCCTCTGCGTCTCTGCGGTTCGTTAAACATCAACAGTACGTCCCTTCTGCGGAAAAATCCCCCCAGGCTTCCACTGTAAAAACACAATAATCAGCGCAAACACCATCACCTTAGCCATACTCGTCGTCGCAAAAAAAGTAAACAAATCAGCCAAAGGCTTTACAGGAGTAAACAATAAAGCCAAAGTTCCAGAACCAATTAAAAAATTAGCCGTCCCAATACCCAAAGCAGCCACAATCGTCCCGGCTAAATTTCCTACACCCCCAACGACAACAACCATAAAAGTATCAATAATATAGTTTTGTCCCGTATTTGGCCCTACAGAACCGAGTAAACTAATCGCACATCCGGCTACACCAGCTAAACCAGAACCCAGTGCAAAAGTAATTGCATCCACCTTTTGAGTTGGGATACCCAAACAAGCACTCATACTCCGGTTTTGCGTCACAGCCCGAATTCTTAAACCCCAGCTAGAACGCTGTAAAAATAAATAAATTCCCGACACACAGATTATTGTTAAAGCAATGATAAATAATCTAGCAAAGGGAAATTGCACACCACCCAAAGATATCCCCGCTTGTAACCAGGTAGGTGCTGTTACATCCACATTTTGAGCGCCAAACCAAGGTTGAGTCACTGCTAACTTATAAGTTTGACTCAATAAATTGCCCGTTGCTATTGTCACTCCCAACGATAGTAAAAATATTACCGCCACAATCCAGTTACGAACTCTTCCCAAATCAGTGCGAGAATTTAAAATCCATAAACCTCCAAAAAATAGCAGAGAAAATAAGCCTAGACCAATTACTAATACCCAATTCACGCTGCGAACAAACTGTTGGAAAATCAAACTTACTCCCCAAGTTGCCAAGAGAGTTTCTAATGGTCTTCCATAGAGATAACGAATCACGCCTTTTTCTAGAATTAATCCCACAGCAGCTGTGAAAATAAAAGCGATAATCAAAGCCAAAAATATATAGACTTCAAACCACACTCCACCCAATTGTTTGCAGACATTTTGGACAACAAATGTTGTATAAGCCCCAAACATCATCAACTCACCATGTGCCATATTGATGACACCCATCAATCCAAAAATAATGGCTAATCCCAATGCAGCAATTAATAATACAGCACCAATACTAATTCCATTGAATACAGCTTCTAAAAATCCTGCTAACACTTTTTTCCTCACATACTAATTTGTAATTATGTTTAGGGTGTGTTACAGCACAAGTGACTAAACATAGCGACAATAAATATTTTTACCCCACCCTAACCCTCCCCTTATAAAGGGGAGGGAACTAGATTATTTTCCGATTTCCCACTTTTGCAAGGGGGGTAATCATTTTATTAAAATCACAACTAACCACTTTTAAAACACCCTCTAAATGGTGCGTTGCACTTCGCTATAACGCACCCTACAAAATTAAGATTGATTAATTAGTAATTAGTAAATTTTTACTAGTTACTAATTACTAATTATTTAAACTTTCTTGTACTTACCACCCTTCGCTGGATCAGTCCAATCACAAGCAAACCCTTTAGTCTCTTTTACAAATTGATTCCAAGGAACTGGCTCAACTGGTGCAGGAGTAGCATAGACAATATCAAACAAACCATCTTGTCTGACTTGACCAATCCGCACAATTTTGGAGATGTGATGATTAGCATCCATTGTCACTTTACCTTCAGGTGCATCTAGAGTTTGCCCATAAGCCGCAGTCCGCACTTTCTCTAAATCAGTAGTCCCAGCTTTTTCTACTGCTTGTTTCCACAAATAAACTGCAATATATGATGCTTCCATTGGATCGTTAGTCACGCGATCTTCACCATACTCTTTCTTGAAAGCGGCAACAAACTTTTTGTTAGCAGGTGTGTCTACTGTTTGAAAATAGTTCCAAGCCGCGTAATGACCTTTGAGATACTCTACACCAATTGCTTTGACTTCTTCTTCGGCAATACTGACGGACATAGAGGGATATTTATCTGGTGTCAATCCAGCCCCTTTTAATTGTTTAAAGAAAGCGACATTACTATCACCATTCAGGGTGTTATAAATCACGCCGCCATTCGGCAAATTTTGTTTTATTTTCGTAATGATAGGTGTAACTTCTGTATTCCCAAGAGGTAAATAATCTTCACCAACTGTTTTTCCGCCTAAAGCTTCTAACTGGGCTTTGATAATTGTATTAGCAGTGCGGGGAAAAACGTAGTCAGAGCCAACTAAAAAGAATTCTTTACCCTTATTTTTTAACAACCAATCAACAGATGGTTCAATTTGTTGATTTGGTGCTGCACCAGTGTAGAAAATATTTTTAGAACACTCTTGCCCTTCATACTGCACAGGATACCAGAGCATGTGATTTTTGCTCTCGAATACTGGCTTGACATTTTTACGACTAGCAGAAGTCCAACAACCAAAAACTACAGCGACTTTATCTTGATCGATTAACTTAGTTGCCTTTTCTCTAAAAGTATCCCAGTTAGAAGCACCATCTTCGGTAATTGCTTCAATTTGTTTACCTAAGACACCACCAGCAGCATTAATTTCTTTGATTGCTAATTTTTCAGCATCAACAACACTTTTTTCACTAATAGACATCGTACCACTCAGAGAGTGCAAAATACCTACTTTGATGGTGTTACCAACTGCTGCTACTGCTGGTGAAGCAGTAGGAGATGCGACCGTCTCTGTGGCGCTTGGGGGATTATTCGCACAAGCTTTTAGAAAAAAGCTGCTTCCGAAAGTTAAAGAACCGTAGATCAAAAACTTACGTCTGTTAAATTCTCTTCTCATAATCTTTATGAATTTTCCTCTTGATGAATCAACTAACTTAATAGAAAGCTGACAATTTCAAACTTTAAAGTGTGATGATAGTGCGATAGTTTACTAGTAAAAAGTTATCTTGGATACCAAACGCCTGATTTTTGTTACAAAAAAATAACTTTGCAATATCAATATTTGTTAAGCTTAATATTATTGTCAGCAATAAAAAAATAGCTGGATAATAATCTCATCTTTACTTGAGGGCTTTGCCAAAGGTGGTATTAATCACCAAAGGATTGCTAAAACTGGAGAATAAATGAACGTTCTCAAATCCTGTGGTAATGAGATTCTCATGAAATGGGCAGGGGAGAGGAAAAAGCTTATCCCAACCGTATTTAGAGATAAGGGAGTGAAGAAATGCCCCATTCCCCATAC
>NZ_JADEXU010000127.1 GCF_015206895.1 Nostoc sp. LEGE 12450 | reverse complement strand
TCCCCGTAATCTCCCTCATCCCCTATCCAGTGTGAAATAACGATAAAACCTCAAAGTTTTCTGTTCTAGGAAGATTTGGGGTTTTTGGCAATCTGAGCAATAACTCATCCAACTCAGGGTTAATTATATTAGGATGCACAAAGCTATCATCATCTAAAAATCTAAAACTGCATGACTTATCTAGAAACAGCAGCGCAATTCTATCGCGAAGTTGCCGAAACCCCACAAGTTGGACTTTGTTGTGTGCAAAGTACACCCCTGCAACTACCAGGGTTGAAAATTTCTTTGGCTATGCAGGAAATGAACTATGGTTGTGGCACTACCGTTCACTCCACCGAACTAGGAAATCAGCCTACTGTGCTTTATGTCGGCGTTGGTGGCGGCTTAGAAGCATTGCAATTCGCTTATTTTTCCCGCTATGCAGGTGCTGTAATTGCCGTTGAACCAGTTGGGGCCATGCGGGAAGCAGCCGCACGCAATCTGGAAATTGCTGCTCAAGAAAACCCGTGGTTTGACACGAGTTTTGTAGAAATCCGCGAAGGCGATGCTTTTAACTTACCTGTTGCTGATGCTAGCGTCGATATCGTGGCGCAGAATTGCCTTTTCAACATCTTTGAACCAGAAGATTTAAACCGTGCTTTAAAAGAAGCCTATCGGGTATTAAAACCAGGCGGACGTTTGCAGATGAGCGATCCAATTGCCACTAGCCAAATTCCAGCACATCTTCAACAAGATGAACGACTTAGAGCCATGTGTTTATCAGGCGCACTCACATATCAAGAGTATACTGAACGGATTACAAATGCTGGCTTTGGTCAAGTTGAAATTCGCGCCCGTCGTCCTTATCGTCTACTAGATTCTCAGACTTATAATTTAGACGAACACCTACTTTTAGAAAGCCTGGATTCTGTCTCCTTTAAAGTTGATATTCCAGAAGATGGTGCTTGTATTTTCACGGGAAAAACAGCAATTTATGCTGGCTCGGAACCCTTCTTCGATGACTCAGCCGGACATTTACTCCAGCGAGGTATTCCCGCAGCAGTGTGTGATAAAACTGCCGCTAAACTTGCAGCTATCAAGCCAACAGAAATAATTGTTACTAACTCAACCTGGCACTATAGCGGTGGTGGTTGCTGTTAATTTCTTAAAAAAGAATTCAAGTGTCAGTAGTTAGAATTATTCGTAATTCTGTACAACTGGAAAATGAATGCCAAATTTCAATATTTCACTAATTGCATTCTTGATTTTGAATTCTCAATTCTGACTTCTTCCTTATAAGCCCCAAAATGTTGTTAATTAGTTTATTTATCGCTACGCTTTTTTTAGCATATTCGAATGGTGCCAATGACAACTTTAAAGGGGTAGCAACGTTGTTTGGTAGCCGAACTAGTAGCTATCAAACAGCAATTTTGTGGGCAACTTTCACAACTTTAGGTGGTGCAGCAACTGCAACTTTTTTGGCAAGTACACTAATTAAAAACTTCTCTGGTAAAGGATTAGTGCCTGATGCGATCGCTAATGCACCAGAGTTTCATCTCGCAGTTGCGATCGCAACTGGTCTAACTGTACTGATAGCCACCCTTATGGGGTTTCCCATTTCCACAACTCACAGTTTAATTGGTGCGCTAGTTGGCGCTGGTTTAGTTGCGATCGGACTCAAAGTCAATTTTGCCGTTTTGGGAACTTCCTTTGTTTTGCCTTTATTTCTCAGTCCGATCATGGCTATTCCCTTCGGAGCAGGAATTTACAGCTTATCTGGCTATATCAATTCCAAATGGAACCTACCAGTCAATCAGAAAATGATTGATACTTGCCATTTTCTCAGCGCTGGAGTTGTGAGTTTTGCTAGAGGATTAAATGATACTCCCAAGATTTCCTCACTCATTCTAGTTATTGAGTATTTTTCGGTTCAGGGAGGAATGATCACAATTGCGATCGCAATGGCACTTGGCGGTTTACTCAACTCCCAAAAAGTTGCTGTCACCATGAGTGAAAAGATTACCTCATTGAATCCTCCTCAAGGCTTATCAGCAAATGTAGTAACTGGAATTCTAGTGATTGCAGCTAGTCTATTTGGGCTTCCTGTTTCCACCACTCATGTTTCAGTTAGTTCTATTTTTGGAGTCGGTTTGACTGGCAAAAAAGCCAATATGCGTGTTTTTTATCAGATACTATTATCGTGGATATTAACTTTACCTACTGCTGCAATTATTAGTGGAATAATTTACAGATTATTACAAGGTTAGAAAAATTGAATAAAATTTTTTCATATTTAAGGAATAGTAGCTAATGCAAACTCAATCAAAAATTACACCATTTAAAAATAAACTAAATTCCCCTTTGACAAAAAAGGGGATTTCGGTTTTACAAATTAATCTAGGTAAGCGTTGTAACCTTGCCTGTACACACTGTCATGTCGAAGCTGGGCCAAAACGTACAGAAGAACTTTCTTCTGAAATTTGCGAACAATTGATTTCGCTAATCCATAAATTTCCCGAAATTAAAATTGTGGATTTGACTGGTGGCGCACCAGAAATGAATTATGGATTTAAGCCATTAGTAGAAGCAGCAAGAGCAACCGACAAGCAGGTGATTGTCCGGTCTAATTTGACTATTTATTTTGAAGATGGATTTGCTGATTTACCAGAATATTTTGCTCAACACCAAATAAGAGTTGTGGCTTCTCTACCATGCTATTTAGCAGATAATGTTGATAAAATGCGTGGTTCTGGCGTTTTTGATAGTTCAGTCAAAGCTTTGCAGTGGCTTAATCAACTCGGCTATGGTCAAGAGGAAAATCTAATTTTGGACTTAATATTTAATCCCCAGTTACCCACTACTGAAAAATTTTTCTTAGCTCCCGAACAGACTAACCTAGAACAAGATTACAAAATGTTCCTACAAGAACATTTTAATATTGTATTTAACAACCTCTTCACCATTACCAACCTACCAGTTGGTAGAACCAAAATACATTTAGAACGGAGAAAACTACACAGTAGCTATTTGCAGTTTTTAGAGTCAAATTTTAATCCTGGCACAGTTGAACATTTGATGTGCCGCGATCAACTTTCAATTGACTATCTAGGAAATGTATATGATTGTGACTTTAACCAGATGATGAATTTGCCTGCAAAAATTGGTAATTCTGAACCACTAACAGTTAGCAAATTGCTAGAAGCTGGCAGTCTAGACCTGATTAGTGAGATCCAAACTGCTGCTTATTGCTATGGTTGTACTGCTGGGTGTGGTTCTAGTTGTGGTGGTGCTTTGCTCTAAGGCTGCTAAAAAAAGTCTGTTACCAAAATTGTTACCAGTGCGTTGTTGTTGGGCTGTTACTTTATGATGAGATTTAGTTAAGCTCCTTACACCACACTAAAAACCGTGAAACATAATGTTTCGCGGTTTTTTTTCCTTTTCTGTACAGTGACAAATTAAATGGCAATACACTTCAGATAAGACCAAAACACTTGTAGAGACGGCGATTTATCGCGTCTCAAAAACCCAAAATTTTTGCCAGTACCCCCTTAACCCAAGCGTATTGAATTAAATGGCGTTGAAACAAATTCGTGTCATCAAATAAATTCTTATTCACTTTAGACTGACAACAATTAGTGTTAATACAGCTTGTAACTTCCCTGTGCCGTTTCTAAGCTTAATACTAGAGAGTTCAAGCTTCACACCCTCGATGACATTAATTTGTCACTGTACACTATCCTTTAAGGCTTTGGTATAGCCAAACTCCGATCCAAAAATTTGGATTTTATTAAATCAACTTTCCTTACCACTCCCATCGACCGATGTCAGGTGCCGAACCGGAGTAAGGAAGCCCTACATTAGTTCCTCTATCCACCACAAGACTGCGTGACGAAGCCGCCTTGTAGTAAGAACTCCAACGGTCGCCTGTACCTGTAAATCTGGGATCGCCCTGGATGTTTGTCGCATTAACCGCGAATCGGATCTGCCAAGTTGGTTTTGCTGGGTTCATATTCCTGCGGAGATTATTAGTGAAAGCAATGTTGTTACCTCCTTGCACATCGTCTCCTTGAGAGTTCAAGAACACATTATTTTTGATCGATATCTTGTCTGCGGAGTCGAGCTGTAGGCTATTTCCTAGGGTATCGAACACGTTGTTGTGAATCTTGATGTTGGAAGCTGAATCGGGAATGAAGACGGCAGTACTATTCCCGAAACCAAATTGAACTTTACGAGCAACATTTGCAAAAATATTATTGTGGATGTTGATGTTGTGATTTTCTATACTTCCGCCCCATGCTTTCCCTCCCCAGATCGCAATACCGAAGCCCTTATCCTGAAAGTAGGAGTTGGATATCTCAACTCCACTCAAGGCAACCTCGATTGACTCCTTAACACTCTGTCCGTCAATATCTTTTATTCTTACGTTTCGCATCTTGAGATTGCTTGGGTGTGTAGCTGTCGGCTGGTAATCATTCATTACTGCATGGTTAACCATCGATAACCACGTATTAGAGGTAACGTTGTAAATTTCGTTTCCATAACTCAAATTCCAAAGTTCAATGGAAGCATCCTCGCTCCACTGTGAATCGACTTCCGGAACCTGGATGTCGCAATCGTGAATCTTCACGTTACGCAGATGACCCACATGCATGAACTTGATGCCGTATCCTTTATTTTCTCGGATAGTAATGTTGTAGATGGCAGCGCCATCCAACCCTCCAAGTCTCAGGTTCCCGGTAGATCCTCCCGATACTCCATCCGCTGCGGAGTTGATAAACGTGCAATCATGTATCGTTGTGTTCTTCATCCACTTTCCCTCTGGAAGCGGGACGAACCACCACATATTGCCACGGGTAAAAACTGCACCGCTGTGCTGGAAATCTTTGAACGTGACATTATGCATAGTCACGTTATTACGATTTTCCACCCAAACACCGGCTTTGATGGTCTTGCCGTTCCCGTCTATGGTGAAGCCGCTTAAGGTCTGATTGCCGTATGTTGCCTCAACCATTTCAGAAGGAGCCCCGTACCTAGGGCTTGAGCCGGAGTAGCTAGGCGAGACAAGCTGAATAATGCTTCCATAATACAAAAGACTCCAATCGGTATTACCTGTGTTTATTCCTGGAGCAGGAATTGCACTGTTGCTAGTGATAGTCACGCTTGATTCACCTGCTCCTTCAATATTCACTCCCGGCGGAAGTACCGTCGCTTCCGTTTCCCTATAGACACCTGCGTTCAGGTAAATCGTGTAGTTTTGATTCGGTTGAACTCGTTTTGTTGCATAGGCCAACGTCCTCAATGGCTTGCCTAGCGATCCATCGCCTCCGGTGTCGCTTCCCGTGGGAGATACATAGACGTACAAGCTCGTAGCCGCAATTTTAGAATTAGTCCTTTGACCATCCTTATCCCTAAACAAATAGAAAAGGTTGAAATTACTATCATTAGGAGGAACCCTAAAAATCAGGTCTTTATCATTTGTGCCTCCCCCGTGCCTCGTACCGTAAAGCTTACCATCGCTGTTTTGTACAGATTCTGCGTCTGAAGTAGAACCATCGTACTTATTACTGCTATTAAACGAATGAATAACGGTAGGTGTAATGTTAGCGATCGCAGGAGTTTTCTGCATAGTACCTAACTGGGTTGTGACTACAGCTACCAAAGCAATAGTAGTTAAAGCTGCGTAGGAAAGAAGGGAGCGTAGAGTCTTTATCATTACTCAAAGGAGGGAAAGGCGATGGACGCAAGGGAGCGGAGAAATGAGGAAAGAATGACAGGAAAAAGAATAGAAGGCTTTCTAGCGTAAGAAGTATTGCGACGGGGAACTCTTCCTCGTCTTTGGAAGGAAGAAGTAAGACTACTTGGAAATTTTTATCCAGTACCTATCGATAGATAAACTGTAAAAAACCTACCATTCTATCTTTCACCTGAGTATTAAGATTTATTCGTGTGAATTTACGTCCTCTACCCTAGAGTTCACACTTTTATACTTACAGGTGGAATTAACTCCAAGGTTTGTAAGTGTGCAGTAGACAAGCTTGGTTGATGACATGAATTAGTCTCGATGTCATTTAATTGGCCATACAGCAAAACAGTTCCGTTAGCGATAGCGGGGCGTTTAGCCCGTGCTGTTAGAGGATAGCTAAGGTTTAGCCCGTGAAGAGTTAGGAGTTACGAATTCTCCCCCTGCCTTAACAGATAAATTTGCTTAACTGAACCATATTGGGCTATACAGCAGTTTTCCTTCAGACATAACTTTGTGTCTACCCTCTTGCGCTAAAGTTGCATAAGAATGTGCATCTAAAGCCAGGAGGAAAGAATTGTGAAAGCAGTCTTGATGACAGCAGCTGGCAGTCCTGAAGTTTTGCAAGTACAGGAAGTGCCAAACCCTGCGATTCCATTAGGGAATACTGAACTTTTAGTGCGTTTGGTGGCGGCTGGCATTAACCCCATTGACACTAAACTTCGTAGCCGAGGCACTTTCTACCCCGATCGCACGCCGACAATTTTAGGATGTGATGGTGCTGGTGTAGTTGAGGCTGTGGGTGCTGGTGTTCAGCGTTTTCGCCCAGGCGATGAAGTATATTTTTGCTATGGCGGTTTGGGCGCACACCAAGGCAATTATGCTGAATATACCGTTGTGGATGAGCGGTTTGTGGCACGTAAACCTGCCTCCATCTCCTTTGCCGAAGCAGCCGCAGCGCCTTTAGTATTAATCACCGCCTGGGAAGCTTTATACGAACGGGGACGATTGTCACCTGGGGAACGGGTTTTCATTCATGCGGGTGCTGGTGGTGTCGGTCATGTAGCAATTCAATTGGCGAAACTCAAAGGTGCTACTGTTTCTACCACAGTGGGTTCTGAAGAAAAGGCTAATTTTGTCAAAGAAATCGGTGCAGATCATGTAATTTTTTACAAACAAACAGACTTTGTGCAAGCGGTATTAGATTGGACTGGCGGCGAAGGCGTAGACTTGGCTTTTGATACCGTAGGCGGCGAAACCTTTCACAAAACCTTTCCCGCAGTGCGAGTATATGGCGATATTGTGACGATTCTCGAACCCGATGCCAATACTGTTTGGAAAACTGCTAGACTACGTAATTTACGCATTGGTTTAGAATTAATGCTGACACCAGCGTTGCTAGGATTGGAAGACAGCCTCCAGCACCATGCAGAAATTCTCGAACAATGTGCCACCTGGATCGATGAAGGCAAGTTAAAAATTCATGTTACTCACAAGTTTCCTTTAAAAGAAGCAGCTAAGGCACACCAACTAATTGAAAGCGGTTCTGTGACGGGTAAAATTGTTCTACTAATTAGCGACGAATGATCGAACAATTTGCATAATTTATTTTTTAAACATAGATGCACCCAGAGGTTAAACGCAAAGATAACCAGAAAGCTCTCTCTGCGTACCTCTGCGCTTCCCTTTGCGTTCCTTTGCGTTTTACTTCTCCTCCTCCCCCTACCTACTTCAGCAGCACAGACGCAACCAGAACGTACACCCTTAACTCTAGAATTATTACAAGAACGTCTCCGCACACCCACACTCCGCGAAGGCAATTTGACCGTAGATTTGCAGAAGATGGTGATTGATTTGCGTCCCGAAAACGCTAGCTTTCGTGATGCTTTTTACCAACTATTACGAAAAGAGCTAGGTACAAAACCTCTGGGTTTAGACCTCAGCTATGCCCTGATTTTAGGGGATTTTGTAGGTAGCGATTTGGGTTTAAGAACCTCCTTGTACGCCCAAGCTATTGCTCCGATTTTCACAGCTACTGAAAAAGAAGAATTAGCACGTTTGCGCTTTATTTGTCTAGAATCGCTAGCGAACTCCAAAGATTGTCGATCGCTTTTGGGAACAGAGCCAACCCCATCCAGTGAAATAGCCGTCTTTCGTGGTGTCTTGAAACTCGTGCAAACTCGCTTCAATGGCGAAATGAAGTTCTCTCATACATTCTTTCTTCAGTCTGTAGATGCCCAAGGTGCAACTTTTCTCCAATCCACGAATTGGGCTGAAACTCGGTTTGGTCGTCCCGTCAGCTTTAGTGGTACTAAATTTAAGCAACCAACCAATTTTCAGGGTAGTATTTTTTTTGAAAAAGCTAATTTTAAACAAACCCAATTTCAAGAATTCGCTGATTTTCAGGGGAGTATATTTGAAAAGATTGCTAACTTTAACCAAGCAAGTTTTAAGCAATTGGCTAAATTCAGTAGTGTGCAATGGCAAGAAAATGCTGATTTTTCTGATGTCCGCTTTGCCAATCAAGCCCAGTTTACTAAAGCAAATTTTAATCAGTTTCTCTTTTTAACAGATGCGACTTTTGAGCAAGCTCTCATATTTCGAGAAGTGGAGTTTAATCAATCAGTTAATTTACAAGGTGCAAGCATTCTCAATCAAGCAGATTTTAGCGATGCCAGGTTTTCTCCAGAAGCTTGTCTAAGCGTACCTGGTTTAACCTTTAACTCTAACCAAGCAAAAATTTTAGGTAATCCCGGTCAGATTGGTAAAATGTTCTGCATTCCTACATTGCAAGGTAATCAAAATATCTTGCGGAATTTGGGGCAGAATTTCCGTCAGCAACAACAAGTTGCTGATGCTAATGAACTGGAATACACAAAACAACAGCTGCGATTAGTAGAAATGAGCCGCCGTTTGACAGCTACAAATATTAATAGTGCAACTGTTCCAAGTTTGATTAAACTGGGTTTTTCCGCAACTCAAGCCGCAGCGATCGCCCAGCGTCGTCTGATAAAATCCTTCCGCAACAGTAGTGAGTTATTGACCTTAGCAGACATCGATTTAGAAAAATACATACAACTGAGCGATCGCTTAATTGTTGGCGAATCCCTTTCTATTGGTGGTTGGTTACTGCAAGCTTGGGGTTGGTTGGGATTGAGTGTACTGCTGTTGTTGAGTGGCTATGGGACGAATTTTTGGTTAGTGTTTGGCGTGGGAGGAGTTGCGATCGCATATTTTGGCTTACTATTTTGGCTAGTGGATCGCTATCGCCGCCTGCATCCTGTACCAATTATTCCCACATCCTACGAAACCATTGCGATATTAGTCAGTTTTAGCGTTTTAGAATTCTTGAGCTTACTAGCCATCTTTCGCAATGCTCAACAACCTTGGCTGACAGTGGGGTGTCTCTTCATAATTCTTGTCCCCGTACCACTGGCATTATTGATCCGACTTTACCAACAAGGTCGTTATCACGATTTAATGAACGTTTCTTACTTCACCGAAGATGGCACATTTCGCCAGTTACGATTGTTGATTGGTCGTTTACCAGTGATACCAAGGAATCAGACATTTCGCGAACGATATATGCCTCTACTGAGCGATCGCCGTTGGAACTGGCTCAACTACTATGATTTTAGTCTCAACAACTTAGTGAAATTAGGATTTAACGACATTCGCCTGCGAGACGAACACTTACCAGGCATCATCTCTGCACTTGCTTGGTATGAATGGAGTTTAGGTGTAATTTACATTACTCTTGTTTTGTGGACTCTTTCTCGCACAATTCCGGGATTAAATTTGCTAATTTATCTGAAGTAGCTTGCCACGCGATTAGCGGTAATGAATTTATTAAGCGGGACACTTCTTAACTCATCACTGATGCTAGTCTTGGCAAGCGGAACCAAAATCTAGAACCACCTTCAAGACGAGGTAAATAACCAATCATACCTCCCCAGCGTTCAAGTGTGATTCTACAAAAATAAAGACCTAAACCAACTCTCCCTGATTTACCTTTGCCTTGAGAAAACTTTTGAAATAAATTCTTTTCCATTTCTGGCGGTACACCCAAACCACAATCATCTATAGTAACTAAAACATATTGCCCATCCAACTGTAGACCAATAGTCACAATAGAATCTGGGTTACTATATCTATAAGCATTTTCTACTAAATTAGAAATCACTCTATCTAAACGAGATTTATCTCCTATAACTTTCCAGTCTGTTGTCATATCAATATTGCTAGCAAGCTGTAATTGTATATTATTAAGGGCAAAGTTAAGTTTTGAAAACTCAATTACCTCTTGTATAGAACTTAAAATATTAGGTGCTTTTTCAATATCGATATGAGAATTTTCTGTTAACATTGCTTCAGTGGAAAAAGCGTCTAAAATATCTTTAATCAGCATCTCTTGTTTTAAACATTGCTTTATACCAGTTTCTAAATATTCTTTTCCTTTAGGCGTTAAGTTTTCAAATTCTAGTAGTGCAAAACAGCAGTTAATAGCACTCAATTCTACTGCTATATCATGGACAAGACAATGAACTAGAACATCTTTTTTTTGATTATCTTTAAGTAATTGCTGATAAATCAATTTATATTCTCTAGCTTTTTGGAGAATGTACTGCTGTTCTTGATAAGAGTCTTCCAACGCCTCAATCAATAAAAATTTCTTATTATCCACCCAAATGGCATAAGCTTTAAATTGATATTCTTGTCCAGTTGCATCTATTTCAGTCCATAAACCCGAACTGAGTTTTTTAGTATTATTGTTAGTCCAAAATTTTTCGGCATCAACTAAAAAATTGTTTAAAAAAGAAAACTCTTCATGTGGTATTGATATATTCATTCCTGATGCTAAATTTTTACAAGAAAATTGATTTAACCACTCAGGTATATTACCAATAATTTTAAATAAACCTGCATCAATTTTCTCTAACACCAAAATGTTCAAAGCCGTGAGTATATCATTCGCGATCGATGTATTCATGAGTTCAACCTGATACAATCAATTAATTTTGACTTTAGGTTAGTAATTTAACTTTCTATTTAATTTTTCGTATAATAATCTGAAATCATTTGCTTTTTGCTGAATAGCAAAGAGATAATCTTTATCACAGCTACTATCTAACAGCAATACCCAATCTGCTTCTTTCGTCGGTAATATATGAACATCTACACAACTGCCATACTCTGTTTGGATGAATGGTAGAAATATGGAAGTGTCATCTAATGGTAGTAACCCTTCTAGAAAGACAACTTGCTCTTTTGCATTTTTGCCTTTACGGAGGTTAGTAATTCCATAAGCTGCCAATTTCCCACCCCAAGTCAAGAGGCTACCATCTTTATTAACCAACAGATAGCCAAGAGAAGACTCTGCTGTTAACAAATTTAGAATATAGGCAATTACAAAAACAGGGACATCTAACATTTAGCAATCCAATATTTTTTTAGCGAGAGTTTGAAAAGCTTCTTCTACACCAATACTATGTTTGGCACTTGTTTTAATCACAGTCCAACCCTTTTGTGTAACATCATCTATCTCAGCAGATTCAATTTCCCATTCATCCGTTATATCCAATTTATTTATGACTAAAATAAAGGGAACTTGACCAATAGCATCTTCTATTTTTATTTGTAAATCAAAAGCTTTTTGTAAAGTATTATGTCTGGTACCATCTACAACTAATAAATAACCAGCAGAACCTCGTAAATAAGACATTTGTAATTCTTGAAACTCATCTTCTCCATAGATATCCCAAAGGATAAGATTTATTTTTTTATCTTGAATCTCTATAGCTTTTTTATCAATTTTTACACCAACAGTAGTATGATATTTTTCAGAAAAAATGCTGTGGACAAACATTGCTACTAAACTAGTTTTACCTGTAGCAAATGCACCTATCATACAAATTTTCTTCTGGATAACCATAAATTGATATAATTTTATTTAGAGATATTATTTATTAATACTTTGAAAGAGACTCTCCGATTAAATTCTTTAGATTCTGATGTTAATTCTGGCTGGGAAGTTAGGCTAGAACTTACAGTTAGTGCTTGAAATTGGTTTATCTTGATTCCTTGGGATATTAAATAAGATAGAATTTTATTAGCGCGTGCTTGACTGAGTGGCCTATTTCTTCGTTCTGTTCCAGTACTATTAGTATGTCCAATTATTTGAATCTGCACATTTTTACCTAAATACTTGGCAATATCCAAACATTTGCGGATTGATAAAAACAAATTAGGCAATTTATCAATTTCACCAGGCATCAACTCAGTTGTCCCTTCTGTAAAGAAAAGTATTTCTTTTTCTATCTTTATTTTAGATAACTGTAACTCGCTAAGTTCTATTTCTACGAGTTTTTGGTCTTGAAATTGGGTAATACCAGGAATAAATGTCCATAATTTCCGTGCTTCTAAAATCCATTTACGGGGTGCATAACCAGTTACATTAAGAATACCGTTATTATCAACCCTTAATGATACAGTTTGGGGAGGATGCAACAATTTTTCAACTCTTTTGGCAGTAAATTGTGGCTCCAAAGAAAGATAAGGTTGCCACTGGCTAATTACTATTTTGGGATTAAGATTTGTTTGTTGTATTAGTGTATTGGGATCTACTGCTAAAGGATCGCGCATTCCCGAAATAAAATATTTGCCAAAAGTTTGCTTGGTGTTAATCACAACAATTCCTGGCAGAGAGTTAAGTTTTTGGAGATATGCTTGCCAACGAAGTTGTTCTCTTATAGCAAAAAAGCCCCAAGTCCCACAAGCGATCGCGATCGCACCCAAGAAAGCCCAGGCATAGGTATAATTTTTTTTAGCAGCAGATTTATACTGAACTACCAGACAAGCTTCTAAATAAGGCAGGCTGGCCTGAAATGCTTCTGTTTCTCCTGTAAAATTTTGAATTTCTCTACCTAGCCTCAGGTGAATTTTTTCTATCGCTTCTTGCAAAACTAACCTTAATTCTTGGGGAGGATTCCCTCGAATCATGGCTGCTACTAGAGCTTGCGGCCCCTCTTCAATCCAAATCATTACTTCTCCAAAGCGTAAACTTTTTAGTCCATCTACTTTCTGCACCCTAAAGGAATCTTTGACAAAATCCTGGATAGCTGTCAACATCGCAGCTACTAAATCTGGATCTTGAACTGTTACCTGCGTTGTTACTAAATGTTGCAGCAATAATCCCGATTTTTTATGAATCAAAAATATTTGTTCTACTTGATAAACTAGTGTCCGTAACAGCACAATTTCCGCAAATGATTTTCCTGTACGTTGCGCTTCTAGTCTCCATTTAAAGCTCTGTGGAGACAAGCTATGTTCCAGAGTTTGATTCATCGATTGCATCATTTCCTCAAGAGCCGTGGAAATCGCCTTGCGAGTAGCTGGCCCAATAACTGGAAATAATGCATCTGCAAGCACATTGTGGTCTTGTTTAACAGAAACTTCTATGGCATTTTCCACAGTTGATACCATTACTTCCCCAAGTTGTTTATCTTGCTTTGACCGCAAGATCACAGCTTCTGGAAGCATTTTGCTAATATCTTCTGGTAGAATTTGAGGGTTTTCTAATCGCTCATAAAGTATTTTGAGTTTAGTCGGCTCAATATCCAGAAGCAAACTACGGAGTATAGTTAGTTCATCATTAAGTTCGAAGGTTTGGTTGTTGCTGTCCAAACCTTCAGAGGATACTTTCGGTATTGGATTTTTTGAATAATCATTCATTACCAAAATTCCCCAATTCACAATTTATCATCAAGTAGCAAGCATTCTGTTGTAAGCAGGAGAGATGCGCCGATAGGTAAAAATCTTTTAACCTTAGAGTAGAGGATATTTTGAAAGTATTCTTGTCTTAAAACTTTTAAATTATTTTAAGTTCACCTTTTTAATAGGGGTAGAGAGAATATAAAAGTGCCAAAATTGATAGTGAAAAAATTTTCAGACAATTCTTTAGCTCAAGACTTATTTTCTGCATTCAGCCGGATAGCTAACTCTGTAAACATAGCAGCAAGATTTGAACGATCCGTTTTCTCTCTGCGAAGTTCTTGAGCTTCCCGTTCTATTAAAGCTACGATTTCCTGAGATTTTTGTTGTATCTCATCTTGTAAGCTTTTAGATTGGTTGAGAATCTGCTCGCGCAACTCTCGTTGACTATTAGTAGCTTGCTCATCAAATTGAGTAATCTTTTTTTCTAAAGATATGATTATGCTTTTACTTTCTTCAGTAACTGCTTTTACCTGAGAGTCACGCTCGACCTGCTCATTTTTTAGGCGTTGCGTTAAAGAATCAACTTCTTGTTTAATATAAATTTCTAAAGCGTCTAGACGTTTTCTTGTTTCATCTCGCACGTTGCCCAATTCCTTAATTAGACGTTCTTCTAGACGGGTAAACCTTCTTTCCGTATCCCGTATTTGATTGCCAAAAAGAATTTCTCTAACTTTATCTAAGTTTCTACCTTCACTCATGCTGTTATTACTAAATTGCAACTCATTTATGTTTGCATTCGAATTCTGTTTTTCTATATTTGATGAATTATTATTGATGTATTCTTCAGGTGAGTTCATATTGTTAATTCCTTGGGAAACTAAATTTTGGTTTGATGTTAATTTTGATACTATATCCACAGCAGAGGTACTAATAAGTATAAATTACATTTATACGTAAAAAATTACATCTACTTGAATATATAGGAAAACATCCAATCTTTAGCCAAAGTAATGATGAATTTCGCAAGCGACTTATGGAGAAGCCGATTTTTCATTCTTATCTGCAAAACCCCGCTTCCATCCTCTTCCTGCTCTGACTACGGTGTACACACAAGTTAAATTATCTCTCTTAATCTCCCTGATGTATCGGCTAAAGTGTACACCAGTCAAAAAAACTCGATTTTCCATTGTTCTTTCGTTCGCATTGCTTCAGCCTGCATAAGTAAGTGGGCGTAAATAATTGTCGTTGGGATCAGGCAATAGGAAATAGGTGACAGGCAACAGGCAATAGGCAATAGGCAATAGGCAATAGATATAAGGGTTTTAGGCTAGTTCATTTTTCTTTACATAGTTTTATTTGATTGTGCCAAATTACTTAGATACTTGTAGTATAACTTTGCACTTAAATAACATTGCACTAAGTGTAGAAAACTTCAATATCAATACTTCTTGAGAGCAAAGGAAAGGTATCTATCTAAATTGCAATCAAGATTAATAATTAACGAATTCAATCTCCATATTTTCAAAATAAAAGTGCAAATTTAAACGAAAATATTCAATTTAAATTTATAAGTCTGAAATTAGATATATGAAAATATTGAGAAATTATTCTCCCAAAATTCATTTGAGAATTTGATTAAGGAAATATTGCCATACTACTCGGTTAAGAATATTTTAAAGTGCAAAAGTCATAGTAACAATTGCCACTATGACTTCTGCTGTCTTTGATTTATATGCTGATTAAATTCCTAACTAAACTTTTGCTTCCAAAGATTTGAGTAACTCGGTATTCACGCCTGACTCACGAGTCAGGGCAATTTTGCCAGTGCGGGCAATTTCTCTTAAACCAAATTTTTGCAACACCTGCACGATCGCTACCATTTTACCTGGATCTCCCACAACTTCTAAGGTGAGAGAATCTTCTGCTACATCCACGACTCGCGCCCGGAAAATCTGAGACAGTTCAATCACTTCTGAGCGATTGCTGCTACTAGCATTCACTTTCACAAGCATCAATTCTCGCTCGACGCAAGGAGTTTCGGTAATATCCTGTACCTTGAGGACATTAACTAACTTGTATAGTTGCTTGGTGAGTTGCTCGATCACGCGATCGTCACCAGGTACAACCATTGTAATTCGGGAGACTCCTCCCTGTTCAGCAGGACCAACAGCAAGGCTTTCAATATTAAAACCACGACGGGCGAATAAACCAGAAATGCGGGAAAGAACACCCGCCTCATCTTCTACGAGAACTGAAAGGGTATGTTTCATCTTCGCCAACAGAGGCTAGAACAGGATTTGAGGAACGCGGAAACTAGTACCGCTTTGCAGAATTCACTCATTCAAAAGTCAAAATTCATTGAGTTACAAACTCTTGACATTTTGTCTAATGTATGTTTATTTCTGTTGTAGCGTACTATTGCACTAATTATCAGTGCAACCTTTTATTGTAAACTCAATAGCTGCACTCATTGCATTCTCTAGAAATAAAAAATTGGACAGAAATTATCCTGCAAGGAGGAATTTTATGGAATGGATATCTTTTCATTGGTAGATGCGGGATTTTCGTAAAGCTTTTATACTCCACTCAATAAGCCTCTAATTAGGAGAAAAATTTTTATGGGTTGGTTACAAAGACTATTTGGAATGGAAAAACCTCAAAATGCAGAAGTAAATCCTACTCCGCAGTCAATAGCACAAACTCCTAGTACTAATGCTGCTCCTACTGCTACTCAATCCATACCCCCAGAACGTTTGGGATTAAGTGGTGAATATGACCAAAGTGGGTTGGCAAAGCGGGTTGCTTTGGCATTTGATGAAGATCCCCAACTTGATGATGTTAATACCCTTTGGGTTGCTCAAACGGGTAGCACTGTAGTATTGAAAGGCAAAGTTCCCAGTCAAGAAATTCTTAATAAGATGATTTCTGTAGCTCGTTCTGTGAATGGCACTACAGATGTTGACACTAACCAAGCCACGATTGGCTAGGTATTAAGTAATTCCCAGTTCAATGGTCGCAAAGGTATTGGCTGGCGCGATCGCTCCCATTGCATAACAAAAGCCTCATATCTATCTCTTCAAAGAGTCGCCGACAACGCTAGCTGATGAATGCGCGGTATAACCAAAGGCCCTCTTAGACAATTTCCGGCAAAGCTGGGAAAGTGTAAGGGGGTTAGCGGTCGCTAACCCATCTCTCAATCCAATCTACAATAGCTTGGTTAACTTGCTCAGGACATTCATCATGGGGACAATGGCCCACATCTGCTAAATTCAGCACTTCCAATTTTTGGTTGTATTGGGCAAATTGGTTAGCAAGGGCTGGGGGAACAAACCGATCCTTTTGTCCCCAAATTAACAACATCGGAATTGTTAAGGTTGGTAATACTGTCTTGACACTGGGACTAAAGTTGATTCCGATCGCAGCTTTGAACAAAGCACTAAAAGCCCTCGCTGAACCTCTGTCTTGGGGAGGTCCAGCTAAAATTTCTATGAGTTCATCGGTAATCGCCTCTGGGTTAGCATAGGCAAGACTAGCCCAGCGACGCAGCACTCCTGGACGGCGCACGAAGTTAAACACAGGTTTAAGAATCAATGGTGAAGCGACTACATTTTTAATTGCTCTGACAAGCGGCCGCAGCACGGGAGGAATTGCTTCTTGTTCTAGGGAAGGGTCGGGTAAACTCATCATCACTATACCCAGCACCATGTCGGGATGAGCAGCGGCGGCGGCCATGGAAATCAGCGAACCGTTGGAATTGCCTACTAAAATCGCCGGCTGACGGATAAAAGTTTTCCAAAAATCGTAAACCTGCTCAACCCACAAGTCAATGCTGTAATTAGCTGCGGCTTTTTCAGAAGCGCCAAAACCCAGCATATCAATGGCGTAAACTGTGTGATGTTCAGCCAACACTTCTAAATTATGTCGCCAATGACCAATGGAAGCGCCAAAGCCATGTAACAGAATCAGAGGTTGTGTTTTGTGGTTATTTTGGCTAGGGCGAATGTAAGTATAGCGGGTTTGCCAGCCCCGCCAAACCCAATCTCTTTGATTACCAACCCGTTCTTGCCAGTGCAGTGTAGTGGTCACGGTCTTCTTTAATTCATCAGCATGAAGATACTATTATTACCTGTTTCCCGATAATTATCGCCGATACTCGTCGCCACAATCGCCGATTAGCTGATACAAATCTCGTGACTGTCGAGATACGGCACTGATGCGATCGCGATCGTCAGCATCTAAACTAAAACTAAATACTTTGGCGTTATCTTCTATATGTTCAGATACACCAAGTCTGGCACCAACTATCACACCACCCACGGTTGGCTGATCTAAAATGTAACGCACTGCCACGTTTGAGATACTTACTTTATGCTTATTAGCAATTTCCTTCAAAATAGCTAGCAATTCTTGAAATAATTGCCAACCACCCCAAGCATCAATCATATTTTTATATTTTTTCAAACTAGCAGTGGACAGATCAGATCCTCGCGGTTCCGGTTTACCCAAATAGTTTTCTGATAACAAGCTGCCGCACAGTGTACCGTAAGTAAAAAGCTTGATGTCATGCTGCTGACAAAATTCTGCCATATTAACTTCGGGACGGCGGTCAATAAGGGAAAATTGCACTTGATTAGAAACAATTTTGATACCTGCTTCAGTAATCAGCTTCAAATTTTCCGTGTCAAAATTAGTTAAACCTAGATGCTTAATTTTACCCTCAGTCTGGAGTTCTGCCATATATTTTAGGGCATCTAAGTAATTTTTATCCTGATATTCCCACCAGTGGAATTGCATCAAATCTAACGATTCCACATTCATTCTTCTCAGGGAAATATCAATGTTTTCTTCGACCAGTTTCTTCGTCATTTTACCTGGACGAGGCACCCATTTTGTAAACGCTTGCACCTTGGATAAAGCGTCTTTACCACGAGTATCAATTAGTTGACAGCGAAACTCACCAATAAAGTCCTCAGCAGGGCCATAATGATCTGCTAAATCCCAAGTGGTAAAGCCTGCATCTAAATATTTGAACATAGTCTCAATGGCAGCTTGGGGATTGATCCGTCCGTGTGCGCCGGAGACTTGCCACATACCATTTAATATGCGACAGATGTTTAAATCGGGAGTGAATTGGAGACGGCTCGCTGCGGGTAAGTTCATTTTCAATTTTAGGAGTTAGAAGTTGGAAGTGAGCAGATTTAATAATTAGTGAGTTGAAAAGCGGTTTTTTACAGCCTTTTAACTTTTCTACTTTATTATGAATGATTTACGACGACTAGGGTTAATAACTGCTAATTTTTTAACTTCTAACTCTTGTACAGACGCGATTAATCGCGTCTCTCCTAACTCGTAACTTTCTAACGCCAGCCTTTTTCAGCTTGTTCGAGAACGTAAGCAGCAACATCTGTAATTTGCTGTTCAGTAAGGCGATCTTTGTAGGCTGACATATTATTTTTACCATTGGTAACTATAGATGTAACTGCCTCTATTGAATCCATACCATACTTTTTCAGCGCTTGCTTTTTGAGATTTTTACCCCGCCTAACTATGTTGCTGCCGTTAATATGACAACCAGCACAATGAAGACTAAATATTTGTTCACCGTTAACTATGTCTGCTGCCATAGCAGGCATAGTAAAAACGCTGAACAATAGCAGAAATGTTACTAATACTAATGTGAGTAATTTTTTCAATCAACGTCTCCCGATTTTGAATACTGGTTGTATCAGAATCAATTACTACAGGGATTCAAAGTCAGTTGAAAACCCTGCAAAATTTGCACAATCTTCTTGAAAGGCTTCTGCATCGCTAACATCCTCAATTTTATAGGACATGATGCGCGTACCATCTGGCATTTTTTTGGAACCAATTAATTCCCCTTGATACTTCTGGGCGATCGCTTTAAAATCAGTACCATAGAGCTTCCAGGCATCACTTGAACAAGTAATATTTACTCGCCACATATTTCACTATCAATTACTACCAACAAATATTAATCATCTCACAAATTGGCGCTATGTTACACTTCATCCAATACTGCGTATGTTTTTTCTAAAAATAAAAATTTGGAGGTTGGATTGAGTAACTAAACCCAATCTTTTGTAGGGTTTGTTGGGTTTCAGTTCGTGCCAATATTATTAACCGAGCAGTATTGACAGTTCACCTCTTTAGAACTTGAATTTTCTATCTAAAGGAAGTACCAAGCCCGATCTGGCTACGCCATAATGTGGATGTAAGAACATTTCTAGAAAGTTTTATCCCAATTAGTTAAATTCTAAGAGTTGAAAATGCCTAACAACAATATCAAAGAAAAAATTCAAGCAGACTTGCAACAAGCTAAAGAAACTGGACAATTAAGAACCGATCGGATTCGAGAAATTGTTAAATCCGCAGTTTCTCAAGTAGGCTCTGAGTTTAAACAAGGTTCTACCGAACTTCGTAGCCTGGTTAGAGATGCTGTTTCTGCTGTCATTGAAAATTTCCAAGAAAAAGGTAGCGAACTTAAAGATGAAGTGACAGCTTCTATTGAAGGAGCGTTAGAAGGAATTAACACTCAAAGACACGAATCTATTGCCAAAACTCAGACAGATATCAAGCGGCTCCAAGCTCAACTAGATGGTGAAGAAGAACAACTCCAGCAAGAGGTTGATGTAATTTTGGCAGAAATTGAAGAGACGGGTAAAGAAAAACCAGCTAGTACCAAAACTGCAATTGATTCTGCTGTCAATGCCATTAAAGATAGTGAAGAAGTCGGGTTATTAAAGAAACGTTACGCGCAATTGCAAGCACAGCTAGCTATTGTCAGAGCTAATATGGCTGCACGCTATGGCGGACGTTCTATGGAGGTTCAAGATTATCTAGACGAGGCTAAACACTGGTATGATAAGGCTCGTCCCCAAGCAGAGTCTGTAGCTATACAGGTAGAACAGAAGCGATCGCAGCTAGAAGACAAACTAGGTGAAGCTGGTACATCTCTGGCCAGAAAAGAGCGCCAAATCAAACAAACCTTAAGGGAGTTACTTCTAACGGCAGCTGACTTATTCAAAGATAAGGAACCTGCTAATAAAGAGCGCGAGACTATTCATAAATAGGCTACTATACGCGGAGCGTTTCTTGTAGAGTCGCTGCTTCTGTACGATACGCTCCGCGTACCTTGCTTCAACCTAAGAGTATGCGTCTACATGAATTGCCTTAAGAAGAAAATCTTTCTTTTTACTATTAATTAGAGCTAGCTTCAGTAGCTTGATACGCTTGCAGGAGCCTAGCATAATCGAGAGTAAATCCTACTTGCATAGCTATTTGGGTAAATAAATCAATCTCAGGCTGTTGCCAATCACGGGGCCCAGAACATTGATGTGCAATTAACAAGCCAAATAACTGCTCATCTTTGATAATGGGTGCGACCAAATTTGCCTTCACAGCAAAAGATTCGAGCAATTTAATGTGACAATCAGCCAAACCTGACTCATTAATATTGTTGATTGCAACAACACGACCAGACTGGTACTTTTCTATATAGCCTTGAGTAAAACAGGAATCGTGGATTTTAGACCGCAAAACTTTGGGATAACCTGGAACCACTGATTCGGCAATGATAATTCCAAACCAATTAGCATAAAAGCTATAAACTAGTACTCGGTCAGTACTCAATGCCTTCCGAACTTCTTCCACAGTGGTTTTCAGGACATCCTCTTCTTTGAGCGATTGGCGAATGCTGCGGGTAATATCCACCAATAATTGACTTCGCATAGCTTCAGCCTCGATTCGTTGCAGGAGTCTTGCATGGTCGAGAGCAAATCCTACTTGCATTGCTATCTGGGCAAATAAATCGATCTCAGATTGTTTCCAGTCACGGGGTCTGGAGCATTGATGTGCAATTAATAAGCCAAACAACTGCTCATCCTTGAGAATGGGAGCTACCAAATTTGCTTTCACACCAAAGGATTCGAGCAGTTTAATGTGACAATCAGCCAAACCGACTTCATAAATGTTATTTATTGCCAGAACGCGACCAGACTGATACTCTTCTACATAGCCTTGACCAAAACATGGATCTTGGATTTCAGCCCGCAAAATTTTTGGGTAGGTGAGAACAACTGATTCGGCAATTACAGTTCCAGACCAATTAGCATTAAAGCTATAAACCATCACTCGATCTGTACTAAGTACTTTTCGAACCTCTTCTACAGTGGTTTTCAGGACATCCTCTTCGTTGAGCGATTGACGAATGCTGCCGATAGTATCTGCCAGCAACTGACTTTGCACACCCTCAGCCTCAATGCGTTGCAGGAGCCTTGCATGGTCGAGAGCAAATCCTATTTGTATAGCTATCTGAGCAAATAAATCAATTTCAGGCTGTTGCCAATCACGCGGTCTGGAGCATTGATGGGCAATTAATAAGCCAAATAGCTGTTCATCTTTGAGAATGGGTGCAACCAAATTTGCTTTTACACCAAAGGATTCGAGCAGGCTAATGTGACAATCAGCCAAACCAGCTTGGTAAATGTTGTTTGTGGTTGCAACGCGACCAGACTGATACTTTTCTACATAACCCTGACCGAAACATGGGTCTTGGATTTCAGACCGCAAAACTTTTGGATAACCTGGAATCACTGATTCGGCAATCACAGTTCCAGACCAATTAGCGTTAAAGGTATAAACCATCACTCTATCTGTGCTAAGTACTTTGCGAACCTCTTCGACAGTGGTTTTCAGGACATCCTCTTCGTTGAGCGATTCGCGAATACTGCGGGTAATTTCTATAAATATCTGAGCTTTATCTGCTTTGGTGTCTACCTCTTCTAAAAGCTTGGCGTAGTCAAGGGCAAATTCCACCTGCATAGCTATCTGAGCGAATAAATCAATCTCAGATTGCTGCCAAAAGCGAACTCTAGAACACTGATGTGCAACCAATAAACCGAATAGCTGTTTGCCTTTGAAAATAGGTGCTACTAAATTAGATTTGACAGCAAATTGCTTGAGCAACTCAATATCACCATCACTGAGATCGGCTTGATAGATATCATCAATAGCACGGGTGCAACCATTCCGGTATTTTTCTATATACCCTACCTCGAAGCCAGGATCGGAGACTGTAACCCCTAGTATTTTCGGTAAACCAGGTGCTACTGATTCGACTATAAAAGTTCCATTAGAGTGGGAATTGAAGCAGAAGATAGCTACACGGTCAATGCTTAAAGCTTTACGAATTTCTTCTGAGGTGGTTTTGAGAACATCTTCTTGATTAAATGATTCTCTAACCCAACGGGTAATTTTCGTTAATAGTTGAGAATAATCAGCTTCGGTTTCTTTCTCTTGTACCAAAATTGAAAGCAGTTCTGTGAATAAGCTGATGTTTCTCTCTAACATCACTAATTCATCTTCGTTAGCAATGAAAGTTTGAGTAAACTCACTGTCTGGACGTAGCCGATTTTTGATATCATTAGAAGTTGCAGCAACGTTGCTAACTCGACTAATAGCTCGATTAGTCACAAAAACAGCGATCGCACCTGCTAAGATTGCCGTTACTCCCATACCAGTTAACAAGAGTGACAGTTGTCTCTGTAGAGCTTCAGTTTCTGTTGAACTTTTCGCTCTCTCCTGTCTGACTTGCGGTATTTGTCTGGTACTTAAATTAATCCCATAGAAGTAAGTAGCTATCCCAATTGCAAACACAGGAAGTACGCTGATGCTTAGTGCCCAAACTATTGCTTTAGTCTTTAAACTCCATTTTTGTGGCCACAGCTTTTGTTGACGATTTCGCCTTCCTTGGTTTTGAGAAAAAGACTGACTCATAAATGAAACCTGGATTGTTGCAATTGAGAATCAAGTAAATGACCTCACCACCAAATTCTATACAAAACTTATTAAACAATGACTGGCTTTCAGGAGTACTTTAAGGCACTCACCTTCTACGTCATTCCCTCTAACCTCTCTACTTCTAACAAACGCTTGACTCACATCTTGGGTAAAGCTTTGGCTCATCGGAACTAAAATAAATCAAAAACGGTAACTTTTCTTTCATAACGGCGTAGATGCGATGCCTACGGCGGGCTACGCCTACGCAAAGTCCTATTTCACTTATAACAATTTAAGCAGGCTGTACAGCTTGGGAAAGTTGTACGGTTTTACTATGTAAATCATCTTGATCATTAAGTAATACTGCTCAGTAAGCAGTATCTACGAATACAAAAATAATTTGAGAAAAATTAATAATCATCCTTTTACTGAAACTGGCTCAATAACCCCCAACTTGAGATTGATTTATTTCACGGCTACAGCCTAAAGCTTCCTCTAAAATAGCGATCGCCAGAAGTGAAAGTGCTGCAATTTCTGTTTGTGGAGCAAATATATCTAGATCATAATCAGTAGATTTTAAGCTATCGATTCAGGTATAAATCGGAATTGTCTTATCTCCCATAAACTTAACTTTGATTGCCAAAGCCTCCTTATTATCAACCCACAAGTGCTGAATTATCAACTTAAAGGCCATAATTTCAAGTAAGTAAATCGGCGCAATTAAAAGTAACTGGCGCTTGCGTAGCATCTCCGACAGGATAAGGCTGTTATTCGTCCTTTGTCATCGGCCATTAGTAAGAACTTTAAGCCTCTTTACATTTCGTAATGTACTTTGGTTTTTTCGTGCCAATTTACCTACAGCGGAAAGAGGAAGAACATCAGTTACATCTTTCTCAACTCAAATTTTCAATTTTGGAGCTAACTCATTAACTTTATTGATTAAGATGCAAGTATAAAATGGCGATTTGAGCGTTAGTTCATTGAGTTGACTCTATAAATTCTCAATTTTTAGTGATTAGAATACCAACATTGAACCTCTGAACTCGGAACTTCGACCTTTTTGCACGAACGTTGAGCCTCGGAACTCGAAGCTTCAACCTTTTTGCTCGAACGTTGAGCCTCTGAACTCAAAGCTTCGACCTTTTTGCTCGAACGTTGAGCCTTTGAACTCGGAACTTCGACCTTTTTGCTCGAGCGTTGAGCCTTGGAACTCGAAGCTTCGACCTTTTTGCTCGAGCGTTGAGCCTTTGAACTCGGAACTTCGACCTTTTTGCTCAAACGTTCAAACTTTAAGCTTTAAACCTGCACTTCAACAGTGCAATTGATAAATTATTTTCTACGAGCCCATAAATAGATTTATTTGCTCTTAAAACCTTGATTACACAGGAATTTCAGAATTTTCCTACCCTGCTCCCTGCTCCCTGCCTCCTGCCTCCTGCCTCCTGCCCCCTGCTC
>NZ_JADEXU010000377.1 GCF_015206895.1 Nostoc sp. LEGE 12450 | reverse complement strand
TAATGTAGGCGCGGGCTAAATCTTCATCGTCTGTCCAGTTTTGCGATTCGATTAAACCTTGGAGTCCTGCGCCGTAAGCACCTGGGCGAGAACCAAAGATGCGATAGCGCGATCGCACCACGGCTTCTTCTAAAGTTAATCCTTGGCTTGTCCACAATTCAGTCTCTTGGCGAACTGCATCTGCAAGGGGATTTTGTTCTGGCGGTTCATCTAAGTCTGCTACTGCTGATACCGCTTGATCGAATAAGTCAATTAAGTTTGGAAAAGCATCTCGGAAGAATCCCGAAATTCGCAAGGTGACATCTACACGGGGCCGTCCCAAAATTGCTAGAGGCAAAATTTCAAAATCCACTACTCGCCGCGCTGCACCATCCCATACAGGTTGGACTCCCAGTAAAGCTAACGCTTCGGCAATATCATCACCTCCAGTTCTCATGGTGGCTGTTCCCCACAATGACAAACCTAGTGTTTTGGGATACTCGCCATGCTCTTGAGTGTAATATTCCACAAGGGTTTCAGCAGCTTTTCTACCAATATCCCAAGCTGTCTCAGTGGGAATGGCGCGAATATCGACAGAATAAAAGTTTCTCCCTGTTGGTAGAACTTCTGGGCGGCCGCGCGTGGGTGCGCCAGATGGAGCGCTGGGGACATATCCGCCATCGAGTCCGTGTAATAAATGGGTGATTTCTTGGTGGGTTTGTTGTAAGGCGGGAAGCAGGCGATCGCGTATCCATGTAGAGACACGATTCATTGCGTCTCCCCCCCCAGCACAGACGCGATGAATCGCGTCTCTACAAGAATTCTGATTCCTAAATTCAGAATTCTGAATTCTGAATTCTGAATCCTGATTTATTAGTTGTTCTACTAGGAGGGCGGCGTGTTCTTCTAGGACTTCGACGATATCACCGAGGGTACGGCATTCTGTGCCATTGACTATTGAGTATTCACCGCTAGGCATTGACAAATCGGCTGTGAGGGGGTCGAAGTCTAAACCCCAATCTTGAGCTATGGCGCGGGTAATACCTGAAGAATGGCGATTGGGGATGCGAGCGATCGCTACTATTAAGTCTCGCAGCTGCCTTCCTTGGGGACATTGCCCAAAAATGTGCAACCCATCGCGGATTTGGGCTTCTTTTAATTCACACAGATAGCCACCGATAGAATTCAAAACTAGAGATTCAGACTTAAAAATTTCCGTTTCATTTTGGATTCCCAAATCTAGATGGAGATTTTCCTTGATTACCAGTTCGTGGATGCGATCGCGAATTACTGGTAAACGCGAAGGATCTAAACTGTCGGCTTCATAATACTCATCAATTAAATTTTCTAACTGTTGCAATGAACCGTAGAGTTCCGCACGAGTCATCGGCGGCGTTAGATGATCTATAATCACCGCTTGAGCGCGACGTTTCGCTTGGGAACCTTCACCAGGATCATTGACAATAAACGGGTACAGGTGGGGAAGTGCGCCGAAAGCCACTTCTGGATAACAATTATTAGATAAAGCCACGCTTTTACCGGGTAGCCATTCTAGATTTCCGTGTTTCCCTACATGAACTACAGCATCAGCACCAAAACATTCTCTAACCCAATAGTAGAAAGCTAAATAATCATGGGTTGGTTCTAAATCCGGCGCATGATAATTCAAACTGGGGTCATTATCATAACCTCTTGCTGGCTGAATTCCCACAAAGATGTTGCCGAGTTGAATTCCGGGAACGGGGAAAGCT
>NZ_JADEXU010000126.1 GCF_015206895.1 Nostoc sp. LEGE 12450 | reverse complement strand
CGATTGGTCAGAGACTATGAGTTATTGCCGGAAACATCAGAGACGTTTATCTACCTTGCTATGATCCGGATCATGGTGAGGCGATTGGCATAAAATTTGACCCCTCAAAACTTTTCAAACACCCTCTGAAGCCATCGCACTATAAGTATCTGACTTTTTATCCAAAAGTCTGGGAATAATTACCTGACGTGCTGGTAAATCGAAAGCTTTTACTATTCCCTGAAGTGTGCCAATAACAATAATCTATGTAACATTGATGTTGTTGCTAAGAGTTAGAAAAGTTAGGGTAGAAGATAGCAGAATCGATACTAGCTGAGTAGCTAGTAGGACATAGCGTAAATTCCAGCGATCTAGTAATACTCCTACCAAAGGAGTAATAATCAAACCCATAGCTTAATTTGTAAATCCAGCCACACCAACTAATACAGCCGAATTAGTTAATTGATAAACTAGCCATACCAAAGCAATTTGAGTCATCCAAGACCCAAAAAAAGATAAACTTTCTCCGATAACGAAACAAGAAAAATTGACAGATTTAAGTGCAGGTGGAATTTGAAAATCAACAAATTTTAGTTTGTATTTTTGGAAGTTTCCTCTATTACTTGGTAGCATGATTGTTTCCCTATTTTGTCAAAATAGACTTCAAGTGATTTGTAGTAAGAGCTAAAGCTTTTGAAATTCAGTGATTTATCGCTCACTACAAACGTTTTGTAACTTTTTTAGGACTTACGCAAACAATAGTCAAAACTCTGATTTCCGATAAGGGCAATTCATGTAGACGCAAAGCGGCTACTCAACGAGTTCTCCAAAGGAGTACCCGCAGGGGATTTTGCGTAAGTCCTATTTTTGATGAAGTTTTAGCAGACTTACATCTCACAGCCCTCAAATAATATTAGAAAAGCTTAATGTTAGCAAGACATAAATTTTGTATGCTTAGTATTGAAACAAAAAAATAGACAAATAGTCAGTATTATCGTATTTTTAGATGCCAGTATGCAGAACGCATAAGTATATTAACGGTATTATTTCTATTTATCTTACATAAAATATACTTGAAGTCACGTTATGTTTGTCTTTGAGACGTTTTTTGAGAGGTTTTTGCCCCCCCAATTTATCGGGGGGTTGGGGGATTTAAGACTTTGAAAACACGCCCTAGCCCCGATAACTCTAATTTTTCAGCAAAATTTAAGAATTTTTAGGATCGAACCACTTATCATATAACGATTGATAAGTGCCATTTTCTTTAAGATTCAGCAAAGCCTGATTTATTGGTTTGCGGTAGGGACTGTTATTAGGCAGAATGATTCCGTAGCTTTCTTCACGCAAGATACTGCCAACAATCTCTACCTTCCCTTTGCCTTCATTGGCAGCATAAAAGAGGAGTACAGGTGCATCAAACACCACAGCATCAGCTTTTTTTGTTTGCAGAGCTTTGTAAGCTTCCTCAATTTTGGGGACTTCTAAAACTGAAATATGATGTTCTCGCAAGAATGTCGCCGCTGTGCTTCCCGCAGTTGTAGCCACTACCTTACCAGGTAAATCGTCTATACTCCTGATATCGCCCTGAAGTTGCTGCACTGTTAATGAAGTAGTTGCACTGGCTGTAAAGTAGGCGACAAAAAGGACTCCGATGAACATCCAGACTATAGCTATAAAACGTCCCAGCACTCCCTTGGGCATTTCATCGGCTTGAGTCGCTAATGTGGCTGCTGCCCACCAACAAGCTTTAAAAATGCCAGGAAAGTATGATTCAGAAATCATCCCTTCTTTGTGATTGCGCTCGGATAACCAAATAATATGAGCTGCTATGACAATTAACACTAGGGCAAGGCCTATTACCTGCAAGAGGCTAGTAGAGAAAAACAATTGCAAAATATTTGGAAAAGCACTGTTTTTACTCTCTAGGTTGCGTACCATAATTTGCAGCCCACTAGCAAAAATGGGTAATGAGAAATCAAAATTTTGCTCGCGTTCGGCTGTAATCGAGATAGCTGCAATTCCCAAGTTGACTTTGTTGTCCTTAATAGCAGAAATCAGTTCTGGTACACTGGAATATTCAATCAATTTAGACTCTATACCTATTTGGGTAGCGATGCTGCGCCAGAGGTCGATACTGAATCCCGATAGCTCACCTTTGTTTGATAGCACAAAGGGCGGTATAACTCGTGTAGCTACTAATAACGGTTGTTGGAGTTTTAGGGATTGTTGGGGTTCTGGTTTTTGGGCCAGTCCTGGGGATGTGATTAACAACAATGCCAAAATTGCACTTACTAATCCTACGCAGGTATACAGCGCTATGGAACGCTTAGTTTTGTTTTTGTGGTTATGTCTGTCAAAATAACTAATCGGGCTTTTTCTTGCAGCTATAAGTTGGCGAAATTTAGTAGCGATCGCATTTATCATCAGAATTATCTTGAGGTTGTATGCAAAGCATATTTATGATGCCCACCCCAGATTAAATATCACATTCATCATCCCCCTAAAACAGATTTTTTAAATTTAGGGGGATGAATATGGCTAAAGCTAAATTCAAGTCGTACTACAATTTGATGGTAACGGTCTTAACTTCGGTATATTGCTGCAAACCATATTCGCCTAGTTCTCGCCCAATACCAGATTGCTTAAATCCACCAAAGGGTGCAGCAGCATCAAATATGTCGTAGCAATTTACCCATACAGTACCAGCCCGGAGATTGTTAGCGATCGCATGGGCTTTGGTGATATCCTGAGTCCACACTGCGGCGGCAAGCCCGTACATGGTGGCATTCGCCCGTTGAATGACTTCATCAATATCTTTGAACTTGATGATGCTCATCACTGGCCCAAAAATTTCCTCTTGGGCAATCTTCATGTCATCGCGGACACCAGCAAAGACTGTGGGTGCAATAAAATAACCTTTGTCGCCAACTTGATTACCACCACATAGCATCTCGGCCCCTTCGCGCATTCCAGATTCGATATAGCTCATCACCCGATCGAATTGGTCTTTGTCTACCTGCGGCCCTTGTTCTGTTTTGGCATCGAAAGGATTACCGACAACCCGCGCTCTTGCTCTTTCTACAGTTCTAGCAACGAACTCGTCATAACATTTTTCTTCGACAAACAGCCGCGAACCAGCACAGCAGCATTGCCCTTGGTTAAAGAATATGGCATCGTGGGAACCTGCGATCGCTGCATCCATATTTGCATCAGCAAAAACGATGTTGGGACTCTTACCACCCAATTCCAAGGTGACACGCTTCAGGTTACTTTTGGCGGCAGCTTCCATAATTAGATGACCGACTTCAGTGGAACCAGTAAAGGCCACTTTGTCAATATCTCTATGATTTGCGATCGCAGCCCCGGCGGTTGGGCCGTATCCTGATAAGATGTTCACCACACCAGGCGGAAAACCAGCCTCAATAATCAACTCGCCTACCCGCAGCGCTGATAATGGTGTTTGTTCTGCTGTTTTGAGAACTACTGTATTACCAGTTGCTAAAGCTGGTGCTAACTTCCAAGCCTGCATCACCAGGGGAAAATTCCACGGGATAATTTGACCAACGACACCCACAGGTTCATGGCGAGTGTAGCAGAAGTATGGCCCGTTAATCGGAATAGTTTTACCTTGTACTTTGTCAGCCCAGCCTGCGTAGTAACGGTAGCAGGCGATGACTAACCCCAAGTCACCGAATGAATCTTGTAATGGCTTACCATTGTCGAGAGTTTCTAGCTGCGCCAACTCATCGATGTTCTGCTCAATTAAGTCAGCTAGCTTGTAAAGCAACTCGCCGCGACGGGTGGCAGATATCTTTCTCCATTCTCCATTAGTGAAAGCGTTGCGGGCTGCTTGTACTGCTTTATCTACATCTGGGGCATCTGCTTCTGAGACTTCACAGATTACCTCACCTGTAGTTGGGTTGATTGTTTCAAATCGGCGATCGCTGACACTATTTACCCATTCATTATTAATCAGCAGCCGAGTTTGACCAATTTTGACCTGTTCTCCTGGTACTGTTGCTGTAACCATCAGGCCCTCCTTAAGCTATAAAACAATTTCCTTTAATCTACCTATTATGTTTCTAGCTGTACAGCACCCTAGGTAGATTTGTTTATTAGCCGCCTATTTTAGCATAGTAGTAAGAGGTTGAGACCATTACATTGTGTTTTATTCACTGGTCTAACTTGCCTTGGCAAGACAAACCTCTATCTTTTGAGCAATAGTTTTGAGTTC
This sequence comes from Nostoc sp. LEGE 12450, assembly GCF_015206895.1. GTDB lineage: Bacteria > Cyanobacteriota > Cyanobacteriia > Cyanobacteriales > Nostocaceae > Nostoc. Next base: position 20,565 of record NZ_JADEXU010000126.1, on the reverse strand, counting down.
CGCTTTGAGCGTACAGTTGGAATCACACTTGCTTGATTTTTCTCTCACGTGCGCTTTTTAAGTTTAGCAAAGTGAGCAACATGAATGTAGACGATTTTAGTCGGCAAATAGAGATATTGCGCTCACAGGTGATGAAATTATTGCAAGGTACTGCAAGTGAGCGGTATTCGCAACAAGAGCTAACAACAGAAGCTTTTGCAGAACTTCAAATCGCTTTAGAAGAAATGAAAATCGCCTCTGAGGAACTACAAGCAACACGAATCGCAGTAGAGAAGGAGCGTCAGCGCTATCAAGAATTATTTGATTTTGCGCCTGATGGTTACTTGGTAACTGATACTTATGGCACCATCCTTGAAGCTAACCAGGCCACTACTATCTTACTTAATATCTCACAGCGATTTTTGATTCGGAAACCGTTGGTTAGTTTTATCGGACAGTCAGATCATCAAGCTTTTTTTAATTACCTAACTCAGTTGCAGCATCTCGACCGGGGTGGAGAATGGGAAGTGTGTTTGCAACCACGGGAAAAAGTTTGTTTTGATGTTGCTTTGACAGTAGTTACCGTCCGTAATGCGGTGGGTAAGCCAGTTGCTCTGCGCTGGCTAATGCGCGATATTAGCAAGCGTAGGCGTTTAGAGTCGGAGCGTGAGCAGTTATTTTGCCGTGAGCAAGCTGCTCGGATTGCAGCCGAAGCTGCACAAAGACGCTCTAATTTTTTGGCTGAAGCAAGTCGTGTACTAGCATCTTCCTTAGACTACCGCAACACCCTAACAACCGTCGCCCAATTAGCAGTGCCTACCCTCGCAGATTGGTGTATTGTGGATGTCGTTGAAAATAATTCGGCAGCTTTCAGTAACCCAGTCATCGCTGCATCTGATCCACAGAAAGAAGCACTAGTCCGAAAACTCCGACAACGCTATCCAATTTCTGTTGATGCAGACTATGGACTACCGAAGGTTTTACGCACTGGTAAGCCAGAACTGGTTACAAACATTCTTGAGTCTTCGTTACAAAGCAAAGCCTGGAACGATGAATACCTTAATCTACTGCAAGTTAAGTCTTATATGGTCGTGCCATTGCAAGTGCGTCAACACAAGCTAGGGACAATTGTATTTGCCTCCACACAATTAGGGCGCTATTACACTACTGTAGACCTAGCAATGGCTGAAGAACTTGCCCAACGTGCAGCGTCTGCTATTGAAAATGCACAGCTTTATTGGCAAGCTCAGGAAGCTAACCGCATTAAGGACGAATTTTTAGCAATTGTCTCTCACGAACTTCGTACACCTCTCAACTCGATGCTGGGTTGGGTTCAAATAATCCGTCATCGAAAATTGGATGAGGCAATTACTTCTAAGGCGCTGGCGACAATCGAGCGAAATGCAAAACTTCAGAGCAAACTGATTGATGATATCCTCGATATTTCACGCATTGTACAAGGTAAAATCCGCCTAAATCTCTGTAAAGTTGATCTTGTAATTGTAATTAACACGGCGATTGAAGCTATATATCCCACATCTGAGATTAAGGATATTCAAGTTGAGTCTAACCTTGACTCGTCAGTCGGTGAGGTTATGGGTGATGCAGAACGCCTCCAACAAGTAGTCTGGAATTTGCTCTCTAACGCCGTCAAGTTCACACCTAGCGGGGGCCGAGTTGAAGTCTGTCTGAAGCAGGTAAACTCAAATGCTCAGATTTCTGTCTCTGACACAGGTAAGGGAATTAGTGCTGACTTTCTACCTTATATATTTGAGCGCTTTCGTCAAGCTGATAGCACAACGACTAGAGTAGACGGTGGTTTGGGGCTAGGGCTGGCCATTGTACGCCACTTAGTAGAAATACACTCTGGCACAGTTTATGCAGCTAGTGAAGGGGAAGGGCGGGGAGCAACATTTACAGTCTTGTTACCTCTAATAAAACCGCAATCAGAGCAGCTAATTAAAGAGAGTCAAGTAAAAGTCAATAATCTCTTAGCGCTCGATGGCTTGCAAATACTCCTGGTAGATGATAGTGCCGATACTCGTGAGTTAATTGCTTTTGTTCTTGAAGAGTCAGGAGCGCATGTGACATCGGTTAGCTCAGTAGGTGAAGCTTTGGAAGCGTTGATGCGATTAAGACCAAATATTTTAGTCAGTGATATCGGAATGCCAGATGAGGATGGTTATTCGCTGATTCGCCAAGTTCGCGAACAGGAAGCCCTTCGTGGAGAGAAGATTCTGGCTGTAGCACTGACGGCTTATGCCAGAGATGAAGAACGCAACCTCTCTCTGGAAGCTGGATTTGAAGTTCATCTATCTAAGCCCATCGAGCCAGATAAGTTGGTGAAAGTAGTGGCGAACCTAGTTAAAAGCAGCAAAGAAGTTTAACGGACAAGTCTGAAAGTTGTTTAATCAACCATTGTGTGAGCGTAGCTACTTGTAAAGATCGCTGAAGTAGCAAAGGCGAAAGCATAGCCACCAGTATAAATTGTCTACTAAAGTAAAAGACCAGAGAAACATAATGTCTCTCTAGCCTATGGTACGCATAAATCATATTTAAGGCTTTCAAATAATGCCTGTAATAATACTTAATTTATTTATATAAGCGCGAAGTTTTTACTTTTGCCGCCTCTGTGTTTCATACTTACAGAATAAGTTTTTTGAACCAGGTTTTGCTTCACCCGATCAGAGTAATTATTGATTACCCAGATGGTTCACCCGATTGGGGGAAGACGATAAGCAACGATCGACTCAGATTGATAAGATGAAGAAAAAGTAAAGATTTTTGCTATGACTATTTTTGATATTGGTTCTCCCCTAATTGCGATCGCTCAAAAAACCCGCAAAGCTGCAAGTAAACTGGCGATTCTCTCCACTGAGGCAAAAAATCAAGCAATTATTGCGATCGCGCAAGCTTTAGAATCAGCTAAAGATGAAATTTTACAAGCAAATATTGCCGATTGTAAAGCTGCTGATGCTGAAGGAATTCCAAAACCGCTTTATAAGCGCTTGCAGTTGGATGAACATAAATTAAGAGATGCGATCGTTGGGGTACAAGATGTCGGTAAGCTAGACGATCCAGTTGGTAAAGTGCAGATTCACCGCGAACTAGACACTGGCTTAATTCTCAAACGAATTACTTGTCCTTTAGGTGTTTTGGGGATTATTTTTGAAGCACGTCCAGAGGCGGCAATTCAAATTGCTTCCTTAGCAATCAAATCTGGGAATGGTGTGATTCTCAAATGTGGAAAGGAAGCCGTGCGTTCTTGTGAAGCGATAGTTAAGGCAATTAAGCAAGGATTATCGCAAACTGCTGTTAACCCAGATGCGGTACAGTTACTGACAACTAGAGAAGAAACTTTAGAACTTTTAAAATTAGATAAATATGTGGATTTAATTATTCCTAGAGGTTCTAATTCATTTGTCAGATTTGTACAGGAAAATACACGGATTCCGGTACTAGGTCACGCCGATGGAATTTGTCATCTTTATATAGATAAAGCTGCTGATATTTCTAAAGCAGTTCCGATTACTGTCGATGCCAAAGCCCAATATCCTGCTGTTTGTAATGCCATTGAAACTTTGCTAGTTCACCAATCAATTGCTACAGAATTTTTACCGAAAGTTGCTGAGGCTTTGCAAGAACGCCACGTAGAATTGAGAGGTGATAAACGCACTTTGGAAATTTTGCCTAACATTGTAGCTGCAACAGAAACCGACTGGGAAACAGAATATAGCGATTATATTTTGTCAATCAAGATTGTAGACTCTATAGAAGATGCGATCGCACATATTAACGAATATGGTTCTCGTCATACCGATGCCATTATCTCTGAAGATCCAGCATCTGTGGAAACTTTCTTTGGACTAGTAAATTCAGCCAATATATTCCACAATTGTTCTACCCGCTTTGCTGATGGTTTCCGTTATGGTTTCGGTGCAGAAGTAGGGATTAGTACGCAACAAATGCCTCCCCGTGGCCCCGTTGGTTTAGAAGGATTAGTGACATATAAATATCAAATGGTTGGCGATGGTCATATTGTAGCTACTTACACCGGGGCTAATGCTAAAGCTTTTACTCATCATGATTTAGTGTAAAATTTCGTCACAATTATCGACTTTAGTAATACTAGAAATACACCGATTAAATCGGTGTATTTTTTATGTTAATAGTTGATCTGAGTTGTCAAAAGTTTTAATTGGGCCATGCCATCGATCATCATTTAAGAAACCCTCGTAAAAAACTCCATTAGTGTATTGACTAATTACCTTGCTCCAAAAGGCTTGTGCGCCTAAGTTAAAAGCAGTCTGCCGTACCTCCCAACTGCCAGGAAAATGGTCAAAAATTTGAGTAGCTACCTGTTCACCAATACCCTGACTTCGGTACTTCTTAAGGATAAAGAACTCGGCAATAGACATAGCATCGTTATCTCAATGAAGGTAGGTATACTGATTAACAAGTACAAACCCTGCCAGCTTTTCATTAACTTTAATTAGAAATGGGTATCGCTCAGGTTCTGTCCAATAGGAATCAAGATATCGATAGCCAAACAAGCCGCAGTCATCTACATCTTTAGCTTCTATTTCACTCAGATCATACTGATATAGTTCCATTAAATTACACAGCACAGACTTCTGTTGTTGAGTAGCTTTTACTGCTTCTATTTTCATACCGAGAAATCTTTGGATGTTTTTTAATTTGGAAGTCTCTTTAAACTAATGCTTTCAGTAATGCCTGAAGTTTAAGCTGCACCTCTGCAAATTCTTTGTCAGGATCGGAGCCAGCGACGATACCAGCACCAGCATACAATCTCGCGCGATCGCCATTAATTAATGCTGAACGAATTCCCACAATAAACTCACAGTTCCCCTTAGAATCTATCCAACCTAAAGGTGCAGCATATAAACCCCTCTCAAAGCTTTCGTAACGACGAATTTCGGCACAAGCTACATCTTGGGCTGCACCCGCAACGGCTGGTGTAGGATGCAATTGTCCGACAATCTTTAATGGATGGATGTTAGCAGGAACTATCGCACTTATAGGTGTCCATAAATGCTGGATGTTAGATAATTGTCGTAGCCGAGGCGCTAATATCTGAGGTGATAAACCTAGCTCAGATAGACGTTGAGTTATAAAATTAAGTACTAGTGAATGTTCGTGCTTTTCTTTTTCACTATTTAGTAAGCGATTGGCATTAGCTGCATCTTCAGCAGGGGTTTTACCTCGTGGTGCAGAACCAGCTAAAGCATCAGTAATTAACTGTTGATTATTAATACTAATTAATCTTTCTGGACTTGCACCAATAAAATTTTGTCCTTTACCATTACTTGTAGAAAAAATATAACAATTGGGATGATTTTGTCTAAGATTATTTAATGATTTAACTAGGCTAAAGTGGTTGCTTGACTTTACATCTAATATATCTGCTAATACAATTTTGCTTAAATGACTAGACCGAATTTTTTCTAAAGCAGATACTACTGAACGTTTAAATTGAGTAGCATTCGTGACAGATTTCTTATATAAGGTTGCTGGGAAGCAATCAATATTAGCAGAGTAATATTCTAAAGATTGGATAAATTCAATTTTATTTTGCAGATTTTCCAACAACCTTTGAATATTTGCATTTTCATTAATAATTATATTTGTTACTAATATACAACGCTGATTTTTCACAGCTACTTGCCAACGTGGAAGAAAAATGGTAGCAGATGGAAATGGATAATCCACTTGGGCGTTTTTATCAAAAAAGCTGAAATAAGAAAAAAAGTGAGGACCAGAAAAAGGTTGATTAGCGTTACCAAAATTAATTATATTTTTTAGACAAGATTTGATAAAATATTCGGCTTGAGTAAAACGATCTGCACCATCAATCTGTAATTTTGCTACAGAATCAATTGCTGCGATCGCTTCCCCTTTAGCTCTGTCCTCAAAGTAAAAATTTATTTCATTTGCTTGTGTAAGTTGATCCAATACAAGTAAAGGATCAACTAAATGGATCTCTTGAGAGATACTGACAATTTGCTTGCCATTATTTTGGAGGCACTTTTCTTGGACTGATAGCAGAAATTGATATAAATCTTTGCGCTCTACAAACAAGTTGCTACGACATGGTGAAACTGTCATGGATCTATAGTAAATTTTTTTTAAGTTAACTTCCTAAAGTGTAATTAATCGTGGTCGTATTTTTACAGGTAACATATTAAGTTGCCATTTCACCAGCGTAGGATTTGCTTTGTTCATGGTGTTCCTAGACCATGATAAGACAGTTTCAGCCTAAGACTGCAATGTGAGAGTGAGTGTTAACAACACAAGGTTAACAACCCATAAGAAAAAGTGACAATTGTTTGTATATCACTCATCTCTAGCGTCTCTTTAAATCATAAAATCTAAAGTGTGAGTAATATTCCGGTAATTTAATTAATCACAACTGATGACTACCAAGCAAATTTTATATCCCAACACTAAGTTATGGATGGCAGCGATTAAACCGCCAATGTATAGCGTTGCCATTATGCCCATTTGGGTAGGAACAGCAGTCGCATTTGCCGAAACTAAAATGTTTAATGGTGCAGTATTTTCTACTTTTGTAGCTGCGGCAATTTTAATTCTTGCCTGGGAAAATATCAGTAATGATGTCTTTGATTCCGAAACAGGTATCGATCAAAATAAGCACCATTCTCTGGTGAATTTAACTAGCAATAAGCCATTAATATTTTGGATAGGAAATTTGTGTTTAGGTTTGGGGTTGCTGGGCATACTAGCGATCGCCTTTTGGCAACATGACCTAACTGTCATCGCCATCATTCTACTATGCTGTGGTTTGGGATATATGTATCAAGGGCCTCCCTTTCGCTTAGGATATCAGGGTTTAGGCGAGATTCTTTGCTTTTTTGCCTTTGGCCCTTTAGCAGTGGAGGCAGCCTATTACAGCCAAACTCAAACTTGGTCAATGACAAGTTTAGCAGCCTCAGTGATTGTTGGAATTGCCACAACCTTAATTTTGTTTTGCTCACATTTTCACCAAGTTAAGGATGACATAGCCGCAGGTAAGCGATCGCCTATCGTTCGTCTGGGAACAGCAAAAGGGGCCCAACTCCTAGTTTGGTTTACTGGTAGTATTTATCCTCTCACCTTGCTATTTGTACTATTGGGAATTTCTCCAGCTTGGACATTACTGAGTTGGGTGAGTTTACCCTTTGCTGTCAAATTATGCCGCCACGTTCAAGAAAATCACAATCAGCCGGACAAAGTTAGTAACTGTAAATTCATCGCCGTAGCTGTGCATTTCTGGGCTTGCTTGCTGTTCGGCTTGGGATTTATGCTTTAGCAATTACTAATTGATGCGTTATCAATTTAAATTTCGTCCTTATCAGCGAAGATTTTTGCGATCGCTTACCACCAATCATGGTAAGTGGGATATTCGTGAAGGTATTATTCTCCGGCTTACCGATGAAACTCTTAGAGTCGGTTGGGGAGAAATTGCCCCCATTAGCTGGTTCGGTTCCGAAACCCTAGAACAAGCTTTAAATTTTTGTCACCAACTCCCAGGAGAAATCACAGACGAAATAATTTTCTCTATTCCAGATGAGTTACCTGCTTGTCAATTTGGCTTTGAGTCAGCGTGGGAGTGGGGAGTGAGGAGTGGGGTAGATGATCTTATAACTCCTCATTCTTCACTCCTAACTTCTAATTCACTCTTCTACAGTGCCTTATTACCAGCAGGGGAAACGGCTTTGAATCAATGGGAAACTTTGTGGCAGCAGGGATATCGCACGTTTAAGTGGAAAATTGGTGTCAATGCGATCGCTGATGAACTAGAAATTTTTGACTCACTAATACAAACCTTACCAGCCTTTACCAAACTGCGATTAGATGCCAACGGTGGACTCACCTATGAAGAAGCTAACTTATGGCTGCGGACTTGCGACAATCTCAAAGCAAATCCAGAACTACCCCTAGAAATTGAATTTATCGAACAACCGCTACCCGTTGAGCAATTTCAGGGGATGTTGGAATTGAGTACGAGTTATGAAACTGCGATCGCTTTAGATGAATCTGTCGCCACACTTGGGCAACTCGCTGCCTGTCATCAACAAGGTTGGCGAGGGATTTTTGTCATAAAGCCTGGGATAGTCGGATCGCCATCTCGTCTGAGAAAGTTTTGCCACCAGCATCAAATTGATACTGTATTTTCGTCAGTATTTGAAACTGCGATCGCTAGACTTGCAGCACTCCAACTAGCAGCCGAATTATCCCAAAACAACAGAGCAATTGGTTTTGGCATAGACCATTTTTTTGAACAAGAAGAAACGTGGTTTCAAACTTTATGGAACGACCTTTAGACTGTCTTAATAAGCTAACTCAGGATGATTGGCTTATTGGTTACAACAGCCATCAATTTAATCAAATAGCTCAAGAGTTATATTTAGAACTAACACAATTATCAGCCTGTGGAACACCACCAAAAATCATCTTAGCCGAACGCGAACCAATACGGTTTCTAGCAAGTTTTATTGCCGCTTGTGCAGCGAATTGTCCAGTTTTTCTTTGTAACCCAGACTGGGGAACACAAGAATGGCAACAAGTCTTTGATTTAGTACAGCCAGATATTATTTTGGGAATGGGGCATGAAGCATGGGGCATGGGGCATGAAAATAATAATATCCAATGCACAATTTCCAATAGCATTATGATTACTACAGGTGGTTCATCAGGAGAAATTAAATTTGCTATTCATACTTGGGAAACTCTCATAGCATCGGTACAAGGATTTACAGAATACTTTCAACTAATCCAAGTCAATTCGTTTTGTGTATTGCCGCTATATCACGTTAGTGGTTTAATGCAATTTATGCGCTCTTTTACCACCGGAGGTAAACTAGCTATACTCCCATTTAAAGCAGTAGAATCTAGTCAAATATTAAATATTAAACAATCAGAATTTTTCATATCTTTAGTACCAACACAGTTACAACGCCTCCTGCAAAATCCAGAATTAACTGAATGGCTATCCCAATTTAATACTGTACTTTTGGGAGGTGCGCCAGCATGGAACGAACTACTAGAAAAAGCCAGATTTAACCGCATCCGGTTAGCACCTACCTATGGCATGACAGAAACCGCCTCTCAAATTGCCACCCTCAAACCGGATGATTTTCTCGGCGGTAAAATTAGCAGTGGTCAAATTCTTCCCCATGCAAAAGTAACTATTCGCAATCAGCAAGGTGAGATTTTAAATTTCAATCAAATTGGAAATATTACTATTCATGCTCAATCTTTAGCCCTTGGTTACTATCCTAAAAATAGAGAAAATCAAACTGATTTCCAAGTAGATGATTTAGGTTTTTTAGACGAACAAGGACATTTAAATATAGTCGGACGTAACAGCGACAAAATTATTACAGGTGGCGAAAATATTTATCCAGCAGAGATTGAATCCGCAATACAATCAACTCAAATGGTTGCCGATATCTGTGTCATTGGCATTCCAGATAAACAGTGGGGACAAGCTTTAACAGCGATTTACATTCCCAAAAAATCAGATATCTCTGCCTTAAAAATCCAAACTCTACTCAAAGACAAACTCAGCAAATTTAAAATCCCTAAATATTGGATTCCCCAGCAAAACTTACCCCGTAACTCTCAAGGTAAGATTAACCGTCAACAGTTACAGCAAATCGCCACAGAATTCCTCCAAAATTCCATCACATAATCTCTCTCGACCTTCTTCTCTCTGCGTCCTCTGCGTCTCTGCGGTTCGTTTCCAACCACTGAACTATCTCATTAGGTAATTCCTGCTTACTTCTACTACTCACATCAATACAAACATGGCGACTAATAGCCTTAGCAACTATCACCTCACCCACAGTAATTTCATAAGTAATTTCAAACTTATCAGCACCTATTTTTTGGGGAATTAAGCTAATCAGTAACTTGTCCCGAACAAACATAGGGCGCAAAAAATCGACACTAGCATGAACAATGGGAAAAGCTACAGAAGGATTAGTAAAAAAATCTTTGAGATTAATACTTGATGCTTCTAGAGATTCTTCATAAGCTTCATGGCAAATACCCAAGACGTTAGCAAAATAAACTACGCCAGCAGCATCAGTATCTTGAAAGCGAACAGTGCGGTTATAAGTAAAAGGCATTTTTGACAATTGAATATTAAAAAACAGCAGGTTTATACCCTGCTTTACAAACTAATTTTATTGCAACTAAGTGAGTCGGTGATAAAAATTTAATTTCCCCAATTCTGAGTTTGTATCGATTTGTTTAGCCTCATCCAATGCTTTGGGGTTGAATATATGGTGAGGAAAGGCGATCGCTTCTACATCGACTCCAACGCTGGAACCTCGAAGTCATTAAACGAGGAAACATTGTAAGACGAAGCGGCTAAAGCCTTTACCAGCTTACCGTCGAGAGTCAGTAAAGTAGTACCTACCTGCTGGGAAAGCGCGACATAAGAAGCATCGTAGGCAGAAGTTCCATAACTCAAGCTTATAGTAACTGCATCCGCCATCAAATCAGCTGTTGAAACAACACGCAACGGAAAAGCTTTCAGAGTAGCTAAATCTGTCTGAACCTCAGCAGCAGTGTACATCCTTGCACGGACATACTTCCAGAACGTGTTAGCACACTCAATGTAAAAAAGGTCTGGAACAAAAATTTCTGTCTGTGGATTGGCGAGATGACCGAAGAGTTGATTAACTTTAGCAGTTAGTGGGTCAGCAATAAAATACTTGATGCACACACTGGTATCTACCACGCATCTAAGAGGATTGCTCATCTATCGCGGTCTTCTCGAATTAGTTCAGTACTATCAGGTAATCCAAAGTCTGCTGGATTCAAGCGGCGGCGACGGCGACTAATTTCCTCTAGGAGTTTTGGGACATTTTTTCGCTTTTCTTCTTCCGTTGGCTGTGTTTTTGCCTGCAAAGCGTTCTGCAAGATTGTAATAACCTGAGCATCAATTGAGTTATTTTCAGCTTTAGCTAAGTGTTGGAGTTGTTCGTATAACTCATCAGGTATATTGAGCGCATGAATGGTAGCCATTGATTGACCTCCCAAAAGAATTTATTGGTAATGGTAGCACGATAGGAGTTTGGGGAAGGAGCGATCGCTTGCTGCCAATTATTTACTTTTTTTTGATTTTCCTCTGGGTTGATAATCAACGTCTCGCAGAAAGTTACCTAAATCTGAATTCCTGCTAATATCGTAGTTATTTTCGCCAAATTCCCGCTTTAATTCTTGTTTATATTTATCAATTTCTTGTGGGACAGAACTGTTAGATTTAATATATGCTTTTGGAATAAAACTTAGTGATGGTTCAGACTGTTTCAATAATTTTTTAAAATATGTATGTGTAATTATGACTTGCTTTGTAGCTGTTTTTATATCACTACCTTTTAATTCTACAAAACAGATTATTCTTTTATTCTCTTTTGCATAAAAGACAATTAAATCACAGATTTTCATACCTTCTTGCTCTAATCCTAATAGTTGACGCAATTTACAATTAGGATTTGACTGATTATCTATAAGAAAAAAAAGAATTGTTTCACCGCTAGATGGTTTTATATTTATCTCTACTCCGTTTTCTGTATAACTTGTTTTTCCTGGCAGGAAACAACTTGATAACAATAAATTATTTAAAGGCATTTTTAAATCACTCCTTAGTTTAAGAGTGACTATGGGAATATATGGGAAATATCATCAGATACATCACCAAATGTACCCCAATCTATACGCCCTTCTTCATTTAAGATGTTTTTAGTTATACCATCTTCAAACAAATATACAGAAACTTTTTCTTGAGGAATAAAAGCTTCTGTTCGTTCTAAATAAAATTTATTTTTTATACTTTCTTTATCTTTATATTTAGCAGCTTTCATCAAATTCGATAGATGATCCAATATATAAGGACTATGAGTTATAATTAATACTTTTAGACCAGCTTGGACTAACATTGTTAAAAATTCAGTAATTGCTACTTGTACTGATGGGTGTAAATGCATTTCTGGTTCATCAATAATTAGCAACTCATCCGGTTCAGCCAAATAGCGTAACCAAAGAACTAAAGGTGCTAATCCTTTAACCAGAGATGAAGCAACTGTTATTTCCACTTCAATTTTTTCTGATGACTGAAAAAATATTTTATTTTTCAATCCAGACTCATCAAAATATATTTTACCTTGCAAAATTTGCTTTTCTAATAATTCTGCTAATTTAGTATAAATGCCGATTTCTGGTTGGTTTTTAATTTCTTCTTTTCTTTCATTTATTGTCTTTATATATGCGTTATTTAATATTTCTATTAAACTTTGTACTGGCTCACTCGGCTTTTTAATTTTTGATTTATCTGAGCGTTCAGATATTATTTTGTTAATATCTAAATCAATATCAAATATTTCATCAAAATTTACATTATTATCAACTTTTCCTATTTCTTTTGTAAGAGAAATAGGAAAACTTATAAAAGTAGTTCTTTGTGTAGGAAATATATAAACATCCGAATAAAAAGACCTATGAAGTATCTGGAAAATCTCTTGAAGTAAAAGTTCTTTAAATAGCCTCATAGGAATTTTATTTAAAAAACTATCTTTGGAAACTATATTAAAATAAATATTATTTTTCCCAATTTCCTTTAATATATTTAAATACTCTTTACCTTGTGAACCAAAATAGATTTGTCTCTCTAAGTTAGATTTCTTTACATTTTCAAGTATTTCTTGTTTTACGGTAGCTAAATCAAAGCTTATCTTGCTTGATTTCAACTTACTACGTTCAGTACTCAAAAATGTTTTCATCAAACTAAGAGATAACTGAGCAACATCATTAATATATGCTTCCGCATATTCCTCAGCAAAATTAATTAAGTCAATACTAATATTTCCTTCTTGCAGAAATTGTTTAATAGCATTATCTATAATCGGATATTTCTGCTCAGTTTTGCCGTTTATGTAACTTTTCAAATACCTATCAAATCCATGTTTCCCCAATATAGACGCTAAAGTAGAAGCAGTCCAAGTTTTTCCAGTGCCATTTCTTCCAATAAAAACAGTAAACGGTTTTAAGTCAATTTCAAGTTCTTCTATAACACCTAAGTTATGAATTTCTACTTTCATGACACCATTTGATTTTAATTACTTAAGGTTAATTCATATACTCGACTAAAACTACCACGCTTTGTAAATTCAGCAAATCATAATTTTTTGCTGAATGACATATCTGAATCCTAATACCTTGAATGATAACAGGGCTATCTTTAGCCTTACTGTTATATGCAATATAACTTTGATTCACTCTCATAAACTTGAATGTGTTAGTCAGAGAGCTTATCTGTAATGTATCATGCACAAATCATTCAACGGAGAGGGGGAGATTCGAACTCCCGGAGGTTTTAGCCTCATCCGATTTCAAGTCGGACGCAATCGACCACTCTGCCACCTCTCCAGTAAATCTGCCAAATTTCTGCTGATCCTAGTTTCAGACGCTATTCAGGCGCTTTTGTTGGTTAGCACTAAACTTGACAGATAATACTATACCCTATTATCTACGCAGATTGCACTACTGGACGCGAATATCTACGACACAATGCGCGATCGCTCGTACAAAATTTCCTCCTGTGCCACCTGAAAGTCATTCCCCACCCAAACTAGGGAAACTTGCGAAACCACACCTGCCTCTAGGGTGACAATGGAAAAATTACGCAACTTCTCGCCGTCATTTTCCACAATCCTGGGGACACTAGCCGCATTTAAGTAAATTGTCCCCTCTGGACTTCTAAAGATGGGCTTACGCTGCACCTTCTTGGTATGGCGTAAATCTCGGTGCATGTGACCAAATGTCACCAGAGGAATGGTTTTACCAGCAGTCAAGGCTTGAGAAATCGCCTCGCCTAAATCTGGATCGCCAAAGTCGCCGCCAATTGGGTGCCAGTCTTTGCCGCAGGGGTCTTCGGGGCGATCGCCTAACCCACTAGGCCCATTGTGACCCAAAAATATAATTGTCTCGTAAGCGGCGCTTTTGATCGCTTTCACGATGCGATCGGCGGATTCTTCCAAACTCGTCACACCGTAACGTTCTTTACAGATTTCCGCGAATTTCCACTCTGGGCCACCCCAAGTAAAGGGACGGCCCCCCACTACAGTTAAATTCCAAGCGGGAAAATCCAACTTACCGTAACCGACATGGGACGGGCCTAATAAATCGAGTTGTTCCTGTACCCAGTCTTCCTTAGAGCGGTCATAAGGAGCCTTTTTGCGTCCCCATTCGGTGGCGGTGTACCAGGCATCGTGGTTGCCCATTACGGCTGCTTTGGGAATATCGAGAGATGCGATCGCTCTGACCACTTCCACCGATTCATTGCCAAAATCCCCGACAAACAGCACTAAGTCAACACCCAGATGCTTGAGTGCAACGCCATCTTCCACTTCCCATTGGTCGTGAATATCTCCAACTACAGCAATTTTGAGGTTTATCGATTGAGTTTTCTGACTGGTCATGCCACTTTCCTTGCCGTCTATCTCCAGGATATGAAACTCAGCCCGATTTGGACACAACCCCAAAATATCAACCGTCCACTATTTTTGGTAAAAACTACTATAATTGAATCCACAGGACATACATTTGCAACATAAAGCACCCCTAAACTGTGTTTACCACTGCACTAGCTCAACGAGAAAACACCCAACTGGGTGAACTACCACTAGATTTGTTTGCCGCGATTCAGAGTCTCAAAAAAGAACTCAACGCCGTTATCCTGGCGCATTATTATCAAGAGCCAGATATTCAGGATATTGCAGACTTTATTGGGGATTCATTACAACTAGCAAGAGCCGCCGAAAAAACCAATGCGGATGTAATTGTCTTTGCTGGTGTTCACTTCATGGCAGAAACAGCAAAGATACTTAATCCCGATAAATTAGTACTTTTACCAGATTTGAATGCTGGTTGTTCTTTAGCAGATAGTTGCCCACCAGAAGCGTTTGCAACTTTTAAAGCAGCGCATTCAGATCATCTAGTGGTATCTTACATCAACTGCTCTGCTGATATCAAGGCGATGAGCGATATTATTTGTACTAGCTCCAATGCTGTGAAAATTGTGCAGCAGATACCGAAAGAACAGCCTATTATTTTTGCCCCAGATCGGAATTTGGGGCGGTATGTGATGGAACAAACTGGACGAGATTTGGTGTTATGGCAAGGTAGCTGTGTTGTCCATGAAACCTTCTCGGAAAAGAAAATTGTCCAGTTAAAAATTGCCCATCCCGAAGCAGAAGCGATCGCACATCCAGAATGTGAAAGTAGTGTATTGCGCCACGCCAGCTTTATTGGCTCTACAGCCGCTTTACTCAAGTATTGTCAAAGCAGCCCCACCAAAGAATTTATCGTTGCTACGGAGCCGGGAATCATTCATCAAATGCAAAAACTAGCTCCTGACAAGCATTTTATTCCTGCACCGCCGATGAATAACTGTGCTTGTAACGAATGTCCGTTTATGCGGTTAAACACCCTAGAAAAGCTTTACTGGGCAATGAAAAATCGCACTCCCGAAATTACCATGTCAGAGGATATCCGTCTTGCTGCACTGCGACCAATGCAACGAATGCTGGAGATGAGCGTGTAACCAGTATTTTTATCCATAAGGTAGAGACGCAGTTTTGTTGCGATCTCTACCTAAAAGTTATTTTTTCTAACCACTTGCTAATTATAAAAGGTGGTGCTAAGATTTTAAATCGTGAGACAAATCGGGTCGGTGTCCGAGTGGTTAATGGAGACGGACTGTAAATCCGTTGGCTAGCGCCTACGCTGGTTCAAATCCAGCCCGGCCCACCACTTACGAAGTTATAAGTTATAATGACTGGGTAAGCATCAAAACTCCCAGCATTTTAACTTCTAGCTGAAAAATTGGAATTATGTTTCGCCCGTGTGGCTCAGTGGTAGAGCACACCCTTGGTAAGGGTGAGGTCACGAGTTCAATCCTCGTCACGGGCTTTTTCAAGGATACTTACCAGTGCTAAAACATCTTAGATTGTCCTAAACGTGTCTTAAGCATAAAACAATCTAACTATGGGTTGCTAGAGATATCTCAAATCTTTAACGGGCATTTGGTTGTCTGATACGTGTGGTTAGTGCCTAGTGTTTTTTGGTTTCGATGGAGTTAATGTATCTTATAGAACTGGGTACTCTAAAGGGTATAAAGTTAGTAGGCTAATCATACAAGTGCTAGTTCTTAATATCCTCCCACCTGCACACGTAGACAGGCAAATAGAAGTAGTGTATTTGAATACATTATCTAAAACCCAACTGGTTAAGCGTTGGGAGGAAGCATTAACATACCCAGAGCGCTATGTAGTAGCTAAGGCTGAGTCTATGAAGGAGTTATCAGGGGACATACCAGCTAAAGAGCTATTAACTGTAGGGCAATACTTAGACGAAAATAAAATACAAGTAGATGAATCAGACTATCATAAGCTAGCTACACGTGTGGCTGACAAGCACAGGGAAGTACACGGCATAAACCCAAGAAAGGTATCTCGTAACGTCAATGGGAAGTGGAATAACAAAAGTTACGCATACTCAGAGGAAGACTTCGGTATTATTGAGGAGTGCCTGTTAACAGTTAGGCATTCTAGAAAAAACTAAATGGCCTTTGTTATATTAGTAGGTCTTCCTCTTATGCTTAAACAAATGAAAGATTTAAGCAAAATTATCCTTCCACTTTTCCATAAGCTTTCTTAACCCAATACCCTCTAGGTGGCTTTTGTATCCCATAAGCCTTACACCACTTTTCTACAGCCTTATCAGACACGCCAAAATCTCTCCCAATTTGTGCAGTTGGCTTTTCCCAAACTAGTTTTTCTAGTTCTTCTTTTGATGGCCTTTCTACTTTTCTGGTGTGAATTCTAGAGTCTGGGTTAACCTTTCTAGTTGTTAAATCAATGCCAAACTCTTTGTAGGTTCGCTTAAGTGCTACTTCAGTTAAATCTGTAAAATCCTCCCACCAATAAAAAGGATTAGGTGATTTAGGCGGCGTTGTCCTGATACCGCAACCGCCAAACGTGATTGATGGATAAACTACTTTGTTTATATCTGGCAAATAAAGGCCATAGAAATCAAAGTCATCAGATTTGTACTTTTTCTCATGACAACCATTCTTGTCTGCCCAATTGCTTTTATTTTTCAGTGTGCCATCACAACTGTATTTAGCTTGAATTCTGTAACATTTGCCATCTTTATAGGCAATTAAATCAAAGGGTGCGTGTTCAGTTACTACTGGTACAAAAACTGAATATTCTTTCTCGACTAAATCTGCTATAACTTTAGCTGCTGCTAGATCGCCCTTGTCTTTTGTGTGGTGCATTTATATGAACTCTCAAGCCTATTTGGTAAATTACCATGAAAAGGCTTCTTTAGAGTTCGTATTAAGTTAAAACGAGCGCGGCAGGGTTCGAACCTGCGACCAACGGATTAGAAATCCGTGGCTCTATCCACTGAGCTACGCGCCCAAAACAAAATAATGGCTCCTGAAGGAGTCATCTGCACTATTATATCGTGTTCACCTACCAAGAAGCAATCGAAAATTGCAGATTTACTACTAGCAAGGCTAAGATGCTAGTCGCTAGTTAGTTAATCTACATCGAAAACGAAACAGATGGAGTATTGGTTTAGATATATTGAGTTATCAAAGGGTTATTTACCTGTTAACGCCACCCTACTATGGGCGGCTACCTTTAGGAAGGATCTGGCGATCGCTAGGGTCATTCCCACAGTATGCTAGGTAATTTCAGCCTTGGCGATACTGCCAAATGCCATTATATATTCCATATTAAGAGTGCCCCTGTGAGGAGTTATTTGCTAGTGCCATGTTTATTCTCAAACGGCAGGATGTTGAAATATCAAGCATTCAGCACCCAAAAAAGGATCAGCAGGTGCCGATCCTCAATTATCAAGGGCAGACTTTTCGCTTGATTAGTGTCTTCAAAGCTAGTCAAGAAGAAGAAGCTAGAGCCTTATGGAGAGAATTAACGGATAACCGAGGTAAAGCCTGTGTTTTGCTGGAGGAACCGGAACGCTTTAGCGTCTGGGGTAAAATCCGTTTAGAGCAGCTGGATAGTGATACAGGTGGTCATGGCAAAACGGCGATTTTAGTCCAAGCCAGTATTTTGCTGTTACAGGGTGTTTCTATCGACATTGAAGAGTTTTTAGGTGCTAAACAAGCTGCATTATTTGAAAAAGATATTGCGGAAGTATTAAAGCAAAAGCAATTTCCTCAAGCATCAACCCTTGAAGCAGTTAAATATTTGGTATCTACCAATCCTTTGCCAACTGCCAAAATACCTGATTGGCAGGAAAATCATGTAGTTACTTTATTACAAGAACTGCATCGATTAGGAAAAGCATATTTTGGCAATGGCAACTTTACCAAACAAGTGATTTATAAGCTAGAAGATATGCCAGAAGCCGAGCGATTGCTATTTATCAGTTGGCTAAATCAATCGCCACTGGGTAAACTGTGGCAGTAGCATGGAAAATTTTAACAAAATTCCGGCCACTGGTACTTGCTTTTGGTGTCCGATTGTGTATTATCGGCAGACACACTGCTACATATACAGTCCTTTAACTCAAAATATTGCCAGAGTGCATCTACATAGTCAATTCCTATGAATAACTCTTACGAGAATTCGTTCCTTTCTAAATCCATTTTCAATACTCAGAACATTGTCTTAGCTAATATTGGCTGGGCCGTACTAGCACTGCTATACTTTTTGTTGTTTAGTGCCAAAGTTCCCGGAGCTGATGGCATAGAAAGCCGGGCCGAGTGGTATGTGATTGGTACAAATATTTTTGAAGCTTTAGCTTATTTGGGTGCCAGTATCTTATGCTTGAGGAACTGGCTGAGTCCACAAATCGTCAGTGGGCGAAATGTCTGGCTCTTAATTGGGTTAGGTATGCTTTCCTATTTCGTTGGGGGGATAATTTTCGGATATACCGAAATAGTGTTAAAAGATGAACCAGATGTGTCTGTAGGCGATATATTTTTTGTACTCACTTATCTATTACTTGGCGCAGGCATGATTTTAGCTGTGGCTTCCAGGCGAATCAATCTGGAAAAATGGCAGTGGCTAATTGTGTTAGCAATTGCAGTGTTCGGTAGTTTGTTGGCATGGTGGATTTCTATGCAACAGGAAACACCCTCAGAACTGCTAGTCGCTATCTTGAATTGGTTTTACGTAGTTAGCGATGTGGTTCTGTTGATTATTGCTACCACTCTGCTGTTAGCCTTTTGGGGGGGAAGAGTTTCCCAGTCTTGGCGAATGATTGCAGCAGCGGCCTTTTCGCTTTACATTGCAGATATGTGGTTTAAATACGCCCAAGGTCCCAACTATCAAAGTGGGGAGATATTAGAAGTGTTTTGGGTGTTTAGTGGGGTGTTATTTGGCATGGGCGCTGTCTTAGAATATGACGCATCACTAAGACGAACGAGGCGTACCAGCGGACGTAAACGAGCTTAGTAAAGATTTTTGGTATCTACCGTGAGAAAACTAACAGACTCTGACAAGCAAGAAATTCTTAAGTTATATCGAGAGACTGCCGAAACAACCTCAACTTTGGCAGAACGCTATGGTGTGAGTAACTCGACAATTAGTCGCCTGCTCAAAAGTACTTTGCCAGAGGATGAGTATGAATACTTAGTCTCTTTAAAGCGGGCTGCGAGAACTCCTGAAGGTAGGGCGCAGGTAAGCTACGAGCAGTTACCATTGTTGACTCAACCGGAGCCGGAGATAGAAGTTCCACCCATCGAAAGCCCACCGTTGGAAGTGACAAAGGTTGAGCCGCAGCCACGTCGGGTAATTCGTGTAGAGCCGGAAGTTTACTCAGAGGAAACGGCAGAGTCACTCGCTGCTAGTAGACGGGTGCGCCGTCGCCCCTCGGCGGCGGAAAAACCGAAGCTCCGAGTTACAGAGAAATTAGAAACTCCAGAGCAAAAGCCGCCGGAAATAGTCAGTATCTCCATTCCACCGCTAAAGGATAAACATCCTGGAGCGGCTGTCATCGCGCAGATGCTAGGCGAAGATTTGCTAGATGAATCGGAGGATTTGGATGATTTAGAAGATGATGATTTAGAGGATGACGACTTTGAGGAAGAAGACTTTGATGATGATGAGCTGGATGACGAAAGACCTTTAGTCACAAAAAGAAGACCAGGTGAAGCATCAGTTCAAGTTTTACCTCTGTCGATAGCCAATTTGCCGAAAACTTGTTATTTGGTAATTGACCGTTCCTCGGAATTAATTACCCGGCCTCTGAAGGATTTTGGTGATTTGGGACAAATTCCCAGCCTGGAAACCCAGCAAAGAACTCTGCCGGTGTTTGATAATCATCGCGTCGCCAAGCGCTTTTCTACCAAGCGCGATCGCGTGATTAAAGTTCCTGATAGTAAAATGCTCCATAAGGCTCGTACTCATCTGCAAGCTAAGGGCATTACACGACTGTTGATTGATGGTCAGGTCTATTCTTTGTCTACGGTTTAGGATTAGGTATTGGGCATTGGGCATTGGGCATTGGGCATTGAGC